>PAZD01000009.1 GCA_002715405.1 Acidimicrobiaceae bacterium
CTAGGGGTTACTCCTGTCTTTAAGACTGTCGACACGTGTAGTGCGGAGTTTGAAGCTGAGACCCCATACCATTATTCGACATATGAAGACGACAATGAAGTTGCCGCATCAGATAAACCTAAAGTAATTATTCTTGGATCAGGACCGAACCGTATCGGGCAAGGAATCGAATTTGACTACTGCTGTGTCCATGCAAGCTTTGCGTTAAGGGAAATTGGTTATGAAACTGTCATGGTAAATTGCAACCCAGAGACGGTTTCAACCGATTACGACACCAGTGACCGTCTCTTTTTCGAGCCGTTAACAGAAGAGGATGTTCTCAATATCATTGCGGTGGAGAAAGAATCCGGTATAGCAGTCAATGGTCCTGGAATTGCGGGAGTAATCGTAGCACTTGGTGGCCAAACCCCGCTGAAACTAGCTAACGCATTATCACCAGAAATAATTGTTGGCACTTCTCCTGATTCTATTGATTTAGCTGAAGATCGTGAAAGATGGAATGCTGTCTGCTCCCAGTTAGAGATCCCGCAACCGCCGGGAGGGACAGCGGTGAGTTTCGAGGAAGCCTTATCCATCGTTAACAGAGTAGGGTATCCAGTCCTTGTTCGACCTTCGTATGTTCTGGGTGGAAGAGCAATGAATATTGTTTACGATGATGAGCAACTTCGCGATTCAATGCATGAAATATCGCTGCAGGGGACTCTGGGCCGTGAAGGTGGGTTATCTGCGGAACGTCCAGTTCTAGTAGATCGGTTTTTGGAAGACGCAATTGAAGTTGACGTAGATGCGATTCGTGATAATCAGGGAGATATTTTTATTGGCGGGATAATGGAACACGTTGAGGAAGCTGGGGTTCACTCAGGTGACAGTGCATGTATGCTTCCTCCACAGAACCTAAGCGCCACTACTTTGGCAACTATAGAAGAATACACAAATCGGATCGCTGAACGACTTGAGGTGGTTGGCTTAATCAATATTCAATATGTTGTCAAAAAAGTCGGAGAATCCGAAACAGTGTTTGTAATCGAAGCTAATCCCCGAGCTTCGAGGACTGTTCCTTTTGTTTCAAAGGCAATAGGGATACCACTTGTTAAGGTAGCGGCAAGAGTAATGCTTGGTGAATCCTTAGAAACCTTACGCAACAACGGGGGGCTAGTCCATAAGACTGCTGGGAATCATGTCTCTGTGAAGGAAGCAGTTCTCCCTTTCAATAGATTCCCAGAAACTGATGCAATCCTTGGACCGGAAATGCGTTCAACTGGGGAAGTTATGGGGATTGACATGACTCCCGGTTTAGCGTTTGCTAAAAGTCAAATTTCTGCAGGAATGGCGCTCCCTGAACAAGGTGCTGTGTTTCTTTCTCTTGCAGATAGAGACAAAGATATTGGTGTCGAAACCGCTTCTCTTCTAGCCCAACTTGGATTTACTATTGCCG
Organism: Acidimicrobiaceae bacterium; assembly: GCA_002715405.1. Taxonomy (GTDB): domain Bacteria; phylum Actinomycetota; class Acidimicrobiia; order Acidimicrobiales; family UBA8592; genus UBA8592. The sequence goes on from PAZD01000009.1 coordinate 1,436, forward strand.
CAACTAGTGGTACAGCATCTGCCCTTAATAAAGCAAATATTGAAGTTATCGATGTTATCGCCAAGTTAGGTGATAAGAGTGGAACTACTGCAATTGAACTGATTGAATCTGGAAAAATTAGATTAGTTATTAACTCACCCCGCGGACGAGGTCCAAGAGCTGACGGCGGCCATATCCGAAAAGCTGCAGCGGAACAGGGGATTCCCCTCCTAACCACTGCTTCGGCAGGCCTTGCTCTAGCTAAAGGCTTAGTTGACTGGCGTAGCCACACTCTTCGGGTTCGCCCACTTCAACATTTCCACACTATTTCATCTGCTCAACAACAATTGGAAATATAAGAGATGCCCTTCTCAGAAAACAAAAATCAGCCTGAATCAACTCTTAAGACAAGTGTAGGCCACGTAAAATTAAAAAATCCTGTGATGCTTGCTTCGGGAACTGCTGGCCATGGCATAGAGTTCTCATCATTTGTTGATTTAAGCGAGCTAGGTGCCATTGTCGTAAAAAGTCTTTCTGTCTATCCATGGGAAGGCAACCCCGCTCCGAGGGTTCACGAGACCCCAGCTGGAATGATCAATAGCGTTGGTTTGCAGGGACCGGGGCTAAGTGAATGGGCAGAAACAGAAATGCCGAACTTAATAGACTTAGGAGCCACAATAGTTCTGAGTATTTGGGGTCGATCGATCGAAGAATACCAAGAGGCAGCAAAATTTTGTCGGGATCTTCCGAGAGAAGTAGTCGCTGTTGAAGTCAATGTTTCTTGCCCAAATGTCGAGGACCGAGGAAGAATCTTTGCGCATTCAGCCACAATGACTCGGTCAGTTTTAGCTGCAACCGAGAGCGTCAATAGACCTAGATGGGCAAAACTAAGCCCTAATACAACCGATTTGGTTGAAATCGCTCATGCTGCCATTGAGGGTGGAGCTGATGCTTTAACTCTAGTAAACACCCTTTTAGGTATGGTGATCGATATAGAGACTGGAAGGCCATTACTTGGAGCTGGAGGAGGTGGCCTCAGTGGTCCAGCGATACGACCCGTGGCGGTCCGTTCAGTTTTTGATGTTAGAAAAGCACTTCCGGATATTCCAATAATTGGTGTTGGAGGTATAGCATCTTCAGTCCATGCACTCGAATTTATGATGGCAGGGGCTAATGCAATCCAGATTGGAACTGCAAATTTTGCCGACCCAAGAATTTCAAAGAAAGTTATTAAGGGTCTATCTCGATGGTGCCGCAAAAATTCCGTTAGTCAACTAGCCGCAATAGTAGGGAAGAGCCAAACAAGTTTGGCTCCAGAGTAGAAAGTGAAATCAATGGTTAATTCTGAATATTCCGAAGCCGAAACGAAAAATAGACTTGCGTTAGCTTTGGACGTTGATGATTTGGTTGCAGGAGTTCGGCTTGCTAGAGAATTACAGCCTTATTTTGGCGTTCTTAAAATTGGATTGGAGCTCTATAGTGCCGCGGGGCCTGAAGTTATCGGCACCTTTCAACAGATGGGTTATAAAATTTTTCTAGATCTTAAGTTGCATGATATTCCCAACACTGTCCATCGTGCAGCGAGAGTTTTAGGTTCTCTTGGGGTGAATTATCTTACACTGCATACTGCTGGCGGGAGTGAGATGGTTTCTGCAGGCGTCGAAGGTCTTTTAGAAGGAGCTAGGAATGCCGGAATTGGTGACCCCGTTGCTCTCGGAGTAACAATTCTTACAAGTGATTCGACCTCTAATGAAGAACTGATGCAAGATCGAATCCTGATAGCTAAAGATTCGGGTTGTCGTGGACTAGTCTGTTCAGCTCACGACTTGCACCTAGTTAACAAAACCGCTCAAGACTTGATAACTGTTGTACCAGGGATACGGCCATCCGGAGTTGATTCACATGATCAAAAGAAAGTAGCGACTCCTGCTCAAGCTATTAACGATGGAGCAAGTGTTCTTGTCGTTGGACGAGCGGTTACCCAAGCGGAAGATCCTATTCAGGCATCCAGAGGAATCCACAAAGAATTGGAACACTTGTAGCAATCACTTCGAGGAAATGCACCACTAGCCAGCAGCTCAGAACTAATCTTAGGACATGCCATCACCACCTAAACTTACAGATGCTCAGCGAAAAGCTGCCCTTGAAAAGGCTGCCGAAGCACGTCGAGTACGGGCCGAGTTGAAAGCTCGTATAAAGATGGGCTCACTTTCTATGCGACAGGTTCTGGAGATATCAGACCAAAATGAAATTGTCAGCAGAACAAAAGTTCTTGCAATACTTGAGTCAATGCCAAAAATTGGAAAAGTCAAAGCGAGAAGACTCATGGAGTCCATAGGAATTGCAGAAAGCAGACGCCTTCGTGGCCTTGGAGACCAGCAGCGAGCGGCGTTACTAGCCGAGTTCAACTAACAGATCCATTATGTTGATTGTTGTATCCGGTCCCGGTGGGGTCGGAAAGGGAACAATCGCTGAGCTATTAGTTGAAAGAGATAAGAATCTCTGGCTTTCTAAAAGTTGGACAACTCGCTCCCGAAGGGATGGCGAAGATGAAGATTCGTACGTCTTTGTAACCGAGAAAGCTTTCGAGAAAGCTATTCAGGATAGGGCTTTTCTCGAATGGGCAGAATTTCACGGAAATTTTTATGCGACTCCCTGGCCAACTCCACCTGAGGGGAAAGATGTACTGCTTGAAATTGATGTGCAGGGAGCTCAATCTGTAACGAAACAAGGCCTTGATTGTTTGATGGTCTTTGTTGATACCCCAACAATTGAAGATCAAGCACAGCGACTTCGTGGAAGGGGAGATAGTGAAGAAGAGGTCCAACGCAGAATTCAAGAAGGTGAGAGGGAACGAAGTAATGCTAGTGAATTAGGAGCTATTTTTGTCATAAACGATGATCTTGAAAAGGCAGTAGCTGAGATTCAATCAATTATTAGCTTGTATCGGTCTCGGAAGCTTTGAGAGTAGCGCGAAAGGTTGCTGGAACTGTCAAAAGGCGGATAAACAAGAGCTAGACTGAACGCCTAATCATTATTGCCCAAATATGGAGAAAAAATGTCTACCGAAAGCGAATCGATGATTTCCCCAGAAATTGAAGGACTTCTTGAACGTTCTGCAGAAGAAGGTAAAGAAGGCTCTAAATTCCGACTTGCGACACTTGGCGCCAAGAGGGCTAGACAAATAAATGCCTATATGTACCAGCTTGGAGATAGCCATGGAGCATCTATCCCGCCTCAGGTAACATCGGTTTCTACGAAACCACTTACGATAGCTTTTGAAGAAATAATTGCTGGAAAAGTAGTTGCAGGTGAGATGAGAGAAGAAGTTCTCGATGACGTCGATATTGATGTGGTCGTTGAACAAACTGAGACAGAGTAAGTCATAGGTTAATCATGATTTCGGGTAAAAAGGTCGTCTTAGGGATTAGCGGAGGAATAGCTGCGTACAAAGCTGTAGATGTCTGTCGTCGTTTGATGGAACAAGGCGCTCATGTTGTACCAGTGATGACTTCAGGTTCAAAGAAATTTATCGGCGAAGTTACGTTAAGCGCTTTAGCTAGCGAACCAGTGAAGTCCTCACTCTGGGAAGAGGATGATCCTATACCACACACTACTTTAGGTCAGGAAGCAGATGTAATACTGGTTGCTCCAGCTACTGCGAGACTGATAGGTACTTACGCTGCAGGTATCTCTAGTGATTTGTTGACCGCCACTCTTCTTGCAAGCAGAGCTCCAGTAGTTTTATGTCCAGCTATGCACACTGAGATGTGGGAGCATCCAGCGGTGCAAGACAATATCCGAACGTTGCAGAACAGGGGTGTCGTTATAATTGCGCCTGAAGATGGAAAGTTGGCTGGAGGGGATATTGGCCAAGGTCGCTTAGCTTCAACGCAGTCAAACGTTTCAGCGGTTGAACGCGTATTGGTTCCTAACGACTTAGCAGACTTGAAAATTCTAGTCACGGCTGGCGGAACGAGAGAACCCATAGATCCCGTTCGGTTTATCACTAATCGTTCATCTGGCAAACAGGGGTATGCAATTGCTGAAGCCGCTGTAGCTAGAGGAGCTGCAGTTACTTTGGTAACAACGGTCGATCGTGAGGCACCTATAGGGACACAGGTGCTCTGTGCTGAGACAGCAGACGACCTTCGGTCAGTCGTAATGTCTTGTGCAGAAAACCATGATGTGATTATCATGGCTGCCGCTGTTGCCGACTTTCAGCCGGCAAATCCAGCCGATCAAAAATTAAAGAAAACATCATTATCTTCAAATCTGGAACTTGAACCTACGTACGATTTTTTGGTTGACTTAGGCGAAGGGAAGTTACCTCATCAGACAATTGTTGGTTTTGCTGCAGAAACCGAAGAATTAGAAAAAAACGCTAAAGATAAATTAGAAAGGAAGAATCTGGATTTGATTGTTGCCAACGATGTCACTGCACCCAATACTGGATTCTCTTATGATACAAACGAAGTCTTGTTGTTATCCGATGAAGGGAACACCACTGTCCCTCTTTCAAGTAAGCGAGTAGTAGCTGATAGAATCCTTGATGCGGTAACCGAATTGAGAAAGTAGCATTAACTTCACAGAATACATTTTTTCTGAATTAAATCTAGAATTTACATTATGACCTCATCATATACATTTACATCTGAATCAGTCACTGAAGGACATCCGGATAAACTAGCGGATCAAATATCTGACTCGATCCTAGATGCGCTTATAGAGGCTGACCCAAAATCACGAGTTGCGTGTGAAACCCTTGTAACGACTGGCATAGCAATAGTTACCGGAGAGATAAGCACAGAAAATGCATATGTTGATATTCCAGAAATAGTCCGAGGGACTATTTGTCGAGTCGGTTATGATGATCCTTCTCTAGGTTTTGATGGCAGGACATGTGGTGTGATGGTTGCGCTTGATGAGCAATCGAGTGATATAGCCCAAGGAGTTGACTCTTCGCATGAGTCACGCTCAGGTCAAACTACTGATGAATGGGATGCTACAGGAGCTGGGGATCAAGGTCTCATGTTTGGGTACGCTACTAATGAAACTGATTCATATATGCCGTTGCCCATAGATCTTGCTCATCGAATGGCTTATCAGCTGACAGAGGTCCGAAGGAGCGGGGTTATCCCGTATCTTCGCCCTGATGGGAAAACGCAGATCACCGTAGAGTACAAAGACGGTAAACCTGTTCGTCTAGAGAATGTCGTTGTTTCTACTCAACATAACGATGGGATTGATACCGATAGACAAATCGCTCCTGATCTCCTGGAGCATGTCATCCGCCCGATAATTCCTGAGGAATTTAAGGATGACTCATACAACACCTATGTCAATCCGAGCGGGCGATTTGTAAGGGGAGGCCCTGTTGCAGATGCGGGCCTTACAGGTAGGAAGATCATCGTTGATACTTATGGGGGCATGGCACGTCACGGAGGTGGGGCATTCTCTGGTAAAGACCCTTCGAAGGTAGATCGAAGTGCTGCTTATGCAACACGTTGGATAGCCAAAAATGTTGTAGCAGCTGGGGCATCAGATCGTTGTGAGATCCAAGTTGCATACGCGATTGGCGTTGCCCGACCGATGTCAGTCTTGATTGAAACATTCGGAACAGAGAAGGTAGATCCTGAGGCAATTGAGAAAGCGATCGTCGATATCTTTGATTTACGTCCGGCAGCTATCATCCATGAATTAGATCTATGTAGGCCAATTTATGCTGCAACGGCAGCTTACGGGCATTTTGGTCGAGATGATAAGCGATTCACTTGGGAGCAAGTTGATAAGGTCGAAGATTTGCAGAGCGCTCTCGGCCTTTAGAGCTTCCAAATCCTATACATTCGTTAGATCTTTTCAATAAGCTGGGTAATTGATGGGACATCCAAAGAATCTCGCTCCGTTATCAGTTCGGGTTATACCTGACTTACCTGCAGTCTCTAAAGAATTTGATTATTCGGTTCCTCCTGATTGGGCCGAAAATGGATTAGCTTCCCGAATTAGGGTTGGTTCGATGGTTCGTATTCAACTTGGTAACCGTTCTATTGGTGCTTGGGTTAGTGAAATAAATCCGGAAAGCGTCGCCGGTATCACACTTCAGCCGTTGAAAAAGTTAAGCAGTGAAGGCCCTTCTGTTCAAGTTGTCAGTTTGGCTCGCTGGGCGGCAAAACGGTGGCATGGGCCAGTTTCACGGCTGCTAAAAACTTCGAGTCCACGAAGGATGATTAAAGCTATTCCTCCAGAGCGCATAACAAAAGTTATCGATATGCCTAAAAATCAGAAGGTTGAAAGCGCATTTATATCTGGAACCACTGTCGTCCGTCTACCTCCCAACGGTGATCGGTGGCCTTATATCCTTGGAGCAGTATCAAAAGGAAATGCTTTAATCCTTCTTCCTTCTGTTGCAGAAACAAATATAGTCACTAGTCGACTAAAGCGGTTGGGGGTTTACGTTGGCGCATACAACACCGATTGGAGCGTCGGTCTGTCGGGTGGGACAATAGTTGGAAGTCGATCTGCGGCGTTTGCCTCCGTAAAGGATTTAGCGGCGATTTTGATGATTGATGAACACGACGAATCTTTCCAAGAGGAGAGTGCCCCTACTTGGAATGCTCGAGACGTGTTAGTTGAGAGAGCACAACGGGAAGAAATCCCAGCTGTTTTTATCTCTCCTATACCAACTCCAGAAATATGTCACCATGCCCGAATGGTCAACGTCGGCCGTGAAGATGAAAAACAAGCGTGGTCAAAGGTGCGGGTCGTTGACCCTCGTGAAGATGAGCTATCTGTAAGAGGCTTGTGGCCTAGAGTGACTGTTGATGCTTTAAAAAACGCTGAACGTCCCGTAGTTGTTCTTAATCGAACTGGACGTTCACGTCTCTTAGCGTGTGGAGAGTGCACTGAATTAGTAATCTGCACTCATTGCGGTGGAGCAATGGCTCAACCGACTAAGAATTCACTTGAGTGCACAAGGTGCGGTGAATCCCGCCCTGTTCTGTGTTCTTTTTGTCTTTCAACAAAGATGAAAAATCTTCGATTGGGTGTTGCACGAGCAGTTGAAGAACTAGAAGCTCTCCTAAATGAGCCTGTGACTGAGGTAACAAAGGCCTCCTCTTCTCTTGATTTCCTAACATCTCGCGTTTATCTAGGTACAGAGGCGGTACTTCATCGAATCGATTGGTCAGATTTAGTGGTTTTTGCTGATTTTGATCAAGAGATACTTGCAAAACGATACCGAGGTGAAGAGCAAGCCATGGCCCAATTGGTCAGAGCGATTCGTTTAGTCAACGCTTCTGGGATAGATGATGGGAATGTTATTGTTCAAACTCGACAGCCAAAGCATGATTTGGTAAATGTCATTGCGAACGGGAATATCGAAGATTGGAGTCACAAGGTTACTAGGAGGCGTGAGCTAATAAAGTATCCACCATTTGGTCATCTTGCTGTTATTTCGGGGGTAGCAGCAGAAGAATTTGCCGAAAACTTGAAGGGGTTAAATGAGTTCGAGGTACTTGGCCCCAACAAGGGTTCATGGCTGGTCAAAGCAACAGACCTTGAAGCTTTAACAGATAGTCTTTCGAAGATCTCACGACCGAAGGGACGTTTAGGAATAGCGATTGACCCCGTTCGGTTTTAATATTTCTACAAGGAGGGTTAACTCCATCCTTGCCTGCGAATCTCGTAAATGGCGATAGCTGCAGCTACGGCGACGTTTAGCGAACCTATTTTCCCCAACTGTGGTATGAAGGCCGAGAAATCACATTCAGCGAGCGTTTCGGGTTCTATTCCACGATCTTCATGACCTATAACTATGCAAATATCTCCGCTAAGATCCGTTTCTTGAATTGGGAGAGATTCAGATGCCAGTTCGAGAGCAACTACTTTATATCCTTGGGATCGCGCGTGTTCGATAGCTAGAGATGTTGATTGGATCTCTTTCCATTCGAGATATCGCTCTGATCCCAGTGCTGTTTTCCCAACTTTAGGACTATTAGGTGTAGTGGCATTGGAAGTGAACCATATCTGGTCAACACGTTCTGCAGCAGAGCTTCTTAGAATTGATCCAATATTNTGAGGTCCNTGGACTCCACTGATAATGATCGATAATTTCCCTTTTGGTTTCTTCCGCCATTCACGGTGGAGCCTTTTCAATTCTGTGCCAGTGAGATTTTGATTCATTTCTTCGTGACCTTTATTAGACGGTAGCCGGACTTACTGGATAATTTTTCAGCTTGGAATTCATTTTTATTCAGCCATCCTGAGAGGCTGTCCGCTCCTAGATGTTTCTGGACTACCAAAATTGCTTCTCCGTGGGTTGTTAAACGACTCAACCAAGTCTCTAACAAATCATAGAGCTTTGATTTTCCTATTCGTATTGGTGGATTTGACCAAATCAGGTCGAATTGAAGATTTCTGTCAACAGAATCTGGATGAAGAACGCTTACTCCAAGATCTCCTAAATTCTCTTCCGCCAAGGAAAGAGCGCGAAGGTTTACATCTATCGCAAATATGTTAGCTTCCGGAAATCGGTGGACTAGTGTTCTGGCAATTGGGCCGTAACCACATCCAAGATCCAGAGCGCTTTTTATCACGGTTTTTGGAATCGGGGCGTTTTGAAGGAGATAATTTGTTCCTGAATCGACTCTCTGTGAGGAGAATACACCTTTGTCCGTTGTAAGCGTTGTCGTTATATCCGGAAGTACCAAGTCAACAGTTGACTTTCTAGATAGAACATCCGGTTCTTCATCGAAATAATGTGATTGAGAATCCATGTAAGAAACGCTAATGCTTCCAAGCTTCGTATGCTGCTATATCCTAAGAGAATGGAATCTTTAGAAATAAGAGTCTTCGGTGACCCTGTACTGAAACGGGTGGCAGAAGATGTCGAAAATATTGACGGTGCTCTAGCTTCGTTGTGTGAACGAATGCTAAGCGCAATGTATCAGGCTCCGGGAATTGGCCTAGCCGCTCCGCAAGTTGGAATAAGTAAAAGATTTTTCGTTTACGATTANGGTCAAGGGCCTAAAGTCTTAATCAATCCTGAGATAGTTGAATCTCACGGAGAATGGGATTATGACGAAGGTTGCTTGAGCGTCCCCGGCTTATCTTGGAACATTATCAGGCCAAAAGAGATACATATTGTCGGTTATGGCATAGATGGAGAAGAAATCTCTATCGAAGCAGATGAGCTTGAATCAAGACTTTATCAGCACGAATTGGACCACCTCAATGGGAAACTTCTTCTGGACTATCTAGATGAGGAACAACAGAAAGAAGCAAAAAAAATCCTTCGAAAGATGATAATGCGTCAAGAGCCAAGCAATTTTTCTACTCCTTCGAAGGTGCAATTTCCGTGAATCCTAAAGGGAGTATCAAACGTGTTGTTTACATGGGTACTCCTGAAATCGCTGTTCCCCCGTTGTTGGGAATTCTGGAGGCTGGATATGAAATCCCGCTTGTAGTTTCTGGTCAGGACAAGAGACGAGGGAGGGGTTCGCGCCTTGCTCCTAGCCCTGTAAAGAGGGAAGCTGAGCGTTTAGGGATAAATGTGACCTCGGATGTAAATGACGTGAAAGCGGTTACTGCGGATATCGGGGTAGTGGTCGCGTTTGGAAAGCTAGTACCTAGCGATGTCCTAAATCACCTAAAGATGGTTAATATCCATTTTTCGTTACTACCTCGTTGGCGAGGGGCTGCACCATTAGAAAGAGCAATCCTTGCCGGTGATCAAACAACTGGTGTCAGCATAATGGAACTTGAGGAAACTCTCGATACTGGCGGAGTTTACCATTCGGTGGAGATTCCTATAGATACTGATGAAACGCTCAAGGACCTTCAAGAAAAATGTGTTATTACGGGCACTAATGCCCTGCTCAAGTGTCTCGGAGAGGGTTTTGGAGAACCGATTGCTCAAAAAGGTGAAGCAACATATGCTCAGAAAATTACCTCTTCTGATCTAGAGATCAAATGGCATCTTCCCGCAGATGAGATATCTCGGGTGGTTCGTATCGGCAGGGCTTGGACAACCACAGCTAAGAATCGGTTGCGTATACATTCTATTAGAATCGGACATCCAGAAGTCCTAAATGCCGGTGAACGAAGTGGTGTTTTGGTGGGAACTGGCGACGTGTCGATTGAATTGGTAAAGGTTCAGCCTGAAGGGCGGAAAATAATGTCGGCGCAAGATTGGGTTAATGGCCTCCAAGGAAAATCCAATGGACGTTTGGGGCATGGGTAAGGGAAGAAACCCCTCGATCGAAGGGGTAGAAGTTAGAAAATTAGCCCTTAGTTGTATACGTCGTATTTCTGAATCAGGAAGTTATGCAAATATTGTTCTTCCAAGTACTTTGAAAAAGTCGAATTTGGATCAGCGTGANAAAAACTTGGTTACGGAAATAGTCTACGGCGCAACAAGAATGCAGCGATCTCTGGATTGGTCTGTGGATCGCTTCCTGATGAAGCCGCCACCAAATGCTCTCCGAGCATCTTTACGCGTAGGCGCCTATCAGATCATGTATACACGGATACCCCCTCATGCTGCAGTAAGCACGACTGTCGAAGCGAGTTCGAAAAAAAACAGAGGTGTAGTGAACGCAGTGTTGCGGAAGCTTACAGAAAATATCCCAGAAGAGTGGCCCAATGAAGGGACTCGTCTTAGTTATCCCGATTGGATCTGTGAACTGGTGAAAAATGAGCACGGAGTTAATGATGGTTTAGAGATGTTAGAGAACATGAATAATCGGCCTAAAGTAACAGAACGTCAAGATGGTTATGTTCAAGATTTAGGCTCGCAATGGGTTGTAGAAAAAGTTAATGCTAAGCCAGNCGACATTGTCCTTGATTTGTGCGCTGCCCCAGGGGGTAAAGCTACAGCTATATCAGCAAAGGGTGCGTATGTCATAGCAAGTGACATACGCCATTCGCGAACAAATTTGGTTGCAGCGAATATAGAAGAATTGCAGCTGGACAATATTAGTTTGGTTACAGCGGATGGAACATCTCCTTGTTTCGGTCAAGGTGTATTTGACAAAGTACTAGTAGATGCCCCTTGTTCGGGTTTAGGTGTACTTCACAGGCGAGCAGATGCTAGATGGAGGGTAAGGGCTACCGATATTGACTCGTTAGCAGCATTACAAATCAACCTTCTTCGTTCAGCTAAAGGCCTAGTAAAACCCGGAGGACTTCTAATATATAGTGTGTGTACAATAACGAATGCAGAAACTCAAGAAGTAGCGAATCGATTTGAAAAAAGCGTAGATGGGATCTTCCCAATTCCGATTAAAGATCCTCTCTGGCGAGAAAAAGGAAATGGCGGGGTACTGCTCCCGCAGGATCATGATACTGATGGGATGAGCCTATTTATTTGGGGGATCGACTGATATAGGTCGGCTCTGATCCGAGAATACTGAAACACCAGTAGAATTCTTTCATGGATCAACTGTTAACACTCGAAGCAAAAATCGTTACAGTTTCCGATGGAGTGGCGGTCGGCGAACGAGAAGATATTTCAGGGGAAAATTTACACAAACTCCTTGAGGGCGCTGGCTGGATAGTAAAAGAGCGAAAAGTGATCAAGGATGGAAATGATTCTGTTGCTCGCACTCTCGGTGAACTAGCTGAAAATTTTCATGGTCTTATAGTCACCACTGGAGGTACAGGGTTTGGGCCGCGAGATCAGACCCCAGAAGGGACACGTGAAGTTATCGAACGAGAGGCTCCTGGCTTAGCTGAAGCCATGCGTTTAGTGAACCCGTTGGGAAGGCTTTCAAGAGCTACTGCCGGAACATTAGGTACAAGCCTGATTTTAAATGTTCCAGGATCAGCGAAGGGAAGCGTTGAATGCTTGGAGGCTGTTATCGATATTGTTGATCATGCTGTTCGTCTCCTCGTAGATAATTCAGATCCACACCCCACAAAGCACGAAAAATAAGATTCATGTCTCCACACTCTGAAATAGACATAGCAATGATGGAAAGGGCGATTGAAAATGCAGATGGGGCTCGATTGGTCTCTTCGCCTAACCCCTGGGTGGGGTCAGTGGTCGTATCTCATGATGGGGAAATCTTCGATGGAGCGACTTTGCCTCAAGGAGGGGAACATGCCGAAGTTGTTAGCTTGACTGCAGCCGCTGATAAATCTGTAGGATCGACACTATATACAACTTTAGAACCTTGTAGTCATGTGGGAAATACTCCACCGTGCATCGAATCAATTGTTAATGCTGGTGTTTCTAGAGTTGTAGTTGGGATTCTCGATCCAGACGAAAGGGTAAATGGGCAAGGAATTTCAGCTCTCCGGTCAAAAGGTCTTGATGTCGAAGTAGGTGTTAAGAGCGAAGAAGTAGAGGCGCAGCTGCAGCCTTATCTACATCATCGTATAACAGGAAGGCCATATGTGGTTGCAAAAATAGCAACAACTTTAGATGGTCGTATAGCGGCTCCCGATGGAAGTAGTCAGTGGATAACTGGCGCAGAAGCTCGAGAAGAGGCTCATAAAATTCGAGCACATTCTGACGCGATTTGCGTAGGTGCGGGAACTGTTCGAAAAGATGACCCAAAGTTAACTGTCCGCGACTGGCAGCCTTCAACTTCAGATGAGCTTGACTTAAATCCGGTGAGAGTCGCTTTAGGGGAAATCTCTCCTGATGCTTCAATGCATCCCTGTCTCGAATTACAAGGTGACGTAGAGGCGATCCTTGATGAGTTAGGTAGTAGGGGTATCCTCCAGCTCTTAGTCGAAGGTGGGGCGGATACAATTAGTAGATTCCACGCCTCGCGTTTAATAGATAGGTATGAAATATTTTTTGCACCAGCACTGTTTGGGGTCAATGATGCTCTACCAATGCTCTCTGGAGAAGAGATTTCAACTATGAGTGACTTATGGCGTGGAGAAATAATAAAGGTTTCCAGGCTTGGTAGCGATGTTCAAATAACGCTTGTGCCAAAGTTCATAGATAAATAAAACAACTCATGACTACAGAGACGCTAGGTTGGATACATGCTACGTCTGGTGCTTCCTAAAGGATCGTTAGAAAAATCTACGCTTGAGCTCTTTGCTTCTGCCGGTTTGACTGTGGGTAGAGGTTCCTCGGTTGATTACAAGGGGGATATAGATGATCCACGGGTTGAATCGGTGAGGATACTTCGACCTCAAGAGATTGGCCGTTACATCGCTGATGGGTTATTTGACCTTGGTATAACAGGACGCGATTGGATTGAGGAGACTTCTAGCGAAGTTCAGTCACTTGGACAACTTCATTACAGTAAGAATACTGCTCGTCCAGTCAGGATTGTTGTGGCTGTTCCAGAAGAGAGCTCATGGGAGTCAGTGAGTGAGCTACCTTCGGGCGTCAAGGTGAGTACTGAGTATCCGGTTCTTACAGAGAATTATTTTGTCTCCAAGGGAGTTCATGCAGATATCCAACTTTCATATGGTGCGACGGAAGCAAAAGCACCAGAAATCGTAGATATAGTAGTGGATATTACTGAAACAGGAAGAGCACTCCGAGCTGCTGGCTTGAAAGTCCTTGATACTATCCTCACGAGCCATACCGAACTAGTTGCTAATCCCGATGCATATTCGAATCCCGATAAGCGCCAAGCAATGGAACAAATTCATACTCTCCTCCAAGGCGTTCTTGAAGCCCGCGGCAAAGTTATGGTGAAAATGAATGTATTAGCCAAGAATCTTGACAAGGTTCTAGGGGGGCTTCCTTCAATGAAGTCACCAACAGTCAACGAACTATCTACTGGAGATGGCTATGCCGTTGAGACTGTTGTTGAAAAAGACCAAATAAATATTTTGATACCAGAACTTCGAGCCAATGGAGCTACCGATATCGTAGAAATCCCGATTTCAAAAATAGTCCATTAATCCCAAGCAACTGGGAGTTTCTTCCTTCCCCATAGGAGAAAAGGTTCAATTCTCTCTGGCTCACTAGCCAACCTAAGATTTGGAAATCGCTCTGTTACTTCTTTAAGGGCAAGGCGGGCTTCAAGTCGTGAGAGTTGAGCCCCTGGGCAAAAATGTCTCCCTAGCCCAAACGAGAGATGTTTACGTAATTCCTCTGGGTCTCTGTCAAGGCGAAATGATTCAGGATCTTTAAAAACCTCTGGATCACGGTTGGCTGCCCCAAAAGTCGCCATGACCTTTGAACGTTCAGGGATTTCTTCTCCATATAGTTCAATATCAACTGTGTTAGTTCTGTACAACCCTAGAACAGGAGCATCAAATCGTAAACTCTCTTCTATAGCAGCTTGATGTAATGAAGGGTCGTCTCTAACTTGCTCATATAGAGACCTATCGGAAAGAAGCCGCCAGAAGAGATTAGTTAGTAGAGATGTTGTAGTTTCATTACCGCCGACTAGAAGTTGGTTGAGCATCACTAGACGCTCCGTGTCAGAAAGCATTCGATTGTCAACCTCAGCTAGTAAAATTCCACTAATGACATCATCAGGAATTATGTTTCCAATCACATTCTCAGGTTTGTCATTTTCGTCATATCCGGCATCTTTCAGAAGAGAACGTCTGATGTTTAAGTGATCAAGCAGATATGCGTTCATGGCTTCGCGAGGAGCTCTCCGGCCATCATCTGAGGATTTAGATGCAGCTAATTGAGCGTCACTCCAAGCCTTAAATTGATCTATGTCGTTTGTAGGTATCCCCAGAATTTTGGCTATTACGATAACCGGAAGTGGGCAAGCTAATGCATCATGAAGATCGCCTCGTGAGTTTTCTGCCATTTCGTCAACTAACTCTTTGACTAAAGCGCTTATCTCGTCTTCCATTACGGCCACATGTCTAGGGGCAAAGCTTTTTTGTATGAGTTTTCTATACCAAGTATGTTCAGGCGGGTCACTAAAAAGGCAGCCCTGAACTGAATACCTAGGCATTTGCCCGTAATGGCTAGACCAAAGTTCTACGTTAGTAAGCATTTCGGCCACATCAGCGTATCTAGTTGAGGTATAGAGCGGGTAATCAAAGTCTTCGAATTTATGGATTGGACAAGTTTCTCTTAAATCCTCGTAAAACGGGAACGGGTCACTTAACGCCGATGCAGAAAAGGGATTAAAATTTTGCTTCTCGGACATTTCTTTATGGTAGGAGAAATCTCTCTTCGGTACGAATCTAGAGTTTGAGAGTCACTTTTTGTTACTAAGTGACTTTATTCCCTCTATAAGTTGCGTCCAGTGCTTTTCGGGAAGGTCATGTCCCATCTCTTCGAATATAAGTAACTCGGCTTCTGGGATTGCCTCTGCGGTAGAGATCCCGTTATGAAGTGGCAGTAAAGGGTCGACAGTACCGTGTACCACTAGTGAAGGTATTCTAAGAGGAGCTAGTCTTTCCGTCCGATCGCCACTCATAGCTATCGCTCCGATTTGGAAACCAATACCTTTAGGGTGGAAGCTTCTATCATAATTTCTTCGTGCGAGATCTCGGGCATAATCCTCATCCCAATGCGGCCCTGCTAACGTTTTTGACGCTACGACGTTAGCTTCAATAATTTGGTCTTTACTATTTTCTGGTGCAGCTAAAAGAGCATTAAGAGCCTCTTCGGTTGGAGTGAATTCTTCAGGATTGCCAGTAGCGGACATAATGCTTGTTAATGAAAGGACACTTGAAGGGTGCTCTATCGCTATAGTCTGGGCAATCATTCCGCCCATCGAGGCCCCAACAATATGGGCAGCATCGAATCCTAAATGATTTAGTAGTGCAACTGAATCTAGAGCCATGTTGGAAAGAGAGTACTTTTGTGTAACTTTCTCACCGGTAGCTGCTTGAACAAGGAGTCCTCCAGAGTCTTCCGGTTCTCCTTCAGTTTTGCTTGATAGGCCGCAATCTCGGTTATCAAACGTAATGACAAAAAAACCTTCATCAGAGAATCGTTCCAAGAGATCTTTAGGCCAGGAGATTAGCTGGGCTCCAAGTCCCATAATCAAAAGGAGTGGTGGGTTGTCTTGGCTTCCAAGTGTTCTGTAACAAATCGTTATTCCATTTACTTCGGCGTAATTGTCTAAGTTGCTCAAATCTGGTTCCGTTCTCAAAGCTTCTAGTCTATTAATTTAGTTCTTTCCTTGTAAGCGCTATCTTAGTTTTCTTCAGTATTTAAAGAATCTCTAATCTGCACATACGCCATTTGTATTTGCTGAACAGCGTC
Source organism: Acidimicrobiaceae bacterium (assembly GCA_002715405.1). GTDB lineage: Bacteria > Actinomycetota > Acidimicrobiia > Acidimicrobiales > UBA8592 > UBA8592. The sequence goes on from PAZD01000009.1 coordinate 17,574, forward strand.
TTTAAGAACCGCTTCGTTTTGGCCCAATCGATTCTCTAGGGTTGACACGATAGCTGTCATAGCATCAATAGCTACCTCTGCTTCTTCCAAAGCAGGAGGTTGATTGCTTAGGTGTATAGCTGCTAACTCGTAAATTCCCATTACATGGTTAGCAATTACATCCCCAGCAGGAGTTTCAGATACTCGTTTTCGAGCTTCGGCTAATTCGGCGGCCATTATTCTTGCTTGCTCTTGCTCTTCTGGGCTCAGTTCATCAAACCCAGGAAGTTCATTCGCTTCATTAACATACTCATCCTGATTCTCGTCTTGTTTAGGGACATCGTGTTCCCCATCTGGTGTCCAAAGGCTCATGCGCCCTCCTTCTTAATGTTCTATATGAACTCTATAGAGGTAGACGCCTGATACGAAATTTTCGCTGGTACTCTAGTGGTGTCTCAAAAGAAATAGTTGGGAACCAGAAAGTGCTGTCGAGAGGCAGTCACCTAGCTGCGTCATCGAAATGATGGAAGCTTAAGTAGTATTAAGTTTTTAGCGGTATGGGTGCTACACAAGTCGTGGCCTAAGGGCAAATGCGGTGGGTGCTGATTTTCTCGGTCCCACCGCTTAGTATTTAGGGAAGAAACGAAAAATTAAATTCGTAGTTAATGAAGAAAAAGTCAACTTAAGGAGATATAACTTGATCAGGAGCTCGACATAGCTGGGAACGCAGAGCCTCGTATTAACGAATTGATACGAGCTGACGAAGTCCGACTTGTTTCACCAGATGGAGAACAAATAGGAATAACGCCGTTGGCAGAGGCTCTAGAGAAGGCCCGAGACCTTGAACTTGATTTGGTCGAAGTCGCTGAGAATGCAAACCCGCCCGTTTGCAGGATCATGGACTATGGCAAATACAAGTATGAGGTAGCTCAAAGGGCGAAAGATTCCCGAAAAAAAAGCACGAATATTGTTGTCAAAGAACTTAAGTACAGGCCCAAAATCGCTAAAGGTGATTTCAATACAAAGACAAGCAAAGTAAGGAAATTCTTGGAGGATGGCCACAAAGTAAAGTTGACCATAATGTTTCGTGGTCGAGAAGTTCAGCATCCCGAATTAGGCAGAAGAATTCTGGATGAGGTGGCAGAACTTATGGAAGATATCGCAATTCTCGAAACCTATCCCCAGCTAGATGGACGAAATATGACCATGGTTCTTGGTCCAGACAAAAAAGCTATAGCTAATTTGCGTAAGGCTAAGGAAAAACAACAGCAGGATGAAGCCCGACAATAGGCTTGAAATTAAGCCAAGCGTGTTGCGGTTAATCGAAAATCGAGTTGGTGATAAGGGGCGTTCCCTTTAAGGCAAAAGTAAACGGAGAGAAAATGTCAAAAATGAAAACTCATAAGAGTTCTGCAAAACGATTTAAAAAAACGTCTAAAGGGAAGCTAAAGCGGGGACGCATGCATCGTAATCACTTAGCAGAAGCAAAATCACCCAAACGTAAACGTCAAGCGCGCCGACCAGGAGAAGTAAGTAAAGCAGATACCCCAGCAGTTCGACGGAACTTGGGAATCTAACTAGCAGTCGGATTGAAAAGTGGATGAAGATTCGTTCACGTAGGGAAAGAGGAGAGAATAATGGCAAGAACGAAAACGTCGGTTAATCGGAAGAAAAGACGCAGGCAAGTACTAGGTAAAGCGAAAGGCTACTACGGAAATAAAAGTCGGACATTCCGTGCTGCAAATGAGCAGGTAATGCATAGCGGGAATTACGCATTCCGTGATCGGCGCGCTAGAAAAGGGGAATTTAGGAAACTATGGATTCAACGAATTAACGCTGCTTGTCGTCAGCATGGGACCACATATAGCAGATTTATCAGTGGGCTAAAGAATGCAGAAGTTGAAATTGATCGAAAGAATCTCTCAGATTTAGCGATAAATGACCCAGATACATTCGCAGGTCTAGTTGCAATCGCAAATAAGGCTAATGCAGACCAGCCAGACTGACTCCCATAATGGCCGCTATATCAAGGGGTAGCCGTAAAGTCAGGGAACTACGTAAGCTGCTTCGGAAAAGCGCTTACCGAGATGAGCTAAATACCTTTGTCATCGAAGGCTATGGTTTGTTAGAAGAAGCCATAGCGACCGGAAATAATCCAATTGATGTTTTTGTCGCTGAGAACGACGAAGCGCTCCATATTAAGATTGCTGAACTTGGCATAGACCTCGGAAACATTTGGCATCTAGATCCAGTGGTATTGAAATCCATAGCCTCGACACAGACACCCCAACCAGTCTTGGCAACTCTACCAATCAAGGAGTTTAAATTCATTGATCTTTCGGTTTCATCTCCGGACTTTCTGGTAGTTGGAGTGGAAATTAGTGATCCTGGAAATGCTGGAACGATCATTAGAACCGCAGCCGCCGCTGGGGCTAGCGGGGTTGTTTTCTCTCAGGGCTCTGTTGATCTGTTTAATCCGAAAGTTGTCCGTGCTTCCGCCGGTGCTATTTTTCGTGTCCCTGTCTTCGGTTCTGTTGATATGGATGACCTTTTTATAGATTGCGCTAGGGAAGGATTGGTGACATTGGGTCTTTGCGGAGGTGGGGAAAGGCAATACGATAGGTGTGACTTTACGCAACCATTAGCCTTGTTGGTCGGAAATGAGAGTAGGGGCCTAACGGATTTGGCTAAGGCAAAGGTCACTGAGAAAATCTCTATACCGATGAAAGCTGGAGTTGAATCGCTTAATGCTGCTGCAGCTCTTTCAATCGTCGCTTTCGAAGTACGCCGGCAAAGGGCGTCCAATGATTGACATCACTCAGTCCACCATTAAGCCCGATTATTCTAGACATTGGTGAACAATTCATTAAATCCCTACCAGTTACCCCAACATCCTGCGAGACTATCGATACCCGATCCTAAAGACGGTGAAGTGTGAGCGACTATCAAAAACTTTTAGATGAAGCTAAAAATGCAGCTACAGAAGCTCAAAGCACAGAAGAGCTATCATCTGCACGTGCGGATTTTCTAGGGAAGAAATCTTCGTTGACAGACGCAAAAAAGAATTTAGGTTTACTCCCTGAAAGCGATCGTGCTTCAGCTGGGAAAGAGTTAAATGAAATCCGAAAGCTAGTAGAAGAGGTGTTTGAAGATCGCGCAAAATCCTTACAAAATGAAGCATGGAATTTGCAATTTGAAAATGAGCGATTGGACCTGTCTGAACGCTTTGAAAGTTTACGAAGAGGTCATCTCCACCTCATTACTCAAGCACGCGACCACCTAGAAGATGTCTTCGTAGGGATGGGGTTCACGGTCGCAGAGGGACCTGAAGTTGAAACCGCTTGGTATAACTTTGAAGCACTTAATATTCCGGATTGGCATCCGGCAAGAGGTAACTTCGATACAATTTTTGTCAATTTGGGAGATCCAGAAGAAGTCATGTTGCGCTCCCATACGTCTCCTGTGCAAGTCAGAACTATGGAAAAACACAAGCCACCAATCTATGTGGTTGCTCCTGGACGGACATTTCGAACTGATAGCGCTGATGCTACACACCTACCTGCATTCAATCAGATAGAGGGCCTTGTCATCGATAAGGGGATTACGATGGGCGATCTTGCTGGAACGATAGATTCATTCGTTCAGGCTTTTTTCGGTTCTGAAGTTAAGTCAAGATTGCGACCAAGTTATTTCCCGTTCACCGAACCGTCAGCGGAATTTGATATCTCAAGACCCGATGGAAGTTGGTTGGAGCTTGGAGGTTGCGGAATGGTGCATCCAAACGTGCTTTCAAATTGTGGTATCGATCCAGAAGAATGGCAGGGGTTTGCTTTCGGATTTGGGATTGATCGGCTAGTGGCTATGAGATATCAACTAGATGATATTCGTGAACTTGTAGTTAATGATGCCCGGTTCCTTAGGCAGTTTTAGGTGAATATATGAAAGTTCTACTGTCATGGTTGAAAGAATTTGCACCGGAAATTGAAGGAGATCCAGTTTCTCTAGGTGAGCGTTTAAGCCACCTAGGTCTAGCAGTAGAAGATATTTCCATTCTTGGAGAAGGCCTTGAAGGGGTGGTTGTCGGTCGGATTCTAGAGCTTCGTCCCCATCCGGATGCAGAAAGAATACAGCTAGTTGATGTCGACTTAGGTGACGGTAATGCTACTCAAATTTGTTGTGGTGCATTCAATATGAAGGTTGGTGACTACGTCCCAGTTGCGACAATAGGTAGCATCCTTCCTGATGGGCTAGAAATTTCACAGCGGAAGCTTCGTGGCGAACTGTCTAATGGAATGTGCTGTTCACCTGCTGAGCTTGGTCTGGGTGATGATCATGACGGGATAATGATTCTCCCAAAAAATTCCAAAACCTCTTCTGTTGGTTCGCCGATTGCTGAAGTGTTGGGGATACAACGAGATGTTTTATGGGATCTTGAAGTAAATGCTAATCGACCTGACGCTATGAGCGTGGCGGGAGTCGCCCGTGACCTTGCTGCATCTCTTGGGATTCCATTTATGCACCCAGATTATAGATTCTCAGAAGGAAGTACGAAGGTTTCTGATCTTTCGTCTGTTGAAATAATTGATCCGACGTTATGCGGCCGGTTTGCGGTACGCGCAGCTTTAGAGATTTCAATTGGCGACTCGCCACGCTGGATTCAAAACAGGTTAATAAGCCTCGGGATGAGGCCAATCAATAACGTTGTTGATATTTCGAACTATGTCATGCTCGAACTCGGGCAACCTAACCATACATATGACCTCGCCAAGGTCCCTGAAGGCCACCTTTCCATTAGACGAGCTAGTGGAGGGGAAACCATTACTACTCTAGATGGCGAAGAAAGATCGCTTATCTCAGAAGATGGGGTGATTGCTAATATTCGCGGAGAAGCAATCGGAATAGCTGGAGTCATGGGGGGAATATCCACAGAGATTTCTGAGAAAACCACTGATGTTTTAATTGAAGTGGCATGGTGGGACCCTCCTTCGATCTCTAGAACAGTAAAGAGATTAAATATTATGAGCGAAGCCTCAATGCGCTTTCGTCGAGGGGCAGACTATGGGGACAATATTGAACGTTCATTAGATCGGATCGGAAATCTTCTTTCTGATAGCGGAGCGGAAATTGCCTCTGGGGTCGAACAAGACACTGGACACTTGCCGTCTCGTGACTCGATCAAGGTGAGAACTAACAGAATTAACAATCTATTGGGAGTCGATTTATCAGCAAAAGATATGAAGTTGTATCTGGAGTCTATCGGATTCGAAGCCTCGGTTAAGAAAGGGGACCTTTCGGTCACAATACCTACATGGAGGTGGGATACAGAGACCGAAACTGATATTTCAGAGGAAGTCGCAAGGATGTTCGGATATGAGAACATTAGACGTTCAGTCCCGAAGGGAACTGCTCCTGGGGCACTCACCGAATATCAAAAAAATCGAAGGCGTGTTCGCGAAATACTCGTAGGCGTTGGTTGTGATGAGACAATGCCTATGCCGTTTCTCGCCCCTGGAGATCTTCGTTCAGCTGGGCTCCCTGAAGAAGCTATAAGTCTTACGAATCCTTTAGTTCAAGAAGAATCGCTTTTACGTACCTCACTTTTGCCGGGCCAACTAAAAATTATCGCATATAACCAATCCCATAGGGTGGAAGGTCTCCGACTTTTCGAAATAGGCCACGTGTTCTTAGCTTCATCTGATGAGGTGCTTCCGGATGAGCGCGAGCACCTTTCTGTGGCGCTAATTGGTGTTCATGTTTCTGAAATAGTGGACCTTCTTTATGTGTTGGGAAATGAGCTGGCACTTCCCAACCTCCAACTAGCTTCTGATGAAATTCTAGGAATGCACCCAGGTCGAGCAGCTGAGATTTTAGTGGCCGGAAAACCTTGTGGTGTCATAGGGGAAGTGGACCCTCGAGTCCTAATGTCTTATGGGATTGATGGAAGAGTAGCGTGGCTTGAGTTAAATCTAGGAAAGATCTTATCTGGCCCTCATGGAAAGAAAAGCTACAGAAGTGTTTCAAAATACCCCTCAAGTGACGTGGACCTTGCCTTCGACGTCCCTGAAACTGTTAGCTCAGCATCGATATTTGGGTACCTCCGTAAGGCGGGTGGCGACCTTTTGCAGCAAGTAAAGCTTTTCGATGCGTATGCAGGCGACGCTATCGAAAAAGGGCATCGCAGCCTTGCGTATAGACTTCGATTCCAAGCGAGTGATCGAACTTTGACTGATGATGAAGTATCGGCGCTTCGCTCTAAATGCATTCAATTGGTTGAGAAGAAGACCGCCGCAAGACTCCGCCTGTAGTATATTTATACTTATAAACGTATAAATATACTATTTTTAT
>PAZD01000010.1 GCA_002715405.1 Acidimicrobiaceae bacterium
AAAGCACAACTCGAGTCTGAGAGTCAATCGCTTTCTCAAATCTTTTTGCATCAAATCTCCATTCAGGTCCTTGAAGCTGGACATCAATAACTCTTCTCCCAGCTTGTTGAATAGCTGAACGAAAGGGCATATAAATTGGTGAAAAAAGAACAACTCCGTCACCGGGCTGCGAATGGAGGACCATTATTGCTTCAAGGGCGTGCATGGATGAGGTAAATACTCGACAATCGTCAATTGGCGGATTCCATCCATGGGAAGCTTCTACCCAGTCGCACCAAGTAGGTATGAGTTGATCGACATCATGATACCTGTATCCGAAATCGCCAAGATCGACCATCTCGCGAATTGCAGAGATGATCTGTGGAGAGGGAGGAAAGTCCATGTCAGCAACCCATGCCGGGATAACATCTGGATCGTATTTAGACCATTTCAGGCCCTTTAAGGAACGCAATCGTTGTTCGTTAGCCTCCATCAAGTTTCCTAAAGATCACAAAAGAAGTATCCATACCTGAGTTTAATAGCCGCATAAACAGACAGGACCCGACATTAACTACAACCGCTGGTGTTACCACAACTCTGACAGGTATAGCAGCTTCCTGATCGCCCCATTTGAACACCGCATTGCATACAAAAGGGAGCGTCGAACCCAGAAGAAGTCGCTACAGGACTGATCTGGTCAAACCCATCGCCTGACGGTGGGTCAGGTTGGATATCTACGCTCTGACTAGTATCGATTGTCGCCTCATCGATCCCAGGTAGCGTGGGCTGAATCCGTTCGCCCGTGGTAAAAATATTCATTGTTGACCTCTGGTCGGAAGAAAGATATTCCACAGCCAAACGCCGAAATAAATAGTCGATAAGACTCGAAGCAATTCGAAGCTCAGGGTCATCTGTTATACCTGCTGGTTCAAATCTCATACCTACAAATGCCCGAACATATGCATCCAGGGGCACCCCGTACTGAAGACCATGGCTAATCGCCATAGCGAAAGCATCCATAATCCCAGCTAAGGTACTTCCCTGCTTACTCACCCGAATAAAGATTTCCCCTGGGCGCCCATCATCATATTCGCCTACAGTGACGAAGCCTTTACAATCCGCTACACGAAATTCAAAGGTCTTGCTCGATCGCGAACGTGGTAATCGTTCACGATGAGTTCGCTGAATAGAAGAGAAAACAGTGTCAGCGACGCTCAAAAGGGATGGCTCATCATTTGAACCATCCACTGACAATGGCTGGGCAACCTTGCAATTATCTCGGTAAACCGCCACAGCTTTCACTCCAAGTCTCCATGCTTCCCTATACAAAGCCTCTACATCCTCTACTGAAGCGCTATGAGGAAGATTAGCTGTTTTCGAAATCGCTCCAGAAAGAAAAGGCTGAACAGCAGCCATCATCCGAACGTGACCAAGAGGTTCTATGATGTGTTCACCCATCGAACAGGCAAACACATCAAGATGATCCTGCTTAAGATGCGGAGCTTCTTTAACACTCCCATAAACATCAATATGCGAAAGGATTTCACTTTGTTGCTCTAAGTCATAACCCAAATTTTCTAAAGCACGAACTACTGTCTGATTAACAATTGAAAGCGACCCGCCGCCAACCAATGTTTTCGTTTTCTTTAGCGCCAACTCAGGCTCAATACCGGTAGTGTCACAATCCATCATGAAACTAATTGTCCCAGTTGGAGCTAAAACAGTTACCTGCGCATTCCGAACACCATCATGACCAGCGAAACGCAAAACATTGTCCCAAACCTCAACTGCTGCCGCAGTCATAGCAGGCGGAACCATTTCACTTGGCTCTATTGCCGCAACGGCACTGCGATGCATTTCAAAAACGGAAAGCATTGCATCCCTATTGAGTTCAAAACCTTCAAATGAACCAAGCCTCGCCGCAATCTGCACAGACGTACGGTAAGCNTCACCGGTCATCACGGCAGTAATCGTTGCTGCCAAGCTCCTTGCTTCACTCGAATCATAGGGGATTCCAAGCGCCATCAGTAACGCTCCTAGATTTGTATACCCCAAACCTAACTGACGGAATTTTTTCGCATTCCCCGCGATCTTCTCCGTCGGATAATAAGAGCGTNAAACTAGCATTTCCTGGGCGCTAATCATTACTCGAACAGCGTGGCGGAACCCATCGACGTCAAAACCCGAACNTTCTTCCAAAAAAGNAAGCAAGTTAAGCGAACTCAAATTACACGCAGAATCATCTAGATGCATATATTCGCTACACGGGTTACTCCCATTAATACGACCACTNATCGGAGTGGTATGCCACTTGTTTATAGTCGTATCAAATTGAATTCCTGGATCAGCACACCTCCAAGCCGCATCGGCGATTTCACGAAAGAGATCACGTGCCTGAACTGTTTTAACGACTTCACCAGTTGTGCGAGCAATAAGATCCCAACTCAGATCATTTTCAACTGCCATCATAAACTCATCGCTTACACGCACTGAATTATTCGCATTCTGATACTGCAGCGAGAAAAGATCCTCACCATCGATACCCATATCAAATCCAGCAGCTCGAAGCACCCGAGCTTTTTCTTCTTCTTTCGCCTTCGAACCTATAAAGTCCTCGATATCAGGATGATCCACATCTAGAATTACCATCTTTGCTGCTCGTCGAGTTTTTCCACCCGACTTAATTGTGCCCGCACTCGCATCTGCTCCTCGCATAAAACTAACTGGACCGCTTGGAATACCTCCTCCTGCGATCAACTCCGAACTTCCACGAACTCGACTGAGATTAACCCCTGCTCCAGACCCCCCTTTAAAGATCCTTCCCTCATCGACATACCATTGAAGTATCGAATCCATAGTGTCATCAACGGACAAGATAAAACACGCAGAGCTCTGCTGCGGGGTATCCGGAACACCGAGATTAAACCAAACTGGAGAATTAAACGATGCATGCTGATTCACAAGCAAATATTTGAGTTCGTCAACGAACACTTCTCTTTCTTCGTTATTTGCGAAATAATTATCTTCCTGCCCCCAATGGGCTAATTGGTGCACAACACGATCTATAAGATCCTTAAGCGACGATTCCCTATCAGGAGTTTCAAGACTACCCCTGAAGTATTTTTGCGAAACAATATTGCTAGCTGTAANTGACCAATCTAANGGAAATTCGACATCACTCTGTTTAAAGGCGACAGAACCATCTGCCCAATTCGTAATACAAGCTTCGCGTTTTTCCCATTTGATCTCTTCATACGGGCCACGAACCCCTGAAGTCCGTCGCCGACTAAATCCAATCGATGGGACTTGACTTTCTTCACTCATAAATGACCTCTACGTCTACCGCTCATTGGGCCTATGTTCTCGTTGATATACCAACGCAAACCGCCCGTAACAACTAGGTTTTAAATCTGGCAGCAACAAGACGATTACTTCATCAAGATGCCTATCACAAACTACATCGCTGGCCTTGTGGATTGCTATGGGAAGGATTGTGGATTTCTTTGTGGATTATTTTTAAATTTTCCCCAATAGAAACAGATACCTTGGTGGTATGGGAACTGAGATCGATNCATTACTAGAAACTTATATCTCTGATAATAGAAAACATAGATCAGGAGGCCCTTGGGTGATGTTAAACATGATTTCATCCAAAAATGGCTTAGCGACCCTAGATGGAAAATCTGGGGCTCTTGGCGGCCCGGAGGATAAAGCATTATTTAGAACCCTTCGGGGACTCGCAGATGTGATTTTAGTAGCTGCGGGAACGGTAAGAGCGGAGAATTATTCGCTACCCGTAATTACAGAGAGAACAGCGCAATTACGCAAATCTGAGAACAAAGCTCCTCTACCGAAAATAGTTATTCTTTCGAATAGCTTGGATCTCAACCCTGAATCTCCGCTTTTTTCAAATCAGGAATACCAACCAATGATCCTTACGTCAACCTCAAGCCCCAAACGGCAAATGATGAACCGATTTAAAAATGCAGAAATTAACCAAATCGAAGGAAATCAAGTCAATCTAGAAAAAGTCCTCCCGAAATTAACCGAAAGGCTCGGATCGATAATTCTTGTCGAAGGTGGTCCTAGCCTAAACCAACAGTTAGTTGACCTAGACCTCTTCGACGAATTATGTATAACAATTAGTCCGGTGTGCTCTTCTGACAAAGAAGCGCAGAAAGTAACAACCGCTGAAAGCTATACGTCTGAAGAAATGGTTTTAGACCGGAGNATGCATGTAGGCAAGTTTAATTTCAAAAGATTTCTCCGCATGCGGCAACTTAGATAAGTTCACGCTCTTTTCAGCCTCGCTTAACCCGTTGGCCGAAAATTACGAATTAGCTACTAAGTATCAACCGCTGTCCAACATATATAGAGCTACCACCGTTGAGAGAGGCAAGCCGGTCAACTGTATCCCGGGGATCTCCATCGTCATCAATACCGTTAGCGATTGACCACAACGTATCGCCAGGCTCAACAATATAGATTTCCCGCGGGGCTGTATTAGTAAGATCTGCCCCTACCTCTTTTTCTCCTACTCCTACGACTAAGGAAAACACAGTCCAAAAAAGAGCTCCGACAATTATTAGTGCTAAACCTACGAAAACCCTCCGACGTAAATAAACACCGGAGCGGGATTCACGTGTTTGAATTGCCTTAGGCGCATCAATTGGACGGTTGTCGAAAGAACGCAGTCCATTGTCACTTGAGGGTATTTGTGTAAACATTGGTTTAAAAAGGTGACTATTTCTCATATCGCTATTCTCCCAGGAGGGTGTGACAATAGTTCCAGTTGACATTTTCAATATTTCCTTAGTTAATACTTGACTTCGAACAATTGTTCGGCGAACATAGGTTCTACGAACGTTTGTTCCTATACTGATGTTACCCGAACATATGTTCGATTACAACCATGTAATTCGAATTTGCGGCAAAAACGTCTTTAGCTGAGAAATACAGGAGGGATAGTGCCAGAAAATCAATTAACAAAGCGCCAAACACAAATTCTGCAATTTATTGACCGTACAATCCGCGATAAGGGCTACCCCCCAACGGTTCGTGAAATAGGGCAGGCGGTTGGACTTAATTCTCCATCAACGGTCCATAACCACCTGAACAACCTTCAAGACTCTGGGTATCTGCGCCGCGACCCTACTAAAAATAGAGCAATTGAAGTCCACTGGGACGCAGGATCAGGGGCAGTTATTGATAGAAGGCCCGTGACTCATGTCCCACTAGTGGGCGACGTTGCAGCCGGATCTGGCGTACTTGCAGCCCAAAATGTCGAAGAAGTTATGCCACTCCCTTCGGACCTCACTGGAGAGGGAGAACTATTCATGCTGAGAGTTCGAGGAGACTCAATGATTGAAGCAGGAATTTTTGACGGAGATTATGTCGTCGCAAAAAAGCAAACAACCGCTGATTCCGGAGAAATCGTTGTTGCTGGAATACCCGGTGACGAGGCCACCGTCAAAACATACACCAAAGAGGGATCGGACATTATCCTTTCCCCTTCTAATTCAACGATGTCGCCGATGAGTTTTAGTCCCAGCGATCATGCAGAAGGTCAAGTTCTTATTTTCGGCAAAGTAGTTACTGTTCTAAGAAAAATTTAAAGGCCCGTCTCTAATAAATTTCTGAGGACTAAATAGCAGGAATCAATAGCTGGTTTTGTAACGCGTTCTTCCCGGGTGTGAGCAAGAGTTGCATCGCCGGGGCCAAAGTTTGCAGCTGGAACATCTCGTTGATCAAAGAAAGCTACATCTGTCCACCCCAACTTTGCTTGCACTTGAAGGTCGTGTCTTCCAACCATTGACGCAAGTAACGGGTTGGAAAGTCCTGGTTTAGCCGGTGGAGCAGAATCTACAAGCGTAAGAACGTCTTCTGACGAGAGGAGAGGCGTTAATAAGCTTCGAACGGAATCCGCGGCCTCCTCAAGGGTCCTATCAGGGGCGACCCTATGATTTATAGTCAAAGTAGCACTATCTGGGACTACATTTCCTGCAATTCCCCCTTCTACTCGAACCGCCTGAAGTGCTTCTCGGTATTCACAACCTTCGATAACAGGTTTTCTCTCTTCATAAGAATCTAGGGCTTGAAGAACTTCTCCGAGACGATGGACAGCGTTCAAACCCATCCAAGGTCGAGCAGTGTGAGCCCTTTCTCCCTTTAGTTCAAGGGTAAATCGCATTGTCCCTTGACATCCTGCTTCAACAGTCCCAGAAGTAGGTTCTCCTAAGAGTGCCAAATCTGCTTGAAGTAATTCAGGATTAAATAGTTCGATCTCCTTAAGGCCATTATGTTCTGCAGCAACTTCCTCTCTAGCATAAAAGACATACGTCATATCAAGCGCTGGCTCTGCAACAAATTCAGCCAACGAAAGCATCACAGCAATACCGCCTTTCATATCCGCCGCCCCGAGGCCCCATAACGTATCACCTTCTATTCTGGCGATAGAATTTTCGTTTGGAGGCACCGTATCGGGATGGCCACCTAGTAAAAGCCGAACGTCTTTTTGCATATCTGTTCTCGATATCAAATTGTTTCCAACACGAGAAGTTTCCAGCCATGGAATAGCTTTTAGTCGAGCATGTAAATAATCGACAATTGCTTCTTCTTCAAAACTAACTGAAGGTATATCAATCAAAGTAGCGGTTAGTTCAAATGGATTCGGTTCAGTCACAAAATATTCCTAAATTAGTTTGAATAGGTAAGTTTCGTCTTGAAAGCATTGGTATTCAAGGTATTTAACCAGAATCTTATCTTCCTTTCTCCATGAACTTGATTTTTAATTGGAGATTCGGTCTGTAATTAGACTCAACTTTTCAAGCGTTTGGACAGCAGCCACACGAACATGCCCAGAAGAACCAAAAAAGGTTCCAGGTGCGACTAGCACCCCTACTTCGGTTGCGAGTCGCTCTACTAAATGCCATGGCTCAGCAGAGCCACTAGCAACCCACAAGTAGAAAGCGCCGTCCGGAAAATTTGTGTTAATCCCTATAGAATTTAAACAGTTTTGAAGGAACTCCAACCGTTCTTTATACCGCATTCGCTGTTCTTCTACATGATCATCATCAGAGTACGCTAACGCTGCTGCCGTTTGAACAGGTCCTGGAACCATCTTCCCAGAGTGCTTTCTGATTTCTTTAAGCCAATGCACAAGATCCTCATCACCTGCATAGAATCCAGCACGAATTCCTGCAAGGTTTGACCTTTTTGATAGGGAATGAACAGCTACTACCCCAGAAAGACCATTATTCAAAATCGTCTGCGGGGACTGTGACCAAGTGAATTCAGCGTAACATTCATCACTAAAAATCGGAATTTCGTTAGCTCGACCCCAATCGGCAATAGCGTCCAAATCGCATAGAACTCCTGAGGGGTTACTTGGTGAATTAACCCAGAGCATCAATGCCCTTTCAATATCTCTAGGGTCCAGATCTGAAAGTAGCAGTTGACCATTGTCGCCAATTGCTACTGGAACAGCCCTACAACCTGAGAGATGTGCTCCCATAGCATAAGAGGGGTAACTAACTTCGGGATATAGAACTGTGTCTTTATCTGGACTACGTAAACGAAGATAATTGGGGGTCGAGACAACAAATTCTTTTGTTCCAATGCAAGCTCCGATATTTTTCTCCGTATCGAGACGAACATCAAAGCGTCGCCTCACCCATTCCTGGCAACTATTACGAAAATCTTGAGATCCCACCGACGGAGGATAACCCCTTTCACTATTTGACTCGGCCAAGGAATTTACTACAAGAGGCGGGGGCGGATCACAGGGGGTTCCTACCGAAAGGTCCACAACTCCCCCAGCGTGTTTGGAAGCAATCAATCGATAAGGCTCAAGTAAATCGTATGGATAAGGAGGTAGATCAAATGCCATCGAGATTCTCTCGTTCTCGAATAAATGAAGCAAGGCGCGATTTTGTAAAAGTGTCGAGTCTTGCCTGTATTAATATTCCCTCTTCAGTTGCTTGTTCCTCGATCACCTGTCCTTCTCGGTGCACCTGAGCCAAAACATCACCTTTATCAAAAGGAATAGCTAACTGAACAACATCCCAAACGGAACGTAATTCGTCAGCGATTGCGGATAGGAACTTGTCGATACCGGCTCCGGAGTGGGCAGAAATAGCAACAGAATCTGGATACTCCATCAAAAACTTCGAAGGATCAGACTTGTCTGACTTGTTGAATATAATCATTTCTGGGACTTCGCCCGCCCCTATTTCTTCAAGGACCTTACGCACAGCCTTTATTTGCGTTTCAGGGGAAGAATGACTGCAGTCAACAACATGAACGAGCAAATCAGCATCAATTACAACGTCTAAAGTAGTCTTAAATGCTTCAACTAACTGATGGGGTAGTTTTTGAATGAATCCAACAGTATCGGTGAGAAAAATCGACTCTCCTCCGGGCAACTGCAAACGACGCGTCAGCGGATCCAAAGTCGCGAAAAGGCGATCTGCCACGATGGCATCAGAATTTGCTAGAAGGTTTAGTAGAGTAGACTTTCCAGCATTGGTATAGCCCACTATTGCCACTGACTGATTGTGTGACCGCCTCCGTCGTTTTGATTGGTTATCTCTATGAGCACCGACTGCTTTAAGTTGTTTTTGAAGTTTGTGCACTCGTTGTACAAGTCTCCGCCTATCAACTTCGAGTTTCGTTTCACCTGGCCCTCTGGTACCTATACCTCCTGCTTGTTGGCTTAATTCTCTACCTTGACCTTTGAGTCGAGGTAAGCGGTACTGTAATTGCGCTAGTTCTACTTGCGCTTTTCCTTCAGGAGTGTTGGCATTTTGGGCAAAAATATCCAATATGACAGCGGTCCTATCTAAAGCTGATCGGTGAAATATTTTTTCTAGGTTAAATTGTTGCGCGGGGGTGAGTTCATCGTTAAATACAACAGAGTCGACGTCTAAAGACTCTGCTAGTTGATAAATCTCGTTCGCTTTGCCCTTGCCAATAAACGTAGCAGGGTCAGGGGATGTTCTTCTCTGTATCACTGTCTCTACTACATCAGCGCCAGCAGTATCTATAAGTCGACACAACTCATTTAGCTCGACATGTGTTGAAATTTCATTTTTTTCTTCGTCGATTAAACCCACTACGATAATTCGTTCTCTGAAAGAACGGTCGATCAACCCTCGTTCCTCACCGGCAAGTTCACCAAAGCCACCCCGATGAGATTCATCCTTAGTCGCTAGGATCTCATTATCCATCGAGAGATACCTCAAATTCTGCAATTCGGGAGGAGCTACCTGTCAAAATAACCTTTTCTGACGAAAGTACGATTCTCGCCTGCCCTCCAGCCATAACAACATCCACATCTTTATCTACTAACCCCCACTCATGGGCGACATAGGAGCTGGCAGCAGCACCTGTTCCACAAGCCAAGGTTACCCCCGCCCCGCGCTCCCACGTGAGCATAGAAAGTTGATTACTATTTTCTGCTTTCACAAAGTGAACGTTAATCCCGACTGGTTTCCATAAGGATTCAATATGCGAACCTGCCCCAGCAACATCGACTCCATCAAGGCTTTCAACCTCGATCACTACATGAGGATTTCCTATGTCTGCAGTAGCTACGCGCACAATGCTAATAGATGGGTGTTTAAGAAAATCTAAATGAGGAAGATCTGGGCCACCTCGGATAGGCCCCATCTCTACGGTAATTTCTGCCTTTTCACCACGTAGATTATTTAATGAGACGTTCCTGATTCCTGAGTCCGTCAAAATCTGTAGCTTTGTTTTCTCTTCAAATCTAGAAAAAGTCTCTTGCGCAAGACATCTGATTCCGTTTCCAGACATTTCGGCCAATGTCCCGTCTGCGTTAAATAAGGTCATTTGAATATCGATGTCCTCCGCCAATGGCGGAGTACCAAAAATTAAGCCATCAGCATTGAATCCATTCGAAGGGTCACATACGGAACGCGCAATATCTCCCCCATTCGTAGGAATAGCGTCCTCAATGGCAACCAGAAATGTATTCCCGAGTCCTTCATATTTGATTAGATGCATTGTCGCCATTCTTTCACAAGACTAGGGATTAGCTCTAATGGATTTTCGTCAATATCAAACCATTGAATTCTCGGATCTCGTCGAAACCATCGTTCTTGCCTTCGCGCGAACTTTTTTGTTTTCTGAACTGTACTTTTAATTGCTTCTGACAAGCTGACACTACCTTCTAAATGTTCGAGAAACTGGCGGTACCCCAGAGCCTGTCGAGCTGTTCGAGATAATTGGTTCCTATTGTCTATTAGTTGCCTCACTTCATCAACAAAACCATCCTGTATTTGTTGAGCGAATCTTATATCTATACGATTATCTATCTCTGATCTACTCCACCGAGGAGCAACCATTTGAAAGCGTGAATTCGGATACCGCTGAAGACCTGGGCCATAGCTAGAGAAGGGTCTACCGCTACCAAGAGTCACTTCAAGAGCCCGTAAAATCCTTCGTCTGTTTGTTTCTTCCATCCGACCAGCTGCGATTGGATCCATCTTTAGAAGAAGTTTATGTAACTTGGTTGTATCAGACTCTTCTTCAAGTTCTTCCGCAACAGATGGATACTGTTGCGGAATTTCAAAGTTATCTATCACGGCACGTAAGTGAAGGCCGGTTCCCCCGACAAGAAGCGGGATAGCTCCCCGTCCCTCTATTTCTGCAATAGCGCTTTGGGCTTCACTTTGGAATTGACTAAGGGAAAAATCAGTACTCGGTTCTACGATGTCAATAAGATGATGGGGAACTTCAATCTGTTCCGCTCTTGTTGGTTTTGCGGTACCAATATCCATCCCTCGATAAATTTGCATTGAGTCGATAGAAACAATTTCGATATTTGGGATTGTCCTAGCTAGCTCCATAGCGATAGATGACTTCCCCGACGCAGTTGTTCCTACGATAGACAAAACCGGCGTATCGGAATCTAGAATCACACGGCGACCACAGGTATTCGAGTTTTTCGTTTTGGAACTTCAATTACCTCTAAGAGGCGGCCATGAAGATAATGGGGTGATGCCGAAAGGACTTCTGCCGTCGCTATTGAACCCGCAGGTAATTCTGAAGATGTTTCAAAGTGAATAAGTTTATTTTGTCGGGTTCTCCCCGAAGTTAATGCAGGATTCTTTTTGCTTGGCCCTTCAACAACAACTTCCTCGTGTATTCCAATACGATTTTCGTGCTTTCGAAGTCCAGATCGCAAGATAACAGCGCGAAGACGTTCGTAGCGCTCCGTCACAATTGATGGATCACAGAATTCTTCTACCATTTCAGCTGCTTTTGTCCCAGGCCGTGGAGAAAATATGAAAGTATATGCGCCATCAAATTCAGCGTCAGCAGCTAAAGCGAGAGTTTCCTGAAAATCTTTTTCTGTTTCACCAGGGAATCCCACAATAATGTCCGTGGTTACAGCAAGATCTGGTATTAGCTTCCTTGCTTCAGCTAATCGCTCTTGATATTTCGATTTGTTATACCCTCTATGCATTGCCGCTAAGATTCGGTCACTCCCAGATTGCACAGGTAAATGAAGATGCTCGCATACAGCAGGAGTATCTGCCATCGCTTGAATGACTTCTCTACGAAGATCTTTAGGGTGTGGACTAGTAAACCTGACCCGTCGAACACCCTCAACAGAACCAATTCCTTCAAGCAGATCCGGGAAGAGTGTTCTCGGTCGACGTCGTTCTTCTTGAGCCCACAGCGAACCAGCCAGATAGCTATCCTTAGATCCATGAGGCTGGGTTCGGAGTTGCGTGGTTATATCTCTCCCATAACTGTTAACGTTTTGGCCTAGCAAGGTTATTTCGAAAACACCATCTGAAACAGCGCGCTTTGCCTCATCAATTAGTTCTTCGAATGGACGACTAACTTCGGACCCCCTTACTTGCGGGACTATACAGAAAGCACAAGTATTATCACATCCACTTTGGATGGTCATCCAGGCAGCATGTTGGAGTTCTCTACGCACCGGGAAGGCAGTATCGAATTGGGAGTCACTATCGATCTCCGTCTGTGCAATGACTTCTACTATTGGCCCACTTTCTATACTTTTTTGTAAAAGTTCAGCTACTCGATTTAAGTTGTGTGTGCCAAAAACAACATCAACGTGTTTCGCTTTTTCTCTAATTTTCTCTTGATCCTTCTGCGCCAAACAACCACCAACGAGGATTTTTAATTGAGGATTAGAATCTTTAAGTCTTTTCAAATTACCTAAATGCCCATAGAACTTATTGTCTGCATTCTCACGAATACAGCAAGTGTTCAGAACAATAACATCGGCATCATCTACATCTGTTGTTCTCTTCAATCCAGATCTTTCTAGAATCCCTGAAATACGTTCGGAGTCGTGCTCATTCATTTGACAACCGAAAGTTTGGATTATGTACCTATCATCCACCCTTCTAGGGTAGAGGGAATCATTTCAGCTAGCACCAATATTTGAATTGATTAATCAATCTTCAATTGAAATAGGCTCGTCATCGGCTTCTGAGAATTCGTCTGCCTGATCATCAGGATTAACAGTTTCCCAAATACGATTTTCAATTTCCATCATAATTTCTGGATTTTCACTTAAGAAAATCTTCGCTTTCTCACGGCCCTGACCAAGCTGTTCGCCTTCATAGGTGTACCAAGCGCCAGATTTTTTCACTATTTCCATATCCACACCGGTATCGAGAAGAGACCCTTCACGACTGATTCCCTTCCCATACATAATGTCGAATTCAGCCTGGCGAAATGGTGGAGCACACTTATTTTTAACAACCTTCACTCTGGTTCGGTTTCCTACAACTTCAACCCCAGACTTCAAGGACTCTATGCGCCTAATATCTAAACGAACTGACGAATAGAATTTGAGGGCACGACCCCCAGGGGTTGTTTCAGGAGACCCAAACATCACTCCAATTTTTTCTCGAAGTTGGTTAATAAAGATACATATGGTCTTCGTTTTATTGAGGTTACCCGTTAGTTTCCGCAGAGCCTGAGACATAAGACGCGCCTGTAATCCCACATGACTTTGGCCCATTTCCCCTTCCAATTCAACACGCGGGGTAAGCGCAGCAACCGAATCAATAACTATGACATCAATAGCTCCCGACCGAACTAATGTATCGACAATTTCAAGTGCCTGTTCGCCATTATCCGGCTGAGAAATTAACAGCTCATCAACATCAACGCCAATAGCCCTTGCATACACCGGATCCATGGCATGCTCTGCGTCAATATATGCACATATTCCACCATTGCGCTGTGCTTCAGCAACAACATGAGTAGCAAGTGTTGATTTCCCTGATGATTCCGGTCCATAAATTTCCGTTATCCGACCTCGCGGTAAACCACCAACACCTAGAGCCATATCGAGAGCCAAAGCACCAGTTGGTACTGACTCAATCTGCATAGTTGCCTTCTCACCCATTTTCATTACAGCGCCTTCGCCAAATTGTTTTTCAATCTGGCTAAGAGCCATATCAAGTGCTTTATCTGATTCCATGTTTACCTCTTATCTAGTGGGGGCCTAAAAAGTAGTTTCATTTTGAAACATATGTTCACCATAAAACACCGGTGTGACATTATTGAATACGAATAACATCAGTGTAACTACGAACATTTGTTCGGTCAAGCATTTTGGTAAAATACAGTGATAAATAACCCAAAAAAGAAATGAGAAGTAATGTAGAGGAAGAACGGAGGCGATATGGAAACCCCAAAGGAATCAGCCGAAGAGCTCAAAGAACGACTTAGCCCAGACCAGTACTACGTTACCCAGCAAGCAGGGACTGAACCGGCCTTTTCTGGATGTTACTGGGACACCAAAGAAGAGGGCGTCTACCATTGCATTGTCTGCAATGCTGAACTCTTTTCCAGCGAAACAAAGTATGATTCCGGCACAGGATGGCCTAGTTTTTCTGAAGCAACAAATAACGACAAAGTGAGTCGAGTGGAGGACCGCTCTCATGGAATGATCCGCATTGAAGCCATTTGTGCAACTTGTGGAGCCCACCTTGGTCATATTTTCAAAGATGGACCGCCGCCGACCGGAGAAAGGTTCTGCATGAATTCTGCTTCTCTTCGGCTCCAACCAAACTCAGATAGCTGAACTATCTGTGATTCTAATTCGCATGAAGTACTGCGCTATAGCTTTTGTTTCTCTTATTCTTATATTTCCTGCATGCTCAAATGAGGTCTCTAAAGTAATCGATTCGAACACAGGTAATTCACAAGATTCATCCGAAGAATCCTTAGGGAAACCAGAAGGCACAGAAGTTGTCCGTTTCACTACAGAAGATGGTGAAAATATTTCAGGTTTGACCTTTGGCGCAGGGGATATTGGAATTGTTCTTGCCCACATGCGCGGACGCGATCAATCATCATGGTATACATTTGCTCAAAAAGCGAAAGAGTCTGGATACGTAGCTCTCACATTCGATTTCCGAGGATACGGAGAATCAACTGGGACTAAAGATAAGCGAATAGACCGCGACCTAGAAGCAGCTGTCAGATATATGTCAATTGTCGAAAACGTTCGTAAAGTTGTCATTATCGGAGCATCTATGGGTGGCGCGGCCGCTATAGAAATTGCCGACGAATATAACGTAGATGCTGTAGCGGCGCTTTCCCCGCCAATTACCTTTGGCCGGATTGATGCTCTCGAAGCTGCTTCTTCGATGAGGACCCCGCTTTTCTTAGTTGTAGCGGAGAATGATCCTCCTTTTAATAGTTATGTGAATAGTTTTCGATCTACCGCTTCAGCGTCGAGATTCCTTACGATGACTGGGAACCAGCATGGAACGAATCTATTCGCAGACCATGAAGAAGAGCTGACAGAGCAGCTTTTAGCTTTTGTTTATGCTCACACGCGTTAAGTTTCTTTTATCAATCGAAGCCGAAGGGTATTTAAAACTGTAATTGTCGTGAACTGCCTTATTCTTTCTCGATCGAAGGGCCACTTTACCGAATGAGACTGCACCACTCCTCCGACAGAAGTGGCCATCCATACCCGCCCGACTTCCACTTCGTTAGGACTCGGCCCAGCTTCACCAGTTACAGCCAGTGCAACATCAGCATGTAATGCTTGGCAAGCCCCAGAAACCATTGCTTCAACAGCTTCTTGAGATACTGATGGTATATCAGGGACTCCTAAGACAGATTGCTTCGCATCTCCAGAGTAAGCAACTATCGACCCTTTAAAAACATCGCTGGAACCAGGAACTGAGGTAATTCGACTTCCAATCAGGCCACCTGTTAAAGACTCAGCAACTCCCAAAGTAAGATTTCGATCTCGACAAAGTTCCAGAATTACTTCTTCCATTGTTTGGTCCTCATAAGAAAAGATAATTTCGTCACCAAGTATGGATGCAACGATTTCAGCTTCCGAATTAAGTATGCTTGCAACCTCTGAATCCGAGTCTCCTTTTGCCGTGAGTCGTACTTTAAGCCCTTCTATTCCACTAGCGAGAAACGCAATTGTAGCCTCTCCTTCTCGATCTAGTCTTTCTATCTCATCAGCTAATCTCTCAGCTAGTCCCGATTCTGACTCTCCCCAAGTTCTTATGGTTTTCGATCTTATTATGCTGCTGATCCCAGCTTTCATTCGAATATCCGGCAAGATATCCTCACTAACCATCTGTTTCATTTCCCAAGGTACTCCTGGGACTGCATAGAGAGTTTTCCCTTCGATGACAGCTTTTAAGCCAGGGGCGGTACCTGGCATCACTGAAAGTATCTCTGCTCCTAAAGGAACTTGAGCCTGTCGAAGATTATTCGATGGCATAGGACGATTTCTTCCACCGAAAATCGCAGATATACGCTCAACAAGTCCTTCATCGGCTACAAGGTCCACACCCATAACTTCAGCGATCATATCCCGAGTTAAATCGTCTTGGGTGGGGCCAAGCCCGCCACAGACAATAACAAAATCTGATCTACCAAGAGCTTGCCTTAAGACTTTCTTAATCCGATCCGGATTATCACCAACCTTTGTTTGGTAATAACTATCAACGCCAGCTAGGGCAAGTTGCTCCCCTATCCACGAAGAATTCGTATCAACTATTTGGCCAAGCAACAACTCAGTTCCCACCGCTACTACTTCGCAACTGGATCTTCCCATCTTAAGACTTTATCCNAGACGAAGTATGGTCACCTCATCTAGGTAGGGATCCTCCAGAAAGGGACGCCTGATGACCAGTTCGAACATATTGCCAGCCGGTGATCAATGTCATAGCTACCGCTACCCATAGCAGAAGGAGGATCAACCAATCAGTCTGTTGAAATGTCGGCATTACAGCCACCATAAGCATCGACCCTTGGGCAAAGGTCTTCCACTTAGCTAATTCTGAAGCTGGAACGATGACAGATTTTCTAGCTAGCCAAAACCGATACACCGAGATCCAAAACTCTCTCAGGACTATTAGCAGTACAGGAATCCAGTGAAATCTTCCAATCGAAAGTAGAGAAAACATGCATCCAAGAACGACAACCTTATCTGCAAGAGGATCAAGGAATGCTCCCAATTTTGTCACGCTATTAGTAGCTCTAGCTAGTCGACCATCAACTGCATCACTTACCCCAAAAATTCCGCCAAGGATAAAAGCAGCCCATGAAGTACCTCCATGATCTTCAGCGTTGAGAATAATTATAAAGAGCACTGGAGATGCAATAATTCTTGNAATCGTTATNAGATTAGCAGGAGTTATCAAACCCGCCGCAGAGTATTCTGCCTGATCCTTACTCATAACTCTCCTATAGCTTTACTGGGCTAACTTCTGCTTTAAGGTCCGTCCCAAAAGCTTCTTGTATCGTAACCGTCTCGAAACTTCCAACTTTCAGATTATCCGAGACGATGATAAGCCCGTCAATGTCAGGAGCTTCACGGTGACTACGCGCAACTCCAGAGCTTTCAACTAGAACTCTTACGTCAGAACCTATCAGCGAGTCACGGTTTTTCTGTGTTATTTCGTCCTGAAGTTCTCCCAATTCTCGAACTCGTTCAAGAATTAGCGTTTCTGGAACTTCTTCATTTAGCGTCGCCGCGTAAGTGCCCTCCTCTTTCGAATATGGGAAGAATCCACACCAATCGATCATATTCTCTTCTAGGAACCTGATTAAGCGATCATGATCATCCTCTGTTTCGCCGGGGTATCCAACTATAAAATTTGTCCGAAAAGCTGCTTCAGGTTGCAGCTTCCTGATTCGGCTAATTATCTTTGAGAACCTTTCCCCATCGCCCCATCTACGCATTTTTCGAAGAAGCGGTGCNGAAACATGCTGAAGACTTAAATCGAAATATGGAACGGGGCTACTAGCAATAATATCTAGAAGTTCTCCAGTTAAGCTCGAAGGATATAGATAGAGCAGCCGCACCCAAGGAACAAGTTCGCTAATTTCTTTTACCAGATCGACTACCCCCTCATTACTATCTCGCCGGTCTCTTCCCCAAGATGCAAGATCCTGTGCAACTAAAACGATTTCTTGAACATCTAGAGACAGTGCTTCCTCTCGAATATCGTCAATCGATCTAGATCGCTGAGGTCCCCTGAATGACGGGATTGCACAAAATCCGCAAATTCTGTCACACCCTTCAGCAACCTTGACATAGCCCCAAGGCTCCTCACGCTTAGGACGAGGTAAATTAAGTAGATCAAATTTCGGTGTTTCCGGCTTGGAAGTAATGGATACCGGTACACCAAAACCAACCACAGCATCAACGTCGCTTTTTAACGAAGATGCTATTTCATCCCCGTATCTTTCTGCTAAGCAGCCTGTAACAACAAGTTCAGCACCATCATCCCGAAGTTGACTTAGCTCGAAAACTGTTTCGATACTTTCTTCTCGAGCTTCCTCTATAAACGAACACGTGTTTATAACTATAAGGTTCGCGTCATTAGGTGAATCAGCTGGATTTAAGCCATCTAGAAGAAGCGTTCCGGCTATTTTCTCACTATCGACCTGATTTTTCGGGCACCCTAAAGTCTCTATCCAGAAGCTTTTACTCACCTACTAAGCGTACCCCAAGGGAGTTCGATGCAGATACAAGCTAGAACACATATATAGGTGATTTATCTAGCTGGTACCAACCATGATCATCCAGGCACCGTAAGCTGCTAGCAGCACACCAGCCTCAATAGGGACTATTCTCCTACCCGAACGAATAAAGGTCGCGCTTAACGCCACGACGACAAGAGTCACCGTTATCCCGAGAGTATCTATAATCGTGCCTTCTTTGCTTTCCCCAGGCGCTATAGCTCCAATAAAGCCACCTATCCCAAAACCATTAAAGACATTAGACCCAAGAACTGTTCCGACGATCAACCCGTGCTTTTTTTTCTTTGCCGCAACTGTAGAGGCNACTAGTTCAGGGAGAGAGGTTCCTACAGCAATTAAACTGATACCAATAAATCCGCTTTTAACTCCCCATCGGTCTGCTAAATCCATCGCACCCTCGGTCACGCCATAAGANGCTGCGACCACGCCAGTTAATGCAAGGATGAGCTTTGGTATTTCCTTTGAAAGATTGTATTTCTCATGAGAAGACAGGTCATTCTTCTTCCCTGCTGCAAAGAGTTGTTCCTCAGTTGCACCACCTGTTTTGACCATGATCGCCAAAGAGAAAAGAAGCAGGAATAGCATTACAAATCCTTCCCATCGGCTAATCCCCCCTCTGATAAGAAGAATGAATCCCAGAACAGAAAGCAGAGATAGAGGTAAATAGAACTTTTTATTTTCGTCGGTGGNAATAGAAGTTCGACTAATTAGAACAGTTCCTCCAAGGACAAGAGAAAGATTTGCAACCATCGAACCGNCGACATTCCCAACAGCCAAATCTATATCATCCCGAACCGCTGAAGCTAAAGAGACGGCGAGCTCTGGCAGACTAGTCCCAAACCCTACGATAATTGCACCAACTACCGCTAACGAAACACCAAAATATCGGGCTAAATCACTAGAAGATTCGACAAGAACGTTAGCGCTATACACCAGAACAGCGATACCACCAAACACAAGGATTAAAGAGAGAATCATATTATTACCAAGTTAGCCCTTTAAATTAGGCGTCTGCACTTTCACCGAGTTGATCTGAGGTAATGAGTACCTCTCTTGGTTTTGATCCTTCACTAGGTCCCACAATGCCTCTTTCTTCGAGCATGTCCATGATTCTTCCAGCGCGCGCAAANCCAACTCGAAGTTTACGCTGGAGCATCGAAGTTGACCCCAGTTGTGAATCAACAACAAGGTCAATGGCCTTTAGTAGAAGTTCATCATCTTCAGAATTTCCTGTAGTCCCCCCGGGAACGCTACTACCAGAAATTACAGTTTGTTCCATAGTGATCGAAGACTCAGCACTTACTCCTATATCGGAATCATTCTTTTTGAGACGCTCGACCTGCTTTCGCCACCCTTCTACTACTCGGCGAACCTCACCTTCACTGACCCATGCACCCTGAATTCTTTGAGGCGATGAAGACTTTGCATCCAAAAGAAGCATATCTCCTTGACCTATTAAGCGTTCCGCACCTCCTTGGTCAAGAATCACTCGACTGTCGGTAAGGCTCGAAACAGCGAAAGCAATCCGTGCTGGAATATTTGCCTTAATCACACCAGTAATGACATTGGTAGATGGCCGTTGCGTTGCAATTACCAAATGAATTCCGACTGCACGGGCTTTCTGCGCTATANGACATATGGAATCTTCTACGTCTCTTGGAGCAACCATCATGAGATCAGACAGCTCATCAACAACGACCAGAATGTATGGCAGCCGGTCATAGGTCTTTGGTGAGCCATCAGGATTCACAGCGCTAGGAGGTGCTTCGATCGTTCCTTTATCGTAAGCAGCGTTATAGCCTCCAATATCACGGAACCGGACTTCGGATAGAAGTTCGTATCTACGATCCATTTCTCTGCAGGCCCATTGCAAAGCATTGGCTGCTTTCTTTGGGTCAATCACAGGCTGGGTTAGAAGATGTGGGACTCTTTCATACTGGTTCATTTCAACCATTTTGGGATCTATCAGAATCATTCGAACTGTCTCTGGCGTTGAACGCATAAGAACAGAAGTAACGATGCTATTTATACATGAACTCTTTCCAGCCCCAGTTGCTCCAGCCAAGAGCACATGCGGCATTTCTGACAAATTCATAAGCATCGACCGGCCATTAATATCTCTACCCACTGCGACTTCTAANGGATGCGTAGCTTTTCGGGCTTCTGGTGCGGTGAGGATATCACCCAAGGCCACGATTTGTCTTTCATTATTAGGTACTTCGACGCCTATAGCTTGACGGCCTGGTATCGGAGCAAGAATCCGAACATCTGCAGATGCCATAGCATAAGCTATGTCCTTATTAAGGGCAGTAAGCTTCGAGACCTTAATGCCAGGCGCTAGCTCTAATTCATAACGGGTAACAGTAGGTCCGACCACCATCCCAACTAGTCTCGTTTCAACTCCATGGGTAGCTAGAGCTCGCTCAAGGACTCGACCCCTTTCCTCCACCAAAATCTCATTTACATCTCGAGATGCTGAGCGTTCAAGAATCTTTGTTGATGGAAGTTTCCATGGCGAACCCTTTGCTCCGGGGCCTAGCTCGATTTCGAGTTGCTCGCCTGTATCGACCGAATCAGCTTTCTTGAATCCTGTTCTTTCCTTCAACTCTCCATTTAAATTCTCCTCAGAAGACGAAACCACTTCCTTGCTTTCTTTAGATTCGTTGGATTCTGCTATCTTCCGATCTTCANCTGTCGGATCCGACAAATCATTATCTCTCGGAGAACCAACATCTCGAGACTCTCCATCTATCTGGATCTTTGGCTGGTGAACATCTTCTCGTAAAGCTTCAATCTCATCTCTGGTTTCCCCCAAAGCCAGACGGATTGATTTCGACAAGAAATTCCATATTGCCTTGAGTGATCGCCAAACCTTTCCTCCCGCCTCGCGGAAAGTTAATCCAGTAGCTACGATCAGTCCAAATAGCCCTATGGCCACTAAGACTAACGATGCACCTAATTGTTCAAAAGCAGCCCGAAGTGGTGTGCCGGCGAGATAACCAAGTACCCCTCCCCTTTCCTTTAATTCATCAAAATCAGACAGGCCATAATTTGCTGCATTGTCATAAAAATGCGCCAGTCCGCATATAGACGCAAAGATAAACAGACCCCCGATGAGTATCCTCGCTGGCAAGGCGGAATCCGCACCTGCACCAGCNTCGGTTTCCTCTCCTGTTGACGCAAATGAGAGAGCCAACCCAGCGATGATAAGTGAAATAGGCGCCGCATAACCGATAGCTCCAAAACAGGACCTAAACACCCAAGGCCCTAATATCTTCCCTACGATTCCGGCAAGATCAAAATAAAGGCCGAGGGTTGAAAGTAGCCCAAGCACCAGAAATAAAAGGCCCAACAAATCAGATTTGTGTCCAGAAAACGCTTTCTGTATCACATTGCTAAAGCCTTTAAAAAAAGGCTTTCCAGGTGTTTTTTTAGTTGATTGAGGGTTCTTTGATGAAACTTTTTTCATTACGTTCGAAAGTCTGTCAACTTCCGATCCTTAGTATTCGAATTTGTTGAGTTGGTATTAACTAAACGGTAACACTAACTATAGGACATTTCGGGGTATGCCAGCAGCAACCTTCTATAGGGTTAAAGCCCAATCTGCTCTGGTCAAATTCTCTTGACGATCGGAATAATCATAGGCCTGCGGCCAGTTAAGTCATTTACGAGGCTTCCGGTAACTCTTCGGACTCGCTGATGCAAAAGTTCATCGGAAACACCGTTATCTTGTTTAAGAGTTAGTTGAATTTCCTTTTTAATTGCTTCTTCAATTACCTCTCCAATATCAGTAGCGGATTCGGCGTTTAACCACCCTTTACTGGAAACTTTTGGATCTCCGACAACATTATTTGCAGATGTATCAATCACTACCAAAGCTACGACAAAGCCTTCTTTTCCAAGGATTCTTCTTTCAGAGAATATTTGGTGGTGGCGTTCAAGGACTTTCCCTTGGACGAACGGGTACTCCCCTGAACTAACTTTTTCAATGAGCTGTAACCCTGTGTCATCCATTTCTATTTGATCACCATCAGTAGCGAGGTAGATTCTGTCAGAAGGTATCCCTATTTCTATAGCTAAGTCTCGGTGAGCCTTTAAATGACGATATTCTCCATGAACCGGAACAAACCATTCGGGATTAGCTGCTATATGAAGAGCTCTGAGTTCTTCCTGTTTTCCGTGCCCAGATGTATGAAGCCCTAGATGGTCAGAATGCAAAACGTCAGCTCCTCGTCTCATTAGGTTATTTATCATTTTCCCTACGCGCTCTTCGTTTCCAGGTATNGCCCGAGACGACAGAATGACCGTATCTTGCTCTCCAATTGTGAGCCAACGACTCTCACCTCCAGCGGCCATTGCTAGGGCAGATCGTGGCTCCGCTTGTGTACCTGTACTAATTACGCAGACTTCATGATCATGGTGCTCCCTGATATTTTCAATATCTATAAGGTGTTTTTCGCTTATTTCTAGAATCCCTAGTTCGCGAGCCAATGCGACATTTTTCTTCATGGAGAGTCCTAGTGTCGCGATTTTTCTACCTTGATTAATTGCTGCGCTCGCGATTTGTTGCACTCTATGGATGTGACTANAGAAGCAGGCAGCGATCACACGATGTTCCTCGCAGTCTTCAAATACCTNAATTAATGAAGAGCCGACATCGGATTCCGAGCCAGTCCTACCTGGGACATCAGAGTTTGTTGAATCACAAAGCAATAGCCGAATTCCCGGTTCATTGGAAAGTTCATTAATACGCTCTAAATCGGTTAGTCGTCCGTCTATGGGNTCAAGATCTAGCTTAAAATCACTTGAGTGAAGAATTAAACCTTGGGGCGTATTAATCGCTGATATCAAACCCCGAGGAACAGAATGGGTCACAGGAAGAAATTCGCAGGAAAACTTTCCGATAGAGCATGTGTCCCCATCTTGAATTTCAATGAGATCACAATGGCCCAAGAGATCTGATTCTGCCAAACGGTTACGNACTACTCCGAGAGTGAACGATGAACCATAAATTGACAGTCCAACATGCTCAAGGAGAAACGGAATTGCCCCAATGTGATCTTCATGCGCATGAGTGGTGATACAACCGACGATCTTTTCTTTTCTATCTAACAAATACGTTAGATCTGGAAGAATAGAATTTGCTCCTGGCATAAANTCATCAGGGAACAATTGGCCACAATCCAATATAAGAATCTCATCTTGCGTTTCTATAGCAGCGCAATTTCTTCCAATATCTCCAAGCCCACCAAGAAAGGTTATTCGTACTTTTCCCATGGCTTGGACAAATCCTCTGATTAACCGTTCCCGAGAGTTTGTCCTACTTCAGTTTCTGCTAGGACTTCCTCAGCAAGATGCTGAAGACTATCGGGTATAACGTTCAATGGAGGGCGGCCTTTCCCAACTTGAAATCCAAGGATGCGCATCATCACTTTCGCTGGTATTGGATTTGGAGCTTCCAGAGACGATTCGTAATTAAAAGATTTCTGCAAGAGTNCATTGATTGCTTGTGCTTCCGTAAGATCTCCGTTTTCAATCGCCATCATCATCTTTTGATGCTCAGGNCCGGTCCAATGGGTTGCGACCCCAACGACACCAACTGCGCCAATCGCCATAAGCGGCAAAGTAAGCGAGTCATCGCCAGAATAAACTTCAAAATCTTTCGGAGCCTGTGACAAGAAGTAGGCTGTTTCTGCGGGGTCACCCGCAGCATCTTTCAGAGCGACAATATTGTCAACTGTGTGCGCTAATTCAAGTAAAGTTTCTGTTTCTATTTTTCTTCCACTTCTAACAGGAATGTCGTAGAGGACTATAGGAAGTTCTGTCGCTCCTGCAATCGCTCGAAAATGATCTAGCANCCCTGCCTGAGAAGGCCTGTTGTAATAAGGAGTTACACTTAAAATCGCTGAAGCACCAGCTTGATCAGCTCTTTCTGTTAGCTCAATTGCAGCGCTTGTATCGTTACTTCCAGCTCCGGCAATCACTGGAGCATCTATTGCATTGACGACACATGCAATGAGAGAAGCCTGCTCATCGTGAGTTAGCGTAGGAGATTCTCCAGTAGTACCTGCTATTACTAGGCCATCATTTCCATTATCAACGAGCCATTGTGCGAGACTCTTCGCTACATCTAGGTCTAAGTCTCCGGCATTATCAAACGGAGTGACCATGGCAGTAAGCACTTTGCCGAATTGGCCCATAGGTTCCTTTCTCTAAATGAATTAATACTTCGAGAATAGCAGCGGTTGGGAATACTTCTTGGTGAATATCCAACTAAAGGTAATCGATTGGGATTTCAGAACTTCTATTTTTGTTTCCTTTCTTCTTTTTGTTTCGCCAGAGAACAACCGGATAGCCGATAGCAAAGACTGCTGCAAAACANAACCACTGGACCGCATAGCCAAGATGAGGACCTTCATCAAAAGAAGGTTTTTCTAGAATGAACGGGATTGCTTCAATTTCGTCATCAGGTTCTTGATATTCGAGCTGAAGATACACCGGTAATATTTTGTAATCCAGTTGTTCTTGGTACCGCTTTAAATCAACTCGTGCGAGAGTTTTGAGAATTTCTCCAGAAGGGTCGTTCTTCTGTAAACCCGAAGCTTCCATCGATTTTTGCAGTAATCCACTANCGAGAACCTCTCCGGTTGGCTCCGGAAAAAATCCCTCAGCGCTAACAGGTATCCACCNGCGATTAACGATTACTGCAATTTCTTCTTGCAATATCATCGGAGTAAGAAACCAATATCCCGGAAGACCGTTAAGTGACCGATTTCTTATGAGAACACTGTCACTATCTCTGTATTCCCCCAGAGCAGTTACTCTTCGAAATTGTAGTGTTTCACCCACTGACCAAGGATCGCCATGAGCAACAACTTCCTCTACGGGAGCAATCGGGACAAGGGCCCTGTCTTCGATTTCTTGATTAAGTCTCTTTTTGGTGTCAAGCCGATCAAGTTGCCAAAATCCCATCGCAACCATTACCACTACAGCAACGCACACCAGAAAATGAACAAGTGCTTTTTTCATAGATTAAGAAACTTGTCGAGCCCTAGCGTTACCCCCGGATAGTCTTCGATCTTCTTTATAGCTATGAGAACTCCCGGCATGAAGGAAGATCGATGGTAACTATCTTGCCGAATTGTCAAAGTTTGTCCTTCTGCTCCAAAAATAACATCTTGGTGGGCGACCATTCCTTCCATTCGAACACTATGGATCGGTATCCCATCCTTAGTTGTTCCTCCTCGAGCTCCTTCAAGAACATGGCGGTCGGTCGGGTCTTGATCCCAATCGTTGGAGGACGCTCCTATGCGCTCAGCGGTACTAAGCGCTGTGCCCGATGGTGCATCGATTTTAGAATTGTGGTGGTACTCAATAATTTCAACATTATTAAAGTAAGGGGCAGCTATTTCAGAAAACCGCATCATCAATACGGCGCTGATGGCAAAGTTAGATGCCAATAAGCAATTGCTATTAACAAAAGAACTTTCTATAGATTTCACATCTGCTTCTGTGAACCCAGTGGTGCCTACAACCGCGTGAATCCCCATTTCCGCTATGACCGGTAAGTTATTTCTTGCAGAACTAGCTGTAGTGAAGTCAACTACAACGTCAGCGCCTTTAAGGTCAGAGATGTCACCGCTAATTTGGATATCCGACACTCCGACATAATCTCCGATTTGGTTTTCGTCAATTGCAGCCATGAGGATAGTTCCCTCATCATTACCTATAGCCTCACATACCTGTGAACCCATTCGGCCTGACGCTCCTAGTACTCCAACGTTTATTGTCATACTATGATTGTGCCACGACCACAGGTCTACTGCGCGCAAATAATCCGAAATGACTGAGTTTTAACCTTGATCAGTTCTAACTTGAGCCCAATTAGCGTTTTCGGTTACCTCGACCTTTGCCTTTTCGATTTTGATTTCCGTTGGAATGCCTTCTTCCGACGGCCTCTGGACCTAAATCACCGAGATCAGCGACTAAGCCCTCTTCGAATTCTTCTTCAAAACTTCGGACGCCTTCATCAGATGGTTGATTATCTTCACTGCTATCTTCTGCAGGCTTAGATTCACTGCTTCCGGTATTATCAGCATTCTTGCTTTGTGAATCACCATCAACTGGAACAAGGCTGATCTTTCCATTCGGATCGATATCTTCGACCCTAACTTCCACCTCTTGTCCTAGCTCAAGAACATCCTCAACTTTATTGATCCGCTTGTTACCACCGATCTTAGAGATATGCAGTAGCCCATCTCGACCGGGAAGGATATTCACAAAAGCACCAAAGTTGGTAATATTTACTACCTTGCCTGTGTAAGTTTCCCCGACATCGGCGGTAGGTGGATCTAGTATCAAATTAATCTGGCGTTCAGCTTCGTAGACTGCATCTCTGTCAGTTCCCGCTATAGCGACAGTTCCAACAATCCCATCATCATCAACAATGATCTCTGCACCAGTTTCCTGCTGCATAGCATTGATCACCTTTCCTTTGGGGCCGATAACTTCTCCGATTTTGTCAAGAGGTATTTCGAAGCTAATAATTTTCGGAGCAACATCGCTAACATCGTCACGTGGTTCAGCAATCGCTGCTTTCATATCGTCAAGAATTGCCAAACGAGCTTCACGGGCTTGATTAAGAGCAGCAGCTAGAACATCAGCTGGAATCCCATCAATTTTTGTATCTAATTGCAGGGCCGTTATAAATTCCGATGTTCCTGCGACTTTAAAGTCCATATCGCCAAAAGCATCTTCAGCTCCAAGAATATCAGTTAATGTTGTGTACTTTCCTTCTGCATAAATAAGACCCATAGCGATACCGGCTACAGGGGCTTTAATAGGCACTCCTGCATCCATCAAAGACAGGCTTGATGAACAAACGGAAGCCATAGACGAAGAACCATTAGATGACATAACATCAGAGACGAGTCGGAGGGTATAAGGCCATTCTTCTTCGCTTGGAATTACCGGCAGAAGGGCACGTTCAGCGAGAGCGCCATGGCCAATTTCACGCCGCTTTGGTCCTCTCATAAATCCTGCTTCTCCTGTCGAGAAGGGAGGGAAATTATAGTGGTGCATATATCGCTTACGGGTTATCGGATCAATTCCATCAATCATCTGATCCATTCTTTTTGTCCCTAAGGTCGTGATATTGAGAACTTGTGTCTCTCCACGTTGAAATAGGCCTGAACCATGAGCAGTAGGGATTATCCCAACTGAGCTTGAGAGCGAACGAAGGTCTGCTGGAGTTCTTCCATCAATT
>PAZD01000011.1:0-9856 GCA_002715405.1 Acidimicrobiaceae bacterium
CTCAATAGCATTTTATTGAACTCGTTCGCTGAGGCTAGCTTGGCTTGTGTCGCTGAGCCATGCTGCATATACCATGATGGAACAAATTGCTCTGGCTATGCAGATGGAAATCAGGTTAACTCTGCTAGATCCGCGGCTGTCCATGAGGACAGCCGTACCGCATTATTAAGTCTTGGAGTCTGGTGGGGAAGAGCATTAAACGCAAACTATGACCTCCCCTATCAACACATTCACACTGAATTAGCTGCCCCATTCATTGATAACCGTGGGCGAAGCGAAGCATCCCTAATTGAGCAATTCGGTGCTAACCCCTTTGAACAGGATATGCAAAACTATGATTTCCGTCCGCGAAAAGGATCACAGCTCATTGACGCTGGAGTAGTCATCGTCGGCGTTAATGATGGGACTGATCCCACAGTTCAGATTGAGGAGATTTTCCCTGACCCAGTGGCTAACCCTGATTGGAAGACTGATCCGCTTCCGCACAATGTTGGCCTCCTCTATTCAGGTCAAAATCGTCCATATATTGGAGAAGCGCCAGACATAGGCGCTTATGAATACGGTGACACCGTCTACTGGATTCCCGGGTTCCTCTATCCGTATCCCACGGTTCCTATTCCCAGCGATGGAGCTATTAATGTACCTATTGACTACAGTCTTGTTTGGAACTGGCCCTACAAAAGGAACTACACCGGCACCACAGCAACGGTAACAGTCAATGGGCCGGGGGTTAACAGGACAGCAACATTCACATATCCAGAGAACGTGCTATTTGAGGCATTTCTCCCTAACTCCACCTACTCTTGGTCAGTAACTGTAGATGGGGTGAGTGGAGGGCAATGGTCGTTCACAACCGCAGATGAGATTCATCCGATCAGTGACGTCAGCCGTGATACGGCAATTTCTGCTCAAATTCCTCCACGACATAATGGTATCCTCAACGTCACTAATTCCACAATGGCGTTTATCCGATTTGATATACCGAGTTCAATAGACACAAACGATGTCATGTACTTAGAACTCACTCCTGAGGAAGTTACAGCGTATAACGGAAATCTTACGCTCTACAAATTCACTCACGACGGGTGGAGTGAGAATCTAGGTAATGAGAACATTGGCTCGATCAGCATCACAAACGAACTCCTAACCCCATTGCTAACAATGAATCCTTCATCACACCCTCTGACCGCTGACTCACCGATATCCATCGATGTTTCCGACTGGGTCGATGAGTCAGGTGATATCACCTTTGTTCTGGGGGTTGAAGTAGCTACTGATAAAATTACTTTTTATAGTCGTGAAAAACAATACACTGATGGCCATACGTTTATAGATTCAGAAAGTACTTACCAACATGGCTATGGGCCACAAGTAAGTGTTTGGCCAAGAATCTATTTCCCCTAAGCGAAGTAAATGAAAGGATGTCGGCCTGAAATGTATAGGGAACACATGTTGATCGCTACCGATAGAACTAAAAATGGTCGACTAGTTAGTTAAGTTAGTCGCTTGTGATAAATTCCTTATAAGTGAGGAGGAAGTATGGGGGAAGCAACTGTATTGATTGAAGGAATTGGGTGGCCAGAAGGCTTACGTTGGCATCAAAATATGCTTTGGTTCTCTGATACCTACGGAACCCGACAAGTCCATACAGTTGATCCGCAAGGGTCCGTTTCTGATATAGGCTATTTCGAGAATGCTCCAGGAGGCTTGGGTTGGAACCCAGAGGGTGATTTGTTAGTTGTTTCTATGGAAGACACTACCCTCATGAAAATGTTATCTTCGGACTCGGTTGCGCAAGTCGCATGTGATCTAAGCGCATACGCTACCTGTCTTAATGACATGGCAGTTGACGCGATGGGTAACGCTTATATTGGTGATATAGGATTCAATTTTGGTGAGGATGAACCAGAAAAAGGAAATATCCTTTTTGTTTCTTCTGATGGCGATGTACGGGTAGCTGCAGAAAATCTTTTTCTTCCAAACGGAATTGCTATTTCATCCGATGGGCAGAAATTGATAGTAGCGGAGAGCTTTGGGGCCCGTTTAAGTATTTTTGAAATTAGAGAATCTGGTTCTCTTGGAGAGAGGGAGACCTTCCATGTCTTTGATGATGTCCCCCCGATGATGGATATGGAAATCCTCATGACCCGTCCAGTAATGCCAGACGGTATTTGTTTAAATAGTGATGGAGGTGTTTGGGTTGCTAACCCTCTTCAGTCATCAATTATTTGTGTAGACGAATCTGGACAGGTGCTTGAAGAAATAACTACGTCACAACCGAGTATCGCATGTGCACTCGGCGGTCTAGACCGTCGCACGCTTTATATTTCAACTGGTGATATGTCTCAACAAGCTGGCCGGTCTGGGAGAATTGAAACTTTTATCGTTGGGTCACCCGGGATTTAACTTACAAAAGGTTAATTTACTTTCGGCTCTTGTCTGGTAGTTGCCATTAGAGAAATATTATAAAGACGATTTAGCTAGTTCAAGCAACGCAATAATCGCTGGTCTAGCGTCTTCATCAGATTTCAGCGGTGAAGGAAAGCCGATTCTTGCCATCCTTGGACCATCCACGGTTATTGCCCGCAACGTAATTCCATAGCGGTCCACTCCTAGCATTGTTGCTTCCGAACACTCAGGAAGACTTGCAAAAGCTTGAACGTAGAGAAGGTTCGCATCACTGTGGTCGGTATTCATGTGTTCGATGATTCCAGCTGCATTCTCAAATAGGGGATCCACTTCAGCGTTTCGGTAATCTTCACTGGTGACCCAACTCATATGACCGAATCCTCCAACAAACCGGCACTCCTGAACAGATAATTTCCAAAAATTAAAGTCAGCATAATCTACATAAAAAGATGCATGCTGATGAACTTTTAAATAGGTTTCGCGAATCGCATTTGAGTCCGAAATGATTGATAGTGAACCGACAAGCGTTAATCGGGATTGTCCAAGCGGGTCACCTCCTTCATATGATTCAGTAATAAGCATGGATGCTTTTTTGTTAATCCGAGCGTTGATTGTGTGTTCTGCGAGGTCAGAAATGAGTATTACAGGTTCCCCATTGTCATCCGTAACGTAAGAGACGATACTTCCGTATGGATATCCGGATTCGGTCAATGTACTTAGGGAAGCTGTTCTTCCAGAAGCGACCAAAGTCCTTGATAATTCCGCATCTGTTGGGAAAGTAGAAATGTCTCCAGCTATAGGAGGGCCTGAATCCCCTCCACCGTGAGCTCCTTTTTCGGTCATAAATCCTGCCTGTTCACAATGTGTAGATCAAATCAGATTTATCTCTTGCCCCTTGGATGAAATTATCCATAGGCAGAGGGAAAGCATTTTGATCGAGGGGGGTACTAACTGACCAGTCATGGACGATGACTCTATGAGATATTTTCCAGGTGCTATCGCGGTATTCGAATTTATCGATGTACCGGCCAGAAAAAAAATCTAACCATTCTGTTCCGTCCTCGCCTGTTCGNCGAAGGTAAGCAAGGCTAGAAGCTTCAGATATGGCTTTATCGGGGTCTGAAGAATTTATTTCGATTAGTACATTTGCTACAGCATGTGTGGTGTGATGCGATCGCTCGCGAAGAGAGTCAACAATAAACTCAGCAAAATCATGCCCGTTCCCTTTCCAATGGCCATGATCATCGAGGCTGTCTTCATGATAGCAAGACTTGATTAGTTCTTTATCTAGACGGTCTACTCCTCTGCCGTACCGCATAAGAACATCACGAATCTCCTCCTTGTCATTAAGGACACTGCGTCTTTTGCGTATCCAGTTTCCCATAGTTCTCCCTTCGCAGAATTCTTATCTAAATTCGATATTAGAGACAGGTGGGCTCGGACACCAAAAAGTAAGCATTGTGATTTTCTGGGAATTGAGAAGATTGGAAACTCTTCTTGATCATATTCTTAGTNGTAAGTATAATTTTCTTCACCACAGAACGGAGTTNTAATGAGTAGAGTAATTTCGACNGACACCCATATTGTTGAACCTCCTGATATCTATGAGAACGGGATGCCTTCACATTTGGTGGATAAAGCACCAAATATGCGACGAACGACGAATGATGCGGGTAAAGAAACGGATGCATGGTTTCTTGGGGACCAGCAGGTGGTGACTCTTGGCTCAGTTACACAAGCTGGTCGTCGATTTGAAGACCCTTCAGAACTAGATTTTGTCGAAGTTTGGGAGGATGTCCGCGAAGGGGCCTACAAACCGAACGAAATGCTTGAAGAGCTGGAAATGGATGGCGTGTGGGGAGCTGTCGTTCAACCAAGTCAAGGTCTTTTTTGGTATCACATTGAAGATACGGAAATCCTTAGTGGCATATGTCACGCATATAATAACTGGCTTGTTGAGTTTGTGTCCGCTAATCCAGATCGACTTAAGGGAACAGCTATGCTCAATGTTGATAATCCACGCGAAGCTGCCAAAGAGTTAGAACGATGTGTTGAGTTAGGTATTAACTCCGCATTTATTCCGGTTGCTCCACTAGCTGATCAACCTTACCGTGACCCTATTTATGATCCTTTGTGGGATGCCGCTAACGAAACCGGTGCCGTTCTACTAATGCATATCGCTACGCAGCGAGCAAATGTCCCAGGTTGCGAAATTGGAGTTGATATGAAGAAGTATACTCCAGCGGGATTGAGGCCAACTTCGGATTACTGGGTTCGGTATGCAATGACCGATATTATTTTCGCGGGTATTTGCGAACGTTATCCAAAGATTAGCATCGGGTCTACAGAGCACGAAGCTTCGTGGGTGCCACATTGGCTGCGACAAATGGATTTCACAGCTATTAATCGTCCGGTCTATGCAAAATATGATTCGGCAGATGGATATTTGCCTAGCGATTACTGGAGCAGAAACATGTTTGCTGTCTTTCAGGAAGACCCCGCTGTGTTGAAGCTGCGTTATGATATAGGTATAGATAATTTGGTATGGGGTAATGACTATCCCCATTCGGAATCGACTTGGCCGCATTCTATGAAGTTTCTTGATGAAATGTTTGTAGATGTTCCCGATGAAGAACGACAGCAGATCCTTGACGATAATGCTGTGCGTATTTTTGGGTTCCCTTCCCAGTAAAATATTTTTCTGAATAGCTACTAAGTGTATGTCTGAGTTCCAAAGTACACCGCTTTCCGGAAAGGTGGCTTTAATTACTGGAGCCACTTCAGGCATAGGTAAAGTTACCGCTCAGATTTTGTGTCAGAATGGAGCAAGCGTAGTCATATCCGGACGACGAAGTAAAGAGGGCTCTCAGATAGCGGAAAACCTCCAAGCGCAAGGAAACGATGCTGTTTATATTAAGTCAGACCTAGGTAAGGTATCCGAGATAAATAGTTTGGTCGATCAGACAATTGAAAGATTTGGGGCCTTAGATATTGCTTTTAATAATGCTGGTATTTTCGATCGCGGCGGCTTATTCCACGAATACGAGGATGCTTCATGGGATGACCTGATCAGCATCAATCTTTCTGCAGTTTTCTACTGCATGAAAGCCCAAATATCTTATATGGTTCGGAATGGGGGCGGGGTAATTGTAAATAATGCTTCAATTGTTGGGCATCGAGGTTCTGAAAGAGCTTCGCCTGGCTACGTCGCAAGTAAACACGGAGTGATTGGCCTTACCCGACAAGCTGCTTTGCAATATGCGAATTTGGGTATACGTGTTAATTCCATCTCTCCTGGTCCGACAATGACAGAAATCCAGCAGCCTCTGGTTGATGAAGGTCCTAAAGCAGTGGCTGCTCATCTAGCCTCGCTTAATCCGAGGGCTGCGTTTGTCGCTCCTCAGGAGATTGCCAATGTCGTGCTTTATCTTTGTGCTTATGCCCCAGAAATGATGACTGGTCAAGATGTGGCTATCGACGGTGGCCAGCTATACAAACTTTAGAAATCTCGATGACGCCAGATGGATACACCATATGGGAATCGAGGTCCCTTTGGGGGCTCTTCCTCGTATACTTTCTCAATGGCACAGGTAGAGAATTGGGGTCAGGCTGTAAATGATCTTCGAGAGTCAATCGATAAATTACTTATTCCCATAAAGTTGATTGACGATAACGATGACCCGTCCATGCCAGCTATCTTCGCAATTGTCGGATTTGGGCTTTTCGCAGCTTCTGCATGGCTATGGGATCAACATTGGATCCTGTTTGTCGCTTTCGCTCACTACGTG
The DNA here is from genome assembly GCA_002715405.1 of Acidimicrobiaceae bacterium. Taxonomy (GTDB): domain Bacteria; phylum Actinomycetota; class Acidimicrobiia; order Acidimicrobiales; family UBA8592; genus UBA8592. The sequence continues at coordinate 6,198 of PAZD01000011.1, forward strand.
TACCTGGTGATTACAAAAACAAAAATTGGGAAAATAGTGTTTTACTTTCTTAAAATGGTCATGTGGTTTCCTATTCTTTTTGGAATGTTGATGTATAACGTCTGTGTTTCTATCCCTATGCACAAGTTTCAAACGCGTTCTACTAAGTAGCTAAATTTTTCTCATAAATCGTAGCTAGACGGTAGGGTTGCTCCCTGATATCTATTAAGTCTGTAACGGTATCTTCATAGATCCATTAATTTTTCTGCCTCAGACGTGGCATTATAAAGTACTTTAGTATTAAGATACTTATGGTTAAGAGTACTTAGTTTAAGAAAGTGATGATCTAAATTATTGTCGTGTAATGCACAAGGGCACCTTTACTAACGAAGACCTCCGTTAGTTTCGGTAAGATGGGCGGGGATGCACTGTTCCCGCCCATCTATAATTTTCGGTAAATTTATTCGTGTTAGCTAGAAAGATAGAAGTCGAAATCGGGAGTAACATTACTAGCGAGAGTTAACATTCTTGAAACAATTTAGGAATCTCTTTCGATTACCATTCAGAAGAATTGCTTTTGCGGTATCGTCTATTCGTCGGTAATTAGTGATCGGAAATGTTTGATGCAGGAATCTTGGGAAAAAGAAGTTAACCCAGTAGATAGAATTATTGGAGAATGGGAGAAGGAACGCCCAGATCTCGATGTTTCTCCCCTGGATATTTTCGGTCGTATCGCAAGAATTAACTTGATTTTGGGGAGAACTGTAAATGAGTTTCTTGCTGAATATGATTTGTCTGTCGGCCTTTTCGATGTTCTTACAGCCTTAAGAAGAGTCGGTGCCCCATACAAATTAAAACCATCAGACCTAGCTGAGCTAACGATGTTGAGTTCAGGCGGTATGACTGGACGCCTCGATCACCTTGAGGAATTGGGCTACGTTAGGCGAGCTACTTGTGATCAGGACCGGCGAGTTATGTTTGCAGAACTTACCCCTGAAGGAATTCAGATTACGGATATGTTAATTGAAGTGCATTTTGATAGAGAGGATAAATTTCTTGACGGGCTTCAAGGAGCAGATCAAAGTGAACTCTTACGTATTCTAAAATCTCTTGAAGATGCTATGACCAAGCAGCCTGCTTCATCTGTTAGTGAAGGTTAGCTAGCTTTTCCCGATCATACGTAGAGCTTCCATACGCGAAGACATATCATCGCGCAATACTCCACGAACTGCGCTTGTGAGAGTTGCAGTTCCGGGTTTTTTTACTCCACGCATTGACATGCAGAGATGTTCAGCTTCAACTACGACGATAACGCCGCGAGGTTGTAAAACACTTTCGAGAGCATCAGCGATCTCTGTTGTCAGTCGCTCCTGAACTTGAGGGCGTTTCGAGAACCCATCGACGATTCGAGCTAACTTGGAAAGTCCTGTGATTCTTCCTTCTGAGCTAGGGATATATCCAATGTGAGCTTCACCAATAAATGGAAGCAGATGGTGTTCACAAAGCGAATAGAGCGGTATGTTTTTTACAAGAATGAGTTCATCGTGTTCGTGGCCGACGTCAAAGGTTTTCTCAAGGTGGTACGATGGGTCGGAGCCTACACCGCTGCAGACTTCGGTATACATGCGCGCGACTCGCTGAGGTGTTTCTAGAAGGCCATCGCGAGAGGGGTCTTCGCCTATCGCCAGAAGTATCTCTTTTACTGCTTTTGCTATTCGTTCTTGATCAATCATGGGCTCAGAGGGTAGAGGTACATTACAAATGTTATCGGAATGCAGGCAAATATAAACTCGTAAGCCTTTTAGAGGTAGCATCAAAACGATGCGACAGGTTTCTTTCTATGTAGGAGGTGAAAGATGATAGTAGAGCACCTCAGTGGAGTAACTTTTGGTTCAGTTGTCACCGGAATTAATCTCGAAGAGCTTGACAGACAAACTTGGATTCAACTTCACGACCTGTGGGTAGAACGGGCCCTGCTGATTTTTCCGGATGTTTGGATAACTCCTGAAGGGCAAGATAATTTCGCACGAAGGTTTGGAGATCTGGAATTCCCACGTACTGCNATTTCAAACATCGGCAAAAATGGGGTCTTGCATCATAAAAGTACCGATGATGTTGTTAAAGTTCTTCGCGGTAATGAAGGATGGCATCATGACAGCACCTATATGCCTATTCAAGCCAAAGGGGCGGTATTTTGCGCCGAGATTGTCCCCGAATCTGGTGGTACGACGGGGTGGGCNGATATGCGAGCCGCCTATGATGCGCTAGAAGAAGAAACGCGTGAGCGTGTCTCTACCATGCAAGCATACCATTCGTATTATTACAGCCAAGGACGCGATGGCTATCTCCCAAATGAACAAAATGATGACGGCACATACAATTACTACGGATTCCACGACCAAGACGTTTCTCTCCGTCCGCTTATCAAAACCCACCCTGACACAGGTAGAAATAATCTCATTATCGGCCGCCATGCTCACAATATTATTGGAATGGATGCTGATGATTCCCAGAGGTTCTTAGATGAGCTAAATGACTTCGCTTGTCAGGGTTCACGGGTATACCACCATAACTGGGTTCCTGGCGATGCTGTTGTTTGGGACAACCGTCGGTTAATGCACCGAGGTACCCCATTTGACATGACCGCGCCGCGCCGTATGTGGCACACTCGAATTGCGGGCGACCCGCTCACTGAAACAGCGATAAACCATCTCTGACAGGTTACTTTGCCGAATGAAAATCTCACGGTTACGCTCACCATGTGGAAGTAACCCGTTCCGAGATTGAGAATGCGCTTAAGGAGCTAGGAGTTCGCGCTGATATGACTTGGGAGCAGATCCGTTCCTCCTACCGCAAACAGGTAAGGGCTGTCCACCCCGACCTTGTCGATACCCATTCTGCAGCTATGAAAACGGCCAGACTTAACCAAGCATTTAGTGTTTTAACAAAAGCGACACATAGCGGTCGGAGGGCGCTCCCGAGCCTTCAAAGTGGGAAAGCAGCGTCATATTCTATGCATCTCGCTGTTTCGAATACAGATGTTTTCCGACAATTCGTGGCTGCCGCCCATAATGTGGGTGAAGTTACATATATCAGTCGAGAAGATGGCCTCATTAATGTCCTTCTAAGTCAAGGTGCAGAACTCTTAATAATCCTAGAAGTAGATGCCGATCCGATTACTGCTCTCTTTACCTTAGAAAGCACTTATCAGGCCGTAGCCCCAAATATCGATTCCGTGGTATCACGATTTCAAGAATCGCTATCGATCGAGGTAGATGTCTCTTAGTAAACTAAATACGGCTATGAAGACTCGGCGAGGCTTTCCGCTACCTCTCTGGATCGCTCTTGGAGATCAGCGACAGGAGTTATAACTGCTGTACCCCTAGCGATGATGGGGTGCAGTCCGTTATGGATATCGTCCGCTGAATCGGCATCAATAATATAAAANGATTTGTGGCCCGGGCCATCAATCCATGCACCGATAACAGTTACATTATTTGCTTCAAGAGAATCAACAACAGATCCAAACGAACTCAGAAACAAGTCAGTGTCNTTAATNGGGCATGNGAGTTCGTTGTGAAANTGGTANACGTGAAAAATCATAGAATCCTCCTATAAGGNAAACNATAGCGTCATTTAGTTCNTNNTTANGGTTTTGGATCNNTTAACTTTGCNGNAAT
>PAZD01000011.1:9861-16312 GCA_002715405.1 Acidimicrobiaceae bacterium
AGAAACATATGNTNNNTACNNTCANTTANGANNTNATGACGAAAGGAAATTTTTATGTTACTGATGGTCAATTGGGAGCTTTACCCAGATAAGAAATTGGATGCATTCGCGGCTTTTAGTCAGATGACAGCAGAAGATGATGCTGCCGACCTTGGTCCAGATATTACTTTGGTAGGTCGATGGCATGATCTTGCCAGCGGTCGTGGAGCTGCAATCATTGAGTGTGACTCAGCTGAAGCAGTCTCGTCATGGGTATATAACTGGTCTGAGGTTATTTCATCGACTGTTACACCGGTCCTCGATGACGAAGCAGCACGTGCAGTTATTAAAGCCAAGCTCGCTGGTTAACCTAATAGCCAGTAGGAGAGAAGCGGGAGGTCCAATGGCCTCCCGCTTTTACTTTTTATTGTCCTGGTGGCCGGTACTGGGCTTCTCCTGCGACGCTAGAAGCATCATCAAGGTCCTGTCCTGTTAGCAGGGCGGTGACATGCACGTTAATCACGCCACTTGACGAAACAGAGAGGCTCGCGGCTGCTGCGGCAGCATCGTTAGGAAGCTCGCAAAACCCCACAATATCGTTACTTCCAAAAGTAAAATACATGGCTTCGAGAGTTCCACCGAGGGATTCTATTAATCCTTGTGCTTGCTCTAGTCTTGACGTTCCGCCTTCAGCCAGTAGCGCCTTTGCACCTTCGGCGGTATAGGAACCGCTAATCATATAATGAGGCATCACATACTCCTTTAGTTGCGTGTTCCCTATCTCTAGCAGCTTCAACCTTGGTGGTAAAGCGTGGGAGAAAGCTTTACACAATATTCATATTTATGGCAGATGTTTCTTCGGGCTTAGGGAACCTTCCGGTCGTATGTTTGGAGTAGATAAGGTTCCCATTGACCTTTACGTCGAAGATACCTTTATCGCCGGGGATAAGTAAGACTGACGACATTTCATGTTGATAATGGGTCATGAGTTCCTGGGCGACGCGCACGGCGTGGCTCGAGTAATCTCATGGCACGCAGTATTCGATACTGAACTGGTAGCCGGCGTTATCACTCATTTTTTTCCTCATCTTCATCATCGCTAAACTGCCAAATCGAACCGAAAAAACCAACATCATCAGTGTCGCCACGATCGTCCTTTTCGAGGTACTCATCGATTGGTTTCATGATTTTCCCGTGGAGGAACTCCGACCGGAGAGTAGAGAAGCCTTTTCCTGACCGATCGAATGGGTGCCCATCGAAGCTCGAGAACCGTTCTTCATCATCGTTTTCCTTATTNAAGGAAGATTTGAATTTTGCGAATATTCCGATTTTCTTTTCCATTGGTTCGGGTTCCGACATTAAGGCCTCCAAGCGCAGCCTAGTAGACCGTGCCTACGTTCTGCTTAGATAGTTGCCTTAATCTGGAATGCGGATACAACGGTTCTCTAACATTCCGATGCCTTCAATCGAAGTCCGGACTACATCCCCGTCGCTGAGGAAAACACCGTTACGAAACCCTACTCCTTCCGGTGTCCCCGTAAAGATCAGATCCCCATTACATAAAGTGACAAATTGTGAGATAAAAGCGATGAGTTTCGGGATACTAAAAATCAGACTTGAAGTCCGGTCGTGCTGTCGAAGTTGACCATTGACCCACGTTTGAAGCTCTAGATCAGCGGGGTTGGTGAAACTGTCAGTTGAGACAAGGACAGGTCCGGTAGGCCCGAATGAGTCCAAAGATTTTCCTAAGGTGAATTGCGCCGGATTGCTCATGAATTGGGCGCCACGGTCAGAGAAATCCTGTCCTACAGATAGCCCCAGAACATGTTGCCAAGCTACATCTTCAGGTATGTCCCTCCCGCCGGATCCGATGACTACAACGAGCTCACCTTCGTAATCGCATTCATCGCTTCGCATCAGGACATCTGAGTTGGGTCCGGTAATACAGGACGGTAGTTTAGCGAAAACCATNGGAACTTCGGGGGTGTCCATGTCGGCTTCATCGACATGAGTTTGGTAGTTCAAACCGATTCCGAATGAATTTCTTGGTCGTGGTACTGGGGCGCCAAGCGTAACCTTGTCAACTTTTCCCGACGCCGTAAAACTTTCCAAATTCGCAGAAAGGCNATGAAGGGTTTCTGGTTCTGTTAGGGCTTCCATTGGGTCAGCACTTACTAAACCACCTGAAATTAACTCAAGGTCGAAGAAACTCCCATCACGGATAAGGGCGCTTTTCCCGTTCACATTAGCGAATACATAAGCCATCCGAGGTCCCTTCCCGCATTAAGAATGAAAGACTCGTCTAGATGCTTGTCTACTCGAGCCCAGCTTTTTCTGCCCGTTGGGTTTCTTCTTCAATCATAATCTCTGCGTCTTCTGGAAGTAGCCATCCATTAGTAACGCTTTCATTCGCTGCTGCTTCTAACACTTCGACGTAGGAGCCTAACGAAGGGTACATACTTTGGAGCGATTCCAAATCAATATCGAATGTTTGCCCAAAAAGAAAACAGAACCCTTCCGATGACCCCGGGTCCCCAATAAGAATCCGAAGCGGAACGTCCACTGGTGGCGTCCGAACACCCCCGATTGCTATACCCATTTCATCGCGGATAATCTCCAGCCCATCGTGCATGGATACTTCGATGCGTGGCGCTGCTGGCGGAACAATTCCTTCTTTAACCCATGCTATGAAATGATGCAACGCTGCTTGAAGGGTTTCATGCTGAGGGCCATCGTTAATCAGCCCATCACAGCCCAAGGCTGCACCTATGCTGGCCTGCCGAGGGAATCCACGCGGGTAGGTAATCGAATAGGTATCTGCGTGGGCAGCTCCAGCAACCTCCCATGTCCGAATATTACCTGTATCTTCTTGCCGGGCATTTGCGTATTGAAGCACCGTTAAATCAGTTTCAGTTTCATAAATCATCACCGGAACGTTTATATCAGTGCGAATTAGCACATTCTCAAGAGATTCATCCACAGATGGGTTTGGTGCTCCATCACCTCGACCGTGAATCAGAAAACCGTTGAAAATATTGACCAGTGGATGTACCGCATTAGCGTACGTTGTGAGAAACCCCGCTGATTGTGACTGGCCTGCAGCGACAACGTTAGTTGCCGAAAGACCGTACTCAGGAGAGGCAAGAATCGCCAAACTCGCGACCGTGGCTTGGGAGAAAATATCAAATGAATATGAGTCGCCAGGGTGGATGAGATCCCCATAGCGCGTCGGGTCACGCACCGGCAACCCTCGAGTGTCGATGAGGCCTTGAGGTATCCGACCAGTATCTCTTCCCATAACCCCTACATATTGTGCGGAAACCCCAACATATGCATGCCCTGATCTACCAATTTCTTCCGATAGGTATGACCAGTCGATACTATTGTCAACACCAGCGGTGACATTGAACCATTCAACGATTACAACGCCGCTGAACTGGTCCGCTGGAGGGTAGCGTAAAATCATCCGAGTTTTATACCCAGCTTCACTATCTTCTGTGACTGTCCAGAAACCATCACTGGTCACTGGGTCCGCTGAGACATACGAAATAGCTTCGCCAGTGACAAGATATTCCTCTTCAATAAACCCTGTGGGTAAGGCAGCGTCACCCAATGGTTGTAGGATGCCTTCACCCAGCCCATCGGCGTTGACCCACTTATTTGGGAAACGGAACGTCGCTACATATTCCTCCTCTGGTTTCTCTTCCTCTTGAGATTTTTCCTCGACAATTTCCGGCGTTTCGCTTTCCTGCGTTTCTTGAACAGTGGTAGGTTCAGCAACGGCGGTAGGGGTCTCTTGTCGAGATTCGCCAACGGTAACACTTTCTGCCGCTTCTCCAGTGTTAGAGTTTGAACCACACGAAGTCAAAGTAGCCCAAATTCCTAAGACACTCAGAAACAAGAATGTTGCTGAATTTTTCCCCACAATCTCAGGATAACCTCATCAGAATTTCCTCGTCAGCTTTTGAAATGTAATTATGGAAGAAGATTGAATCGATCTATTGGAGGAACAATGCCATACACCATTGAAGAATTATCTGACCGCGAGCAGATCCGTGATGCCGCCATGCGCTATTGCCACGGTGTGGATCGCCTCGATCCTGACTACATGAAGTCAGCTTATTGGCCAGAAGCCACTGATGACCATGGAAATTTCAGCGGTAACGCCCATGAATTCGTCGACTACTGTATGGAAGCGCATCTTCGGTGGCAGTGGACGATGCATTCCATTTACAACCACCAGATCGAACTTGATGAAGATGGAATCCATGCAAGGGGGGAAATTTACAATATCTCCCACCTATGTAGAAAAGACACGGGAATGGTTGACACGTGGTATGGCAGATACTTGGACCTCTATGAAAAACGTGACGGCGAATGGAAAATTCTGGAACGTGTCTGCGTTCATCACGGTACCCAAGTTATTGATGCTGGCCGAATGCCGATGCAGACAAGTCAATACCGTGGAGGGGCATTCGACCGTCCCGCGAATGGGCGCCCTATCGGGCCCTAACTTTTAAGCCCACTAGGTGTCTTGGCCTTCTCTGTGACAACATAGGCGAATGGCATTTGAAACACTTACGGTTGGGATAGAAGAGGGCATTGGGCAATTAACTCTCAACCAACCGGACAAATTAAATCCCTTGGGTACCAACGCACTCCAAGAAATCATAGATGCAACAGCATGGTTCGATGAGCACAATGTTCCTGTAGTTGTTATCAGCGGAAAAGGACGCGTGTTTTCAGCTGGGTTTGACCTTCGTGAATTCAATAGCCCGAACCAAGATGGAAAAAATGGCGCAGCTCTCGGAAAACAAATGGCTGACGCTATAGAGAATATGAACGCAGTGGCGATCGCAGCCGTGCACGGCCATTGCGTTGGTGGGGGAGTTGTCCTCGTAGGGGCATGTGACCTCCGGATTGCAGCAACAAATACAAGCTTTTCTATTCCTGAGGTCGATCTCGGTATCCCTTTGGCATGGGGTGGAATTCCGCGTCTCGTCCGAGAAATTGGCCCTGCCATGACCAGAGAGCTCGTCATGACATGCAGGCCTTTCACAGCCGAAGAAGCGAAATCCATAGGGTTTATAAATCGGGTCGTTGACGAAACAGAGCTGGAACAAGAAGCACTTGAGTTAGCATCAGCTGTTAAAAAACGACCCCAATCGGTGATCCAAACAACGAAACAGCAGGTCCGAAGCGCAGCGGAAGATCTGGCGTCAACCCATAATGAATGGATTGGTGAAATACTGATCACCGCAGCTGGCCAGAACACCGAGGCACGACAAGCGTCACAAAAATACCTTGAAGAGAAAAACAAAGATTAAAGGCTAGCGGTTTAGGAACATGAAAACGGCGACATCTAACGCCGCCAGTATTGAGAGAGGGGGGGGAATGACAGGCGAACAGACTAACAAGGCTTTCACCAGCGACTCTGTATCCTGGTTGATTCCCCCAATCGTTCTTCTTGCCATTCAGCAAATATTTTGGCGCACCCCATATGGGGCGGTTCTTCAGGGAATAATCCTTGGTCTTCTTACCAGTCTTGTCGCTATCGGCATCGTTCTCATCTACAGATCAAATCGGGTGTTGAACTTTGCGCAAGCAGAACTCGGGCTTCTCCCTACCGTCTTAAGTGTCATGCTGATCGTAGAATCAAATTTCCCATACCTTGCTGCTTTCGCTATCGGCCTTGTAGGAGCTGCAGTTCTCGGCGTTAGTTCAGAGTTCTTAGTTATTCGCCGATTCTCTCGAAGCCCCAGACTCATCCTGACCGTTGCTACGTTAGGTCTAGCCCAAGTGTTGGTGCTTTGTGCTCTGCTTATGCCGGACTGGTGGGACAGTGCAGTGACATCGCAGCGGATCGATTCTCCGCTAAACATCCAATTCGATTTCGATAAATTTCGATTTAATGACAATCACGTCATCGTCATGATCGTGATCCCATTGGTATTGATCTTCGTCGGGTATCTCCTCCACCGTACCCGTATCGGTATAGGGGTGCGGGCGATCGCTGAGGACTTCGACCGTGCAGGAATGTTAGGGATACCGGTGAGGCGGCTCCAAAGTTTCGTCTGGTGTCTCGCAGCCGTTCTTGCATTTCTAGCGCTCTTCCTCAGATCAAGCATTTTTGGCCTTCCCGTGGGAGGGCAACTTGGTGTCCTCTTTTTCCTTCGGGCGTTAACAGCCGCGGTTGTAGGGAAACTAACCGATCTAAAAACAGTTCTTGTCACTTCAATCGTGCTTGGTATTCTCCAGCAAGGCATTGTATGGAACACGGATAGCCCAATGAGAGGGAATGCTTTAATGGCGGCTGTTTGTGCAGCTATTATTCTTCTGGCGTTAGTGGCCCGCCGCCAGAGTTATTCCCGTTTTGATAGTTTGCGCGAAACCCTATCGATGGGCGAAACGCGTCCCATCCCACCTGAATTAAAGAAGCTTAGGGAAATCAAACTAGGGAAGGTCATTGTTA
>PAZD01000012.1 GCA_002715405.1 Acidimicrobiaceae bacterium
GAAGAAGCAGGCTTCGGTGGCGCTGTGGCAGCACCAGTAATCAGGCGTTATTTTGAACAGATCGCATATGGAATTGTGCCGCGATATCTAAGCCAAGCGGAAGCGGACGAAGTCGCTAGACGTCAAGCGAAAGAATTAGAGCAAATCACTACTGAAACTGAGGCGCTCTCTGGAAGTACTACAGCATCGTCTGGAGAGCGTTATGAGTGATCTTGGTTGGCAGAGAAGGCGCACGTCATTAAATCCTACAGGCAGTCCTATTTCACCCTGGCTTCATGTGGATATTGCGCTGATTCTAGGATGCCTAGCGTTAGGAATTTCCGGTATTTTCATGGTCTATAGTGCCACTCGAGGCAGTGACCCAACGTTGTACGACAAAAGTTACATGAACCGACATACGCTATTCGTTGTCGTAGGTGGACTTTCAATGCTTGTAACTGCATCAATTCCATATAGGAGACTTCGTGATTTAGTCCCTATTGCGTTCTGGGGAAGCTGCCTTTTGCTCTTACTCGTCCTAACTCCTCTGGGTGTGGAGAGAAACGGAACGCGAGCATGGTTTGAGTTTGGGCAATTCCAGTTCCAACCCTCAGAGATTTGCAAAGTAGCATTTATCTTTGCTCTAGCTAGCTATCTAGAACGCTTTGATGGACGCCTTTCTCAAAAAGCGATCGTGAATGCCCTCTTTCTAGCAACTATTCCTTTGGGGTTGATCCTTCTAGAAACAGATGTTGGATCTGCTCTTGTGTTTGTAGCCATAACTATGGGCATGTTATTGGTTGGGGGTGCGCAAACTCGACACATTATTTTGATGACGCTCGCTGGGATTATCGGTATCGTTACGATCTGGAGTACGGGGCTCCTCCAGGATTATCAACGAGACAGATTGACATCTTTTATTGATCCCGCTTCATCTCAAACTGAAGCTGCCTACCAACAAACACAGGCACAGATAGCGATAGGTTCAGGGGGAGTTAGCGGTCAAGGATTTGGACAAGGACAACAAACTCGTGGTGAATTTGTTCCAGAGCAACACACTGATTTCCTCTTTTCAGTTGTGGGAGAAGAACTTGGATTTATGGGTTCGATAGTCATATTGGCTCTTTTCGGATTAGTAATATGGCGTTGTTGGAGAACTGCCAAAAAGTCTGCTGATCTCCTCGGGACGCTGATTTGCGTTGGGGTACTAACAATGATTGTTTTTCAAATGTTCCAGTCGGTAGGAATGACATTAGGGATCATGCCTATAACCGGAATTCCTTTACCGTTTGTTTCATACGGCGGTTCTTCAAGCTTGTCGAGCTTTATCGCAATAGGGCTTGTGATTAACGTCCATATGAGAAGATATGAAGTTGTTCGATGAAGCTTCTAGTATCCTGCGTGTGGTAACAATTTAAAGGATGAATACCTCGTCATGACATCGCTATGGTCTCAAATAGAAGAGCTGCTACTTCATGTAGAAAAACCTGCCCGATATATAGGCTTGGAACGAGGTGCCCAACACCCGCCTCATGATGCCCAAAACGTAGCGTGGCTCTTAACATACCCTGACGTGTATGAAGTCGGATTCCCAAATCAAGGTTTACAGATCCTGTATGAGATCATTAACGAAATGCCAATAGGCGAAGCAGAACGTGCTTATGCGCCATGGGTCGACCTAGAACAGGTATTGCGCGAAAAACAAATTCCACTGTTTAGTGTGGATACTCATCGCCCAGCACATGAATTTGACGTCATAGCTTTCAATCTGTCCTCAGAGCTCGTCTATACGAATGTTCTAAATTGTATTGACCTAGCAGGAATCCCATTACGGTCACACGAGCGGAGCAAAAATGATCCTTTGGTAGCTGCGGGCGGCCATTGTACCTACAACCCTGAGCCATTAGCAGCATTTGTTGATTTCTTCGTGCTAGGTGATGGAGAAGAGGTGGTATCGGAGCTAACGAGTGCGATTCATCTCTGGAAGACGTCCAAGGATGAAACCAAAACAAGAAATGACCTACTAGCTCTTTTGTCAGAAATTGAAGGGGTATACGTTCCCGCACTCTACTCATCCACGCTCGACGCTAATGGCAACCAAGTACTGAACCCGATTGATGAAAGTACGCCGAACCTAATCGAAAAACGAACCATAGTAGACTTAGAAGACTGGCCGTACCCTAAAAACCAGCTGGTGCCCATTACCGAAGTAGTTCACGACCGGCTAAATGTCGAAGTATTCCGAGGTTGCACACGAGGATGCCGTTTTTGCCAGGCGGGGATGATCACTCGACCTGTGCATGAACGTTCCCTTGATCAAGTCCGGACAATGGTTACATCTGGCATAAAGAGAACTGGTTACGACCAAGTTGCCCTCACATCCCTCTCGACCGCTGACTTCAGCCATATCGAGAAAGCGGTAGCAGCCGTAGGAGATGATCCCATGTCCTGTGGTCAGACAAGTATTTCACTTCCTTCTCTAAGAGTTGACGCATTTACAGTCGGAATAGCAGCGACTATTCAGGGCGGCAAAAGATCAGGGCTTACATTTGCTCCAGAAGCAGGAACCTGGAGAATGCGACAAGTTATTAACAAACTTATAACTGAAGAGGACCTATATGGGGCTGTTGAGTCAGCATTCTCTCAAGGTTGGCGAAGGGTTAAACTCTACTTTCTTATTGGATTGCCAACGGAAACCGATGAAGACACACTCGGAATCGCCGAATTAGCGAAAAACTGTGTGGCAATCGGAAAGCAACACACGAAAAATGCATCTGTGACCGTCAGCGTCGGTGGTTTTGTCCCCAAACCATTTACCCCATTTCAATGGTTTGGGCAGAACACCACCGAAGAGCTTCAAAGAAAAGTAAACCTGCTAAAAGATGCAACAAGCAGTATGCGCGGAGTCCAGTTAAAGTGGCATGATCCCAAAGCAACAGTAATAGAAGGAGTGTTAAGTCGAGGAGATAGGGCACTGTCAGACCTCTTGGAAGAAGTGTGGAAATCCGGAGGCACATTTCAAGAGTGGAGTGAGCATTTCAATATTGATCGCTGGCTGGATGCTATGGCCAAATTGGATCTTTCCGTAGAGTGGTATGCCTATAGGCATAGAGAAAGATCCGACCCACTACCTTGGGATCATCTTGACGCCGGCCTCTACAAAGATTTTCTTTGGCAAGAATGGAGAGATGCTCTAGAGGAAGTTGGGCTAGAAGACTGTCGTTGGACTCCATGCTATGACTGTGGTGCGTGCACGGGATACGGCCTTGATCATGTCGTAGCTTCCACTTCACCACCTGTAGGGGGAAGTCAAGGAACATGGCAGAACCTTGAAAAAGGGTCTGATGCGCCGCAACTTCTAACAATCCGAAAGAAAAAAGAAGTAGAAGCAAAGGTATGATTCATCTTCGAATTCGCTCGAGTAAAGCGGGTAAAGTACGGTTTGCTAGCCATCGGGACATAGCAAAAGTTTGGGAAAGAACCTTGCGGATCTCCAATGTTCCAATGATTTACAGTCAGGGGTTTTCTCCAAGGCCTAAAATCGCCTATGGTCTCGCTCTCCCAACTGGTTCGGAATCAGACTGCGAATATATTGACATCCAAATAGACAATTCCGAAAATGAATTTCTCAATGTTGAAGAGGTGTGCGCTTCGCTAAATGAGAACTTACCGATAGGAATTAAAATTAATGGCGTATCTATCATGGAAGGTAAGGTTCCTTCCTTGCAACAAACAGTAACTTCATGCATATGGGATATTGCGGTTAACGAAGATAACACCACGGTTGACTCATGGTTAGATACAATAAATACCTCAAGTGAAATCGTTATAGTGCGCGAGCGAAAAGGGAAAAAAGTCGTTGATGACATAAAGCCCTTAGTGCACTCAGTTAGAAAGAAAGTCAAAAAGGAAGATGGGAGAGTAGTAGTGGAAGCAGAACTCGGTACTCAACCTCGATCTCTAAGGCCAAGTGAATTCTTGCGTTCTGTCGAACCGTCTTTAACTGAATACAAGCTCCGCAGAAGAAAACAAATAGTCGAAGAGGGGGCGAAGCGACTTGACCCTTTAGAAGTCGCTGGAGCTACCCGAATGCGCACGCTGATTGGCGCATCATGAGAAGGGATATTATCCATGAACGAACGAGACGAAACCCAAAGGAATGGGGCAACCTCGGATGTTGAGAAAGAAAAAACAGCAGAAGATACCTCTAGTAATACATCAGAAGCTAAACCCCAGATAGGGGATACAAGACCCGCACCAGAGCCGAAAAACCATTCACAGAAGACTCCGAGCGACAAAAAAACACCAACCAGAAAACGAAGAAAACGCCGGAGATCAAGATCCAGCGGTTCGGGAAATGCTCAGAATTCATTGAATGGTCGGATAGAGCTAGATGAAGCAAATTTAAAGAAACGACGCGGTCAGGAACGTAAGGGTAAGGCAGTTGGCCGATATACGATGGCCGTACATGTTGAAGATGGTTTAACTCAGATTGCTACTCTTGAAGGGCGTTCGCTGCTGGAGTTCTTTGTCTCCCAACCGGCGAATGATGTCACTGAAATCCATGGAAATGTATATCTAGGTAAAGTTGAGAATGTCCTTCCAGGTATGGAAGCGGCATTTGTTGATATCGGAACACCGAAAAATGCTGTTCTATACCAAAGTGATTTAATTCACGAAGAAGGAAATGGAAATGGGAAGAAAAACAAACTTAGGATTGAAGATACCTTAAAAAATAAGCAAGTTATAGTCTGTCAGGTAACAAAGAACCCGATTGCACACAAAGGAGCCCGTCTCACTCAGGAAGTTTCACTTGCTGGACGGTTTGTTGTCCTTGTACCCAATAGTTCAACATTTGGTATCTCAAAAAGACTCCATGAGAAAGAACGTAAAAGGCTACGACAAATTCTTGAAAAAGCAAAACCGGCTCAGCATGGTGTGATTGTGAGAACCGCTGCAGAGAATATTACGAAACAGGAGATCCAGCTAGATGTTGAGCGGCTTGTTCAACAATGGGAGGATATTGAGAAACTAGCGAAAAAATCCTCTGCACCCGCTCTTCTACACAGAGAGCCGGAAATGCCATTTCGTACTATTCGCGAAGAATTTAATAAGCAATACCGGTCTGTAATTGTAGATGAAAGAAATTTATATGAGGAGGCAAGTAAATATCTTGAAACTATGGCTCCAGCCTTAGCAGACCGGATTGAGTTTCATGATCCCGATGAACAAGATCTACCGCTTTTTGAACGCTTGTATGTCAATGAGCAGCTGACTAAAGCGTTGGATTCTAAAGTATGGCTTCCATCCGGCGGTTCCTTGATAATTGAGCACACTGAAGCACTGACGGTTATAGATGTCAACACAGGAAAAAATGTCGGTTCTTCAAACCTCGAAGAAACCGTGTATAAAAATAACCTAGAAGCAGCGAAAGAAGTAGCACGGCAACTACGCCTAAGAGATATTGGAGGTATTATCGTTATTGATTTTGTGGACATGGAAATCGCAAAAAATCGTGATGACGTGCTTCGTGTATTCCGTGAAGCGCTCTCAAGGGATAAAACTAGAACACAAGTTTTAGAGATATCAGAATTAGGCCTGGTTGAAATGACGAGAAAGCGAATTGGCGAAGGGCTACTTCAGTCGTATCAAAACGCACAACATTAAGTGTTCTTTGACCAACTAGATGAAAAGCGTCGGTATTTCAACTAGAAACTACTAGGCTGGTCACTTATGTATGCAGTAGTCAAGACCGGTGGAAAGCAATACCGTGTCGAGAAAGATCAAGTCCTTCAAGTAGAAACACTTGGAGATGTCGGTGCTTCTGTCGACCTTCTTCCTGTGATGATTGTTGATGGAGAAACGGTCCTTGCAACACCTTCGGAGCTTAAGGGCGCTAAAGTTACCGCTGAAATCGTCGGAACGGGACGTGGGAAAAAGATCAATGGTTTCACCTATAAAAATAAAAGCAACCAGCGCCGCAGATGGGGTCATCGCCAGAATTATAATGAAATACGTATCACTGGGATAAAGAAAGATTAACGAGTATGTCAAAGACTAAAGGTGGTGGTTCCACCCGTAACGGTAGAGATTCCAATGCTCAACGGCTAGGCGTGAAAGCCTATGATGGAACGTTAGTTTCTGCGGGTTCGATTTTGGTTCGGCAACGCGGAACAAAGTTTCATCCAGGAAATAATGTGGGACGTGGAGGGGATGACACCCTCTTCGCTACCGTTGATGGCCGAGTAAAATTTGGCTCTAGGCGAGGACGTAAACTGGTTGATATCATTCCCGAATAGGTTGCTATTCGGGTATTTTTCGGTAAGAGATCATCTGCATCGAATTCAATCTAAGGTGATGTTGTGTCAAATTTTGTTGATGAATGTGGCCTTAACGTCCAAGGAGGCGATGGGGGAGCTGGGTGTGTAGCTTTTCGAAGAGAAGCTCATGTGAACCGAGGTGGCCCTGATGGTGGTGATGGCGGTAATGGTGGAGACATATGGCTTGTAGCCGACCATAACACAGCCTCCCTGCTCTCATTTAGAGACTATCCACATCGAAGAGCAGAGAATGGGCGNCATGGTGAAGGCAAACGACGGCACGGGGCGAACGGTTCATCCAAGGAAGTAAAAGTCCCTGTTGGGACTATCATTCGGGACCAAGAAGGTCATATCCTCGCCGATCTTTCCACTTCGGGAACTAGATGGCTCGCAGCGAAAGGCGGTGAGGGCGGAAAAGGGAACGCAAGGTTTCTGGCAAACAATCGACGTGCGCCCAGCTTTGCCGAACAAGGTGAGCACGGTGAAGAACAATGGTTGAAGCTAGAGCTTAAACTTCTTGCGGATATAGCTCTTGTCGGTTTTCCAAATGTCGGGAAAAGTACACTCATATCAAGAATTTCCGCAGCGCGTCCAAAAATCGCTGACTACCCCTTCACAACCTTGGTACCTAACTTGGGGGTTGTACGAACCGGTGATGATTTTGAGATGGTTGTCGCTGATATACCAGGACTTATTGAGGGGGCATCAGAAGGTAAGGGTCTTGGCCATCAATTCTTACGCCACGTTGAACGGGCAAGGGTGCTAGTTATTCTTCTCGACTTAGCATCCTATGACGAGACCGATCCTACTTNTCAGTTGAACGCACTATTAAATGAACTCGGAACCTATCAGCCAGATCTTCTAGAAAGACCACGTTTACTTTTAGCATCCAAATACGACGTGCGAGTCGCAGAAGTCCCAGAGAACTGTATTCCGATTTCTTCCGTTACTGGAGAGGGCATTTCATCAGCGTTGACTGAAATGCAGCGACTAGTAAAAGATGAACGCAACACGGCTGTTATGCCGAACAATGAAGTGATAATTCACCGTCCAGAACCTAAAGGAGTCGAGATAGAGAAAGGCCATGATGGCTCATTCACGGTCNTCGGAAGAGACGCCAGAAGAGCTGTAGCGCTTAACGACTTAACAAACTTTGAAGCATTGCAGTATGTACAGGCGACGCTCGAACGACTTGGAGTCAACAAAGCATTAAAACGGGCGGGGATTAAGGAAGGGGACCTCGTCNGCATAGGTGAACTCGAATTCGAATACCAGGAGGATGGTAATTTCGACTTCTAACTACTGAAGTAAATGCAAGAATTCCTAACGTAATGCTGCGAGAATAGAGAGATGGCAGTTGTCGTTAAAATCGGTACTTCTTCGTTGACGATGGTCGATGGATCCATTAAACGCGAAGCAATTGCTAAATTATGCGATGAAGTAGCTTCGGTAAGGGAATTTCATAGAGACATAATTCTCGTCAGTAGCGGGGCGATTGGAGCAGGATTACCAACGCTGGGTTACACTTCTGGTCGTCCGGAAGATTCACGGATACTTCAGGCTGCCTCAGCGATTGGCCAACCTAGACTGATGGCTATTTATGGGGAGGAGCTTGCTCGCCATAATCTAGAACATGGACAACTTCTTCTCGCCCCTGACGACTTTTTTGTTAGATCTCGTTACCTTCATGCTAGATCGACTCTTCAGTCTTTAATGAGCGCTGGNATTATCCCTATCGTTAATGAAAATGATGCTGTCGCAGATGATGCAATCCGATGGGGTGATAATGACCGGATAGCGGCCTTACTCGCTCATCTTGTTCAAGCAGAAAAGCTAATCATACTCACTGATACTGACGGAATCTTCTCCTCAGATCCCCGCCACGACCAAAATGCAACTCTGATTAAAGAAATTGACGCATCTACTCAACTGACTGCGACTCTAGGAGAATCCGGTGGGCCACAAGGAAGTGGAGGGATGGGCTCAAAACTAGCTGCTGCAAGGATGGCATCCTGGTCTGGAGTCACAACTACTATTGCGTCTGCTGCTCGAGAGAATGTTCTTATGGATGCTCTAAACGACACTCCTGAGACGGGGACTATTGTTCGCCCCAACTTACGGAAGCTCTCAGCTAAAAAGCTATGGATTGCATTTGCTTTGGAACCAAACGGACATCTCCATATTGATGATGGAGCTGAAGAAGCGATTTTAGAAAAAGGCGGGTCGCTATTAGCGGTTGGTGTGCAGAGTATTTCAGGAAAATTTGAAGCTGGAGAAGCTGTTTCGATTGTGAACAGAAAAGGGATATCTATTGCGAGAGGGCTATCAACCGTTAGCTCAGATACTCTCTCATCGTTTATTGNCCTACGGACTGAAGAACGCCCAGATGGACTTCCGGAAGAAGTTATCCATCGAGATGACCTCGTATTGTTGGTTAATCCCGATAGCTAACCCTTCCGGGTCATCAATTTTGTGAGACGAAGTAAGTCGTTTGCAGAGCGAGAACCTTTGTAGTTCGCCAACAACACGTACAGAACTCCAGTGAAGAGAAGAAGCGAAGGNCCAACTATCAGAGGGTGAACTCCATTAAGTGCCCATGCAAGGACAGCACCGGTTGACCCACAGGCGAGAAGAGGGAGCAAAAGACTTCTCGTAGCTTTCGGTAACCGGTAGCCATCAGGCAAAGATTTCGCCACTCTTTTCTTTAAATAGGCGTACTCAACCCATGATCCACATGCACTCCCAAGAGCAAGTCCGATTGCTCCTAAGGCTTGCGGTCCCATATCGTTGGATCTGACTCCCTCAGGCAGAGGTTTAAAAGAAGGCAAATCCCCTAGCTTGACAAAATCATTAACATCAATAGCCAGACGATCAAATTGGAACATGAGAATTACTCCGATAACCCCAGATATGCACACTCGCAAAGCAGCAAACTTCGCTGGCCCTTTGGTGTCNCCGGCAGCATAACAAGCATTCTGAAAGAGCCTGCTAATTCCAGATGCAAATAAACCCAAACTGTAAGCACAGAGAACAAGCCAAACGAAAAGAGTGTCCTCGCTGCTGAAATCNCCCCGTTCAAATAACGCTCCAATTAGTGGCTTCCCGATGGTAATAAATGCAATTCCAGAAAATGCGATATAGAACATGATTCGTTCTTGGCTTACTTCAAGNCTTCGAATAACCCTAGATGGTTGCCCTTGGTCGCGAGAAAGCTCAGGGAGATCTGCGGAGACAACTGACATAGCGAATATTCCAATAGGGAGTAGATAGAGGATTTGGGCAATCGCTAAACCCGAAAATGCTCCAGCAGCTAAGAATCCGGCGAGAAATAAATCAAAGAAAGCTGATAGTTGCACAACCCCTCGTCCTAGAATCGCCGGTGAAAATCTTCTAAATATTTCCCTAACGGNGTCAAGATGTACTCGCATGTTTAGGCGAATAGAAGGTGCAACCTTAAATACGGCAGGTAGCTGTAAAGCGAACTGCAAGAATCCTCCAATTAGGACACCCCATGCGGCAGTTTTGGCAATTTCAGAATCGGTCCATCCATTCGACCAGGCGACAATCGCAAGAAGGATTTGTGCAGCGTTCCAAACGATCGGGGCAGCAAATGACAGGAAAAACTTCCTATGTGCATTGAGAACCCCAAGGCACCATGCTGACAGCACAATAAAACCAAGGCCTGCCCACATAACTCGAACCAAGTCGACGGTTAATTCAAAAGTTTCATCGGGAAGAACAGGTAAAAGAACTCGGGTGATTGGTCGAGCCGCAATGATTCCAACAAAGACGATAACCCCTGTCAGTAATGCAAGGACAGCAAGGATGACTCCAGCTACGGTTCCCGAGTCATGATCGGGTTTATTATCGTCCTCGTCGATTAGTTGGCTATACACGGGGACAAATGACGCAGATAGAGTCCCCTCGCCCAGAATATTTTGCAGAAGTCCTGGAATTTGTAAAGCTGCTTTGAAAGCATCAGCAGCTATCCGTGTACCTAGAAGACCTGCCAAGACAAGTTCACGTATCAAGCCAGATAATCGCGATAGAGTTACCCCAGCCCCGACAAGCAAAGCTGATTTGCCGCTTACTTTGTCTTCTTCGGGTTCCGCATTTATCTGATTCACATGTCTAAGGGTACCCGTTATGGCTCTTTCTATGGATAACCTAACTAATAGTACAATTTTGACTACAGTTCGTATTGGCCCCCTTACCCCCCTACTCTCAGAAAATTATGTCCTATAGATTTGATAATGTCCCAGAAGTTCGTGAAAGCCTACAAGAAGTTTCGTATTTGGCAGATGAAGGAATCGCCGGTGTTGTATACCTTGGTGATCGACTACAAAAACCAATTCTCGTAGAGGGCCCCGCAGGCACTGGGAAGACACAGCTGGCTAAAAGTGTTGCAGAAATGAACGGAGCCCGCCTTATTCGGCTTCAGTGCTACGAAGGTTTGGATGAATCTAAGGCGTTATATGAATGGAATTACAAAAAGCAACTACTTCGCATACAAGCTGAAAGAAATGCTAATGGTGACGGTTCATGGCAAGAAATTGAAGATGATATTTTCTCCAGCGAGTTCTTATTAACTCGTCCCCTTTTGGAAGCGATACAAAGTGAGGACCCAGTTGTTTTGCTCATTGATGAGGTTGATCGAGTAGAGATAGAGACTGAAGCTTTATTGCTTGAGATCCTATCTGACTATCAGGTTTCTATCCCCGAACTTGGAACTGTCACAGCGAAGCAAATTCCATTGGTTTTCCTTACTTCAAATAATACGCGAGAGTTATCCGAAGCATTAAAGCGAAGGTGCCTTTTCCTGCATATCGATTACCCAGACCTTGATCGGGAACGCGAAATAATTCTCACCAAAGTGCCTGATATTAATGAATCCCTTTCGGATCAGATCGCACGAGTAGTGAGGTCAGTGCGTCAANTAGATTTGAAAAAAGCTCCATCAGTTTCCGAGACCCTTGATTGGGCCCGAACTTTGGTCCATTTGGGGGTAGAGCACATTGATGCGAAGACTGCTACAGATACTGTAAATATTCTCTTGAAGTATAGATCTGATATCGAAAAGACAATTAAGGAATTTTCAACCGACGAAACTCTAAATGCCGATAGTAGTAGCAATGGATCTGCTCAACCAGACAGCTGAGACAGAACCTCCATCACCGTTACTGGAATTACTTAATGGTTTTATCGTTGAATTAAGGCAAGCAGGATTACCCGTTAGCCTGACAGAGAATCTCGATGCCGTAGCTGCGGTGAAACATATTCCGATAGAAGACCGAGAAGCGTTTAAGTATGCGCTAGCCGCGACACTAGTGAAAAATCATGCCCATTGGCGATCATTTGAAACTGTCTTTGAGGTGTATTTCTCTCTAAGAGGGGAGGAATACAGCTTAAACGATGACGAAANTTCGGAAGACTCTCAAGGAGATGCATCAGAGCTAGATAGTGACCTGCAATCAGGGCAGATTCCCGGACAAGGAGGTGGGCAAGAAGGCCTCAGTCAAGAACAGCTAGCAGAAATGTTGTACAGGTCTCTGATGAATTCAGATCAAAATCTAATGCGCGCTGTTTCCAGATTGGCTGTTCAACGATTTGCAGGGATGGAGCCAGGAAGGCCAGTTGGGGGTACGTACTACCTTTATCGAACTCTTCGTAATCTTGAACTTGAATCCGTGCTTGAGCGGCTCCTTGATGAGGCTATTCCGAAAAATGAAGGGATCGATTCGCTGAGCCAACGATTGCTTAAAGATGAGTACGAACACCGGATCGAGCGATTTAAAAAAGAAATCGAAGCTGAAATAAGAAGGCGTTTGGTAGCTGATCGGGGAGTAGAGGCGATGGCGAAAACTCTTCGAAAACCCCTTCCGGAAGATGTCGATTTCATGCATGCAAGTAGAGAAGAGATGGTTGCCCTAAAGAGGGCTATTTGGCCGTTAACAAGAAAGTTAGCGGCTCGATTAGCTAGGAAGCGACGGCACGGAAGAAAAGGTCCTTTAGATTTCCGTAATACGGTCCGCCATTCGCTTTCCTATGGAGGAGTACCGGCTGAACCAAAATTTAAATTTCCTAAACCCGCTAAGCCAGAGATTATGGTTATAGCCGATATATCTGGTTCTGTGGCTGCATTTGCTCGTTTTACGTTACATCTCGTCTATGCCCTCAATAGTCAATTCTCAAAAGTGCGTTCTTTCGTCTTCATAGATGGGATCGACGAAGTCACAGAGTATTTTGAAGGAGTCGATGACATCACAGCAGCTATCCATAGGGTCAACACTGAGGCTGACGTTATTTGGGTGGATGGCCATTCTGATTATGGGCATGCATTCGAAGTGTTCAACGAACGGTACGGTAAAGATGTCGGACCGAAAACTACAGTGATGATCCTTGGAGATGCGAGGAATAATTACCATGCATCACAATCTTGGGTGATAAAGGAAATTGAATCTAAGGCGCGTAAGGTCTTTTGGTTAAATCCAGAACCTCGGAGTTACTGGGATACGGGAGATTCGATAGTTAGTGAATACAGCGACTACTGCGAAGGAACGTTTGAAGTACGAAATCTCCGGCAACTTGAAGCTTTTGTTGAGAACTTAGTCTAATTTTTGGCTTTCCCGCAGCTGCTCTGCAGCTAGGAATGCTAACTCTAAACTTTGAGACGCATTGAGCCTCGGGTCGCACATCGTTTCATAACGGAGGTGTAAGTCATCATCGGATAATTTGTCAGCACCGCCTAGGCATTCTGTGACATTTCCTCCAGTTAATTCAA
This sequence comes from Acidimicrobiaceae bacterium, assembly GCA_002715405.1. GTDB lineage: Bacteria > Actinomycetota > Acidimicrobiia > Acidimicrobiales > UBA8592 > UBA8592. Next base: position 13,081 of record PAZD01000012.1, read on the forward strand.
TGTGAATTCCTCCAGCCCATGTTCCAAGAGAGCGGTGAACAGAAAAGAATCAGCTTAATTCAGTCAGGACATCATCGAGATGCCTAGTTTTGTGTCCGCTGGAACTGGTAAACGTATTACCATGCATAGGGTCACAAGCCCATACGGCAGGGTGCCCAGCACTTGTAACAGCATTGACGATAGGGGGTAAGCATATTTCGACGTTATCGGCGCCAAATCGGGTGATCAGAGTAAGCCGACCCGGCTCAGCATTAGGGTTTAGAGTTTCGCAAATTTTCAAAACATCATCTGAAGTTGCTGTAGGTCCAATTTTGCATCCAAGAGGGTTCTCAACTCCTCGAAGAAATTCAATGTGAGCTCCGTCTATTTGTCGCGTTCTCTCACCTATCCACAGCATGTGTGCTGAGCAGTCATACCAATTTCCAGTAGTTGAGTCTGTCCGTGTGAGCGCTTCTTCATACCCAAGAAGTAGAGCTTCGTGACTGGTATAGAAATCAACCTCGTTTAGAGCCGAATTGTTGAGAGTCGTGATGCCACATGCTTTCATAAATGCTAATGCGTCAGTAATTCCATCTGCTATCTCTCGGTAGTGTTCACCAGCTGGGCTATTTGCTACAAATTCCTGATTCCAAGAGTGCACTTGTGCAAGATTCGCAAACCCTCCTCTTGTGAATGCGCGCAACAGGTTCAATGTGGAAGAGCTTTGATGATATGCCTGGAGCAGTCTTCTTGGATTAGCCTCCCGAGAACCGGCATCGAAATCAGGGTCATTTACGATATGGCCTCGGAATGAGGGGAGCTCTAAATCGTCTTGCGTTTCTGTGGGGCTTGACCTTGGTTTTGCAAATTGTCCTGCAATCCGACCGACTTTCACAACCGGAAGGCCAGTGGAATAAGTAAGGGCAACCGCCATTTGTAATATGACTTTCAAATTGTCCCTGATTGCGTCAGCAGAGAGAGAATCAAATGATTCCGCGCAGTCGCCTGCTTGAAGCAACAGGGCATTTCCATTGCATACGTTCGCTAATTGATGTTTTAGGGTCCTAGCTTCGCCAGCAAAGACTAGAGGGGGGAGTTTAGAAATTTCATGGAGGACAGCAGCTACTTCGTCGGTGTCAGGCCAATCCGGCTGCTGTTCAGCAGGCAATTGGCGCCATGAGTCTGGAGACCATTCATTTAGCACACTAATATCCTCTCGTCTTCAGGGGAAGATCGCAACCTATTTTCCCAGTGGGCTGGAGAAGTAAAGCTAACCTTAATTAGGCAGCGTCAATGTCAACCTGATTCGGGGCATTCTCTCGAACCATGTTTACCGCCCGCTTAACTAGACGTCGAGCAGCTTCTGCGGTGACTCCAAGCTCTTCTCCGACTTCTCGGTAGCTGCGCTTTCGACCATCTTGAAGGCCAAAGCGCTGTTCTACGGCATATCGTGCTCTATCGTCCAGGACGTTCAAAAGGTCGTAAACCATTACTTCGCGGGCCTGTTCCATAACGGACTGTTCTGGCCCAGGGTTAGAGTCAGGAAGCAAGTCGACCAGTTCGTTGCTGTCATCGTCACCAATGGTTCGGTCTAGGGAAGTTGGTGTCGTAAGTCGGTGAAGTCGTGCATGCTCTTCATCAAGTTCATCTCCATCTCCCGATACCTGTCGAAGGGCGGCACGCAAGCTTGCCGAACGGTCACCAGGGAGACGAACTAGGCTCGCTTTTTGGTCTAATGCTCGACCTATGGCTTGTCGAATCCAAAATGTGGCGTAGGTTGAGAATTTAAAACCTTTCCGCCAGTCGAATTTGTCTACCGCGTGCTCAAGGCCAAGGTTACCTTCCTGAATTAGATCAAGAAGTTCCATGCCAGCAGGTAACGGATAGCGTCGAGCGACGCTTACGACGAGCCGAAGGTTTGCGCGTATGAAGCGATCCTTTGCTTCTGCGGCCTTTCGATCAGCTCGCTTCAGTTCTATCCCTTTTTCTCCTGCTGCTAAACGTTCACGGGCTTCGACACCCTTTTCAATCAGCTGGGAGAGTTCACGTTCTTCCGCAGCAGTGAGCAAGGGGACTAATCCTATTTCATTTAAATACTGACCTACTGAATCACTCATTTTTTCTCACATTCGGTGGGGGGGTTTTTGCTTTAACTGATTGATTAATATTCAAAACAAGCGAAATCGTTTAAAAACGAGGTGCCACTTTACTTTCTGTGCCACAACGCAAGGACCGGGGGGGATCTGTGCTTCGTGAAGTAATATGAGTTGTTTTGCCTATTTAACAAACATCTCGAGGTGTTGCCGCGAGATAGGTCGACCCAAAAGAGTCGACCCAGTTAAAAGCACATTAACCCTAATTGAATTACTCGAGAATGTCCAGCATTCTTAGGAAATTTCTTTAAAAAAGGTGAAATTCCCTTAGATATATAGTCTTTTTTCAATGAAATACGTATCTGTGAACTGAGTTCTATTCTGTTTTGTAGTATATGTTTGTGGATAGTATGCGTAGAGTCGGTCTTTTCGGTGGGAGCTTTGATCCGCCACATATCGGACACATCGCAATCGCTGACTTTATACTGAATGATCGTCAACTGGATGAGATCCTATTTGTCGTTTCCCATATTCAGTGGCAAAAGGCTGTAGATCGAGAAATATTAGATTCTCATCACCGCTTTGAAATGGTTAAGTTAGCAATAAGGGATTTCGATCATTTTTCGGTTTCGGGTATCGAAATAGACCGAGGAGGAGACTCTGTAACAGTGGAAACGCTCGAAGTATTGCATAATCAGGATCCGACGGCCCAGTATGAATTAATCATTGGCGAAGATATTGCAAGTACACTGTCGACATGGCGAAGGTCAGAAGAATTGGAGAAATATGCCGACATAGTTGTCGTTGGGAGGCCTGGATTCAGGTTGGAAGCGGCAGAGCAGAATTTCAATTTCGTGTTTGCTAAAGGGCCTCAGGTTAATGTCTCGTCCCAAGGGATACGGTCTGCAATAAAATCAGGGTTGCCTATTAGTGATCTGGTTCCGGAAGAAGTTGAGAGATACATCCGATCCGAAGGCTTATATAGGTGATCTTAGATTGATGAAATTATTTTCAGGGCGTCCGTGGTGGATGTGGGCATTTCCTTTGGTCACGATTGCTTTTCTGGTTGCTATTCCTTTGTTTGTTTGGGATGCAACTAATGCCATTTTGAATTCAACGGACGGTGATTTCGGTGAAGTTGTCGTAGACCCTTCGGAGCCGGGGTACGAAAGTTATGTTATCGCAACTCCTGCCCATCTAACTCTTGGAATTGACGGGAAAGGTGACTTATCTATGGTCGCTTTGATAAGTCTTGGCCCGAATGATATTGGTGGAGCAGTCCTGCTTCTAAACCCAAGCACGGTGATAGGTGAGGGAGAAACAATAGCGTCCATCTTTGACGAGGGGGGCCAAGGAGAAACTGAGAGATATCTTCGAGAATTCTTATCGATCGGTTTCACTACTACAAATATAATGGCACCTTCAAATTGGGCTTCTTATGTAGCTTCGGTAGCACCATTGCAGATCCTTCTTAATGATCCTCTCCATGAAGGATCTGGTATTAATTCCGTATTTCCGATTGAATCATCTTGCTGTCCATATCAGGGAAGTCTTTCGCTTGAGTTGGATGAAATCAGTGGCTTTCTCAATTGGGAAGCCACTAGCAGTTCAGGAGACTTACGGCGATTGCGCCAAGAAGATTTCTGGCGTTCATGGATTGGCAAATTAGCTACTGAAGTAGATGTTTCAGCTGTTCCGGGTGAAGTTAATGCTGGGATTGGGCGAATGGTGTGGGGGCTTAGCCGTGGTGAAATGGTTGTAGTGAATGTTCCACAGGACTCGACTCCTGAAGCTACTTACATTGATGAAGATAATCTCCGTAATGCGGTACTAGATATGGTTCCGTTCCCGATGCCTAGTGGTCCTGAAGCGAGAGTGACTATGCGCTTACTTGATGGGGTTGGCGGACTTGATTTAGCTGGAGAATTTTCTTCTGAACTTGTTAAAGCCGGCGCACAAATTGTGATAATAGGTAATGCATCAGAATATGGAAGGGACACAGAGCTGATATATCATAACTCTGAAGATTCCGAGGTGGTAAAGGTCTTTAAAGAGAGTCTCGGAACTGGGACCATCTACTATGAACCGCTAACGGATGCCGCTTTCGATGTAACGGTTATTATTGGAGAAGATATCAGGAGCAGCGATTAATTTGAAAGACGTGCCTGTTACGGTTCTTTCCAAATTGGAATCAACTGATTGGATTTTTCTTGCAGCGGAGGCGATCGAGGGAAAATCTGGAATTGATACAATTTTCGTTGACGTAGGGGATGTTTTCGCACTTACTGAGTTCTTTCTGATAACTAGTGGTCGAACGAGTAGACAAGTTAAAGCAATCGTCGAAGAAGTTGAAGATGTGATTAAAGCTAATGGTGGTCCTTCGCCTCATAGGATTGAAGGAAATGATGAATTTAAATGGGTTTTGATCGATTATGGCGAGTTCTTAGTCCACGTCTTTGATAGCAACGAGCGTGCTTACTATCAACTCGAAAGGCTTTGGAGTGACAGGCCGCTCGGTTCGTTTCCTCGCAATGAAGGCGCAGAGCTTCGCTGAAGTAGAACAAATGTTGGATACAGTACCTTCGCAAGGGGCTATAGCTCAGTTGGTAGAGCGCTTCCATGGCATGGAA
>PAZD01000013.1 GCA_002715405.1 Acidimicrobiaceae bacterium
GAATGGATCGAAAGGACAGAAAGGAGCTTCTGGCACGAATGGTACAAATGGATCTGATGGTGATAAGGGTCAGAAAGGACAAAAAGGAGCTGCTGGCACGAATGGTACAAATGGAACCAATGGNACGAATGGATCTGATGGTGATAAGGGTCAGAAAGGACAGAAAGGAGCTGCTGGTACAAATGGAACCAATGGTACAAATGGTACAAATGGATCGAAAGGACAGAAAGGAGCTTCTGGTACAAATGGCACAAATGGTACGAATGGATCCGATGGTGAAGATGGATCTGATGGTGCCAAGGGTCAGAAAGGGGCTTCTGGTACAAATGGTACAAATGGTAGTGATGCCTCTGTTGTTATGTTTAATAATGTATATACAACATCAAATACTGGGAGAAGTTTTACATCGAGTACATGGACAGATACAATTTCCATCTCAGTAAGTACGACGGGGAGATATTTAATTGGAGCTTCATTTGAATGGTCGTATAGTTATTATACAAATATATTTGCTGCCCGTATATATGATTCTGCTGGAACAAATTACAATCATCCAAGTGGAAGTGGATACTTATCATTTAGCGGAGCAAGCGCGTATAATGATTATTATAAATGGGGCTATTATCGTGGTTATAATGATTATGTCCAAGATCAAATTCAAACAATTGAAGAAATAACAGCTACGAAAACAATCAAATTACAATTTAGAGAAATAAGTTCANGTTCGAGTTCAGGAGGGGCGAGAACACTAACAACACGAAATTTAATCCTATATGCGATTAAATTACAGGATAGTTCTGGAAGTGGAACAGTCGGAACAACCACGTATGGTGGTGATGATATGGGCACGTAAATATTTAAATAATATTATTATATACTATATATATGCCAGATCAAAAGGTTACATATGCTGATTGTATTCTAGAGTTAGTTCCAGGGGCAGAATGGTCCATCACTGAAAATGATTATAATTCGATCNGTTGGGATAATGATGATTTTACTAAACCAACGCTTTCTGAAATTAAGGCTAAAAAAATAGAATTAGAAAATGCATTACCAATGCAAATGTTACGACAACAAAGAGACATATTATTAAAGGAATCTGATATATATGCTCTACCAGATTATCCTCATATCAATGATGGAAAAAAGACAGAATGGTTAACTTATCGTCAAAACCTAAGAGATATAACAAAAACACAATCACCGATACTAAATTTATTAGGTGTCCTTGAAAATGTTACATGGCCAACGAAACCTACTTAATGAATTATATCTTGAAATCCATCTAACCTTAGATATTTTAGTTCATTTATATCTACTCCAAGACCAATACTCAACCGATTACNATCCCCTCTATTTAGGACGGAATGCCANAATGGACTANCCATATATCCTAGATGAAATAGATTACAATATTCGGAACGATCTTTAATAAAATGTATTTGTTTAGAGAGTGGATGCTTATATAAGAACCATGAGTCATTTGATTTTGTAAATATCATGTATAAACGAAAGCTATAATTNTCATTTAAATTTAGATTTGTATGCCAACCTAATCCTGTATTTGGTTTATAGAGAAAGAAACTACCTGTAATGTTAAACCCTTTTTTTTCCATATTTTTTAGGACCTTATGTATTTTGTCACATTGAAATGAATCATGATTATATAATTTAATAAGTGATTCTTCTGGATTTTTCATTCTTTGATTTTTTAATACATCTTGAAAGATAATGTCTTTTGGATATAGAATATCATTTAGTACTTCTAAGAAGGGTGGTTGTTTATATATATTTTGGAATGATCTTTCTTTTTTTATTGTTGTGGAGATATTACTTCGATCAATTACTTCTTGGATAGAGGTAATATCATTTATATATTCTGATAATTGTGTATCTTTAATAGGGAATTGTAATACAAAAGGTTTTTTATAAGGACCTAAGATATGATTATAATCTGTACCAAAATTTTCAGACGTTATCATACAGATGNTTGTATTTAATGGAGAATCATATTCAATNATTGTATCATTTTCATAACATACAATTATATTTTTATCATTATCTTCATAAGTAGAACCAAAGTAGATACAATCATTTGTAATACTTAATCCTCTTGTAATGTTTCTTTTTTTCGAATGATTTTTAGGATATTGAATGAGGGTATGTGTTTTTTTATCTCTAAAGTCATAGTATTTTAATTCTGAATATGCTGTTAGATAGTATATTTTTGGGCCTTGGATTACTAATGAGTGACAAAAGTAATCGGGTAGAGGTATTTTGTATAGATATTGGAAATGAATATTAAAGACAAAGATCGTAGATAATTTTTCATTCTGAGTATTTTTGCCATCAATTCTAATATTTTTTAGATGAGGAGCTAAAAGATAAATGAAATTATCTTGAATTGTGATTGAATTAAAATGTTGATAGTTTCTTTCTGTATGTAAGAAATCATCATATTTATGTATTTCTTCGTTTAGGTATTTAATATTTAGACATGGAGGGAAATTNTCGATAGTAATTATTTCTTTGGATGATAGTATTGGAAAGTAATTATCATCGAGTTGGTAACGAATAATATTTTGATAATATGTTTGTAGAATGATAATATCTTTACCAGTTGATGTTATTTCATGAACACCATTATCTAGATCTTTAATTATTTCTTTCTCTTCTAAAATTTTATTTTCTTGAATAACAAAACGAGTNATTCTTCCTTGTTTTGTATCTTTCTCAATTTCACCTAAGAAATGAAAAACAAAGTAAATGTTCTCCGGAAAATTACAAATACCGAAGCATTGAAGATCTTTAAGTAATATAATATTGTTATTTTGAAGGGNGAATAAACCATTCCTCGATGTAACAATCATTTATAATTTAAAAACAAATTAATCTTAATATTAAAAATAAATGCCTTTTTTTATTGAAGTTGGATCCTNTGATTTTGATACATGTGAAAAATTAATACGGAATGGATGGAAGGGAATAGTAATTGAACCTGTAAAATATTATTTTGATAGATTAACTAAATTTCCTCAGATAAATTATGAAAATATTGCGATTAGTGATAAAGAAGGTGAATCAGAGATACATTATATCGATCCTAAATTTATTGTTAAACAAGATCAACAATGGTTAAAGGGAATTAGTAGTATTGAAGGTAAGTCTGGACCATTATCATTTGAAACGAATAATAAATTATATTATTNTAAGAAGCNTTTAAAGCAGAAGGTAAAAACNATTCCATTNAATGAGTTATGTAAGAANNATAATGTAGATACAATTGATTTTTTAAAAATTGATACCGAAGGACATGATCTAATTGTCTTACAGAGTATTGATTTAGAGAAAATTAATGTTAAAATGATTAAGATAGAACATAAACATGTAAATAGTATAGATATAATAAAACATCTTGAAAGATATGGTTATATGTGTTATTTAGAAAAAGATGATATTTATGCGATTAAATAGATAAATAAAAAAAATTTAAGAAGTAAATGAATATAAATTGTTTTATTATTAATTTGAAAAGATGTCCTGAAAAAAGAAAGAGAATGATAAAAAGAATGGAATCATTTCCTGAGATTAATTATGAATTTTATGATGCGATTGATGGACAAGAATTAACACCTGAATCTATGGATCAAAATAATTATAAGATATTACAAGAATGGACAGATCCATTTAATAATCGTAAGACAACAAAAGGGGAAGTAGGGTGTACACTAAGTCATTATAATGTATATAAACAAGCATTAGAACGGAGTAATGATATAACACTTATATTAGAGGATGATGCTGATTTTTCGGATGAATTTATTGATGAATTAAAGAATACAATTAATCATTTGAACGGGGTTGATTGGGAAATGTGTTATTTAGGACGTAAAAAAGTGAATACAAATGATGAAGAGGAAAGGATTAATGATGTATTATTGTATCCATCTTATTCTTATTGGACGATTGGATATCTAATTACGAAAAGTTTTTGTAAGAATGTAATTCAGAGTAATTTATTACAGAATATTATTGTAATTGATGAATATTTATCTTTAGTGGGGGATTGTAGTGAATATAAGAAATATAGGAAATATTATGATAATACAATAAAGATGGTATCGGTTGATTGTAATATTATTTTTCCTGAAAAAGATGCATTTAAGAATAGTGATACCGAGATATCGAGTTACTTACCAAATAATCGTTCTGAATTATTGGTTTTAACTGTAGCGACAGATGAAAATGAACCATTAAAAAGATTTATTCATTCATGTAATAATTATGGATTACGTTACAAGGTATTGGGGTTAGACTATGAATGGACGGGTGGTAATATGAGTAAGGGTCCTGGGGGAGGGATGAAGTTAAATTTATTAAAGAAGGAATTAATGGATTATAATCAAGATGATATTATTTTATTTAGTGATAGTTATGATGTAATTTTTTTGTCGGGTGGAGAAGAGATAATGGAGAAGTATTTAAATTTTAAAGCGGATGTTATCTTTGCGGGCGAAAAGACATGTTGGCCTGATCGATCAATGGAGAAGATCTTTAATGATGATGGACCTTATAAATATATAAATAGCGGAGGTTTTATTGGAAAAGTTGATATTATAAGATCAATTATTGATGTTGATTTTGACGATACATATGATGATCAATATTTAATACATTCACGATATGAACAATTTAGATCAAATATTAAGATTGATACAAAATGTGAGATATTTCAGACCAGTTCAAATAATATAGATGAAATAGATATACAATATCAAACAAATCGATTAACAAATCAATTATATCAGACTAAGCCATGTCATTATCATGGCAATGGTTCTCATAATGTGAAGGTGATTCATAATAACTATTGTAATTATTTACTGAAGCAATGGAATCCATTGTATCAATATCGTATATATAGGCAGGATATACGGGATAAAATAATTTATTTATTTATTTATTGNGATGGAGAGGGATATGATCTTTCATTATTTTTCGAAGGATTGGAGTTGATTGATTATCCAAAGGAAAATATTCAATTAACAATTTATTCGAAAGTGGATATTGATTATAGATTATCTGATAAATATCGGAATATAGATATAAATAGAATAGATAATGATGAACATATTATTCGTGATAATTCATTGAGAGAATTTACGAATAGTGGATGTGAGTATTATTTGAATATTGATCCAATATGTATAATTAGTAATCAAAGGATTATTTATGATTTATTGTCTTATGACAAAGATATTGTTTGTCCATTATTACGATTGGGTGATAATAATTGGACAAATTATTGGGGAGATATTGATGGAAATGGTTGGTACAGACAATCTTTTAATTATTTTGATATAATAGAGTATCGTCATAAGGGATGTTGGAATGTTCCATATATTAATAATCTTTATTTGATTAAATCGAGTATAGTTGATCAATTGTATGGATATTATTCATTGAATTATAGTGTGAATAGGGGATGTGATATGTCATTTTGTGAGAATTGTCGTCATAATAATATATTTTTATATTTATGTAATGAGCAGAGGTATGGAGAACTTTATGATACGAGTATAAATATAGTATCTACTGATGATAATATTAAAGAGAAGATATTAGAGGTAGATGAGGGTAATTATTGGTCTGGTAATAATATTATGGTGATAGATGATATATTGGAGAAGGATGTTATAAATCAATTAAGGGGATTTGCTCTTACAACAGATTTTAATACAAGTAATAATTATTATGGTGGTTATCAGGACTATGGTTTTGATTCAAGTAATTATCCTATTACTGAATTAAAGGATGTAATGGAATATTTAACCGATACATATTGTGATATATTGCGTGATCTTGAATTTGACCGAGGGTGGTTTTTCATTTATGATAATGAGTGTCCTGGGGTAACACCTCATTCAGATCCAGCTTCTGTGAATATAAATATATGGTTAACACCGGATGATTCGGTGAAGGATAAATCAAAGAATGGATTAATTATTTGGGATAAAAAAAGACCAAGTGATTGGACCTATCGTGAATATAATAAGGATGTTGAAAAAATAAAGGAATATCTTACAGAGAGTAAAGCGACAAAACAGATCGTTGAATACAAATGTAATCGAGGGATGATATTTGATTCAACATATTTTCATGAAACAAATGGTGTTTCAATGAAGGATGGATATTGGAATAAACGTATTAATCTTGTGTATATGTTTAAGCCAAAAGAAGGAGGTATAAAGAACGAAATAACTATATTTGATTATTATAGGGATGAGAGAAGGTATTTAGAGAAGTATTTTCATCCTGATTTTGTTCAATCGATTAATAAGTTAGATTTATTACCAATTGATGAGCCAATTTCAGATGTATTACAATTCCCTATTGTGAATGATATTTTTTGTAAAGAATTAATACAAGTATGTGAAGAATATGGGAAATGGTCTGGTGCTGTAAATGAGGATTCACGGATTGGGTATGAGAATGTTCCCTCAAATGATATACATTTTACAGAGATAAAAATGAATAAAATATGGGAGGATATTATAATAAAATATATTGCTCCGATTGTTTCATATCATTGGGGTTCATTTAAAACGAATGATTTAAATATTGGTTTTGTTGTAAAGTATCAACATAATCAATTCTATAAATTAGGACCTCATCATGATTCTTCAGCATATACAATCAATATATCATTAAATNATGAATATGAAGGAGGTGAGGTAAGGTTTATTAAAAAAGATCAAAAGATTAAAAATAAGAAGGGATATGCTTTAATTCATCCTGGAAGAATCACACATTATCATGAGGGGTTACCAGTAACTAAAGGGGATAAATATGTATGTGTATCATTTGTGAATTAGGTATGAATCTTCTATATCAGTTGTGGTATATTCATTGATTAGGTGTTTATATCGAGATGAATCATATGTACATTGATAGACCTTCTGAAATGTATCAGAAGATAGTGCTGTTATTATTTTGGGAAATAATTTTTCATAATATTCTTTTTCGGAGCATTGACTTTTTCCGTAGCAGAGAGGTAAAAATTCATCGAAGGGAATAATATTTTGTAGGATTGTTGTATTTAATAGTTTTTCGATACAACTTTTTGAGAATATTACTGCATGAGCATTCCAGCTATATCCTGTAAGTAGATAATTGGTATCTTTATAATATTGTTCTCTTTCGGCACGATCTACTTTTTCTTTACCAATATAGTATAGATCAAAATCATTGTATTTCCGGATGAGTCTATGAAATTTGCTNATTTCATTTTTTATTTCTCCAATTGTATTACAATATACATCATCTTGTAGTAGTAGTATTGTTTTATAGTTATTTTTTTGGGCATCTTCGAGTAGTTTTAGATGAGAGTAGCAACAGGAGACTTGACCTATTTTAAGAGGGGATCCATCTTTTTCTTTCCATGATTCAGATGGGATAGCTTCTTTTTGATAAATTTCATTTTTAAAGTGATTTGTATTCCAGTAAGTGCCAGGGAATATTTTAATCGGAATATATATTTCTTCATCTGCGAGTAACATTAAGCATTGTTTTAATCTTTGTCTTTCTTTTTTAAGATTAAGGATATAAATACAATCTATCTTTTCCATTAAGTGATTAACTAAGTTACAAATGTATTCTTTAAGTTAATAATTTTTTATTTTTAACCATTGTAATTTCGAATTCAAAGGAAGTATCTGAGTTATTGGTATCATAGAGAACGTTATTAACAGCCCAGAGTTGAATTGTTAATCGATGGAGGGTTATTGGCGCAAAAAAGTGTTGAGTTTGTGATTCATCGGACAAGGCCTTATAGTGAAGGTATTCACCATGACCTTTATCTAATTGAATTCTTTCAATGATATCTCGACCAGATGAATTTCTTTTACAACCTATATTTGGAATTTGAGGTATCGCGAGATCAACGAAGTGAGAAGAGACATCAGGTGTTCTGTTAGAGAATAATTTTTGACTTGAAGATGTAGTTTCTTTTGGTAAGAATCCAAATAAACGAGCTGCTCCTCGAGTAATATTATCATTATCCCAGAGTATTGTGACTTCTTCGGAGCTACTTTTGAATTCCATTTCAAAGATCATACCTTTTGTAGAATTAGTAGANGCTGTCGTAGAAGAGTCANCTCCATGGAAAGTTAATGTGAAGGTGTTATCACCTGTAATAAATGAAGCAGATCCAGAATTATATACTCCATTGGTGATACCAGAATCAGAGTAAGTACCATATTGTGCTAAATTTGCGATCGCATATTGTTCACTTGTATTTTCACTATTTTTTGTTAATGCTCCATTATATCTTTGAAAAACATTTGCGAGATCATACATTGTATAGACACCTGGATTNATGGTAAATGTATGAATTGTATCACTTGATCCTCTTTTATATTTAATTACATTATTTGTTGAATTAACATTATAGGGAGGCGTACGAATTGTTGTTCGAATTAATCGGAAACCTATTACATTATGATAGATATCATAATTAGTTGTTACTAGAGAAGTTCCAGCATCAGTTTCAAAATCAAAAACTACATTAAAGTTGGATGTATTAAAGTTTTCGGGTTGATAGTAATTATGAGAATCAATTACAATTCTTTTTCTTAGGATGTCTTTAGTAAATAATTTATCTCTATTTTTCTCATATTCATCCATTGTAGTCATATTCATAAAATGTGTTTGTTTTATGAATGGTTCTTCTTCATCTTCAGAAGAATCTGATGGAGTTTCTTCAGAAGATTCAGTTTCTATTTTTTCAAATGTTTGTAAGTACATTATAAGAATATATTATTTTTATTTCTTTAAATCATGCTTAAAATTATGGCTTCCACGCAGATTGTTCTTTTGTCTTTTGTTTCTTCCATAAGGATGCGATACGTTTAATTATTTGAGGTGCTGGTGTTCCTGATGGCATCTCATCTTTTACTTCTTGAAAATTTTTTTTAACAAAAGAACGATATGTCATTTTTCCCTTTGGTTCTGATTTTGGTTTTCTAGTTCTTTTTGGTTTTGATTTTGATTTTGATTTTGATTTTGATTTTGATTTTGGAGCACTATAGGTAGATGAGAGGACTTCACTAATTTTCTTTGCACGGGCGGTCTTCTTAACTCTTCGACTTACTTTTCTTTTTGGTTTTCTAGTTCTTTTTGGTTTTTTAGTTTTTCCAGCAATTCTCCGAGCCATTTATTATATTGGAATATTTAAATTTGGTATTAATTAATTTTTTGTAATGATTGTAAAGCATTTCTTAATTCATCCATTGAAGGGATAAATCCATTATGTGATTTAATTTTTTTAGATTCAGATGGTTTAGTTTTTCTTAGAATAACATTTTGAAGNTCTTTTGCTTGGATGCGATCAAATGTTTTCTTTTGTTCTACAGCATTTTTTGAAACACCTATTTTTATCATTTTATCATATTTATTTAGAGGTGGAGGTGGAGGTGGAGGTGGAGGTGGAGGTGGAGGTGGAGGTGATTTTTTTTCATCAATGAACATATATTCTTTTAATTGTATTGGGATATGTATTTTCGATTGTAGTATTTCCCAATTGAACCATATTTTTTGATTCATGATCCATAATCCGGATAAGTGAATTATAAAATTTCCGAATGATTTTGGATTAAAGGTATTGATCTGTTGTTTTGATTGATTGAAAAATAGACAATGATCATTTATTTTGAAACGCATCCATTTTGAATATTCACTTTCTTTAAAAAAGTGTTCGATTTGATATTCTTTTGAATACTTGTTAAAAATAGTCATATAGATGATCATTAAAAATTGTATAAAATCATTATTTTGGCTTTGAAATGATAAATCAAGATATTGTTTTCTTGATGTAATTGAATATTTACGAACTTTAAATGGAATAAATAATAATGGTGTTTGAATGATTAGTTCCTTTTTTTGATAATGAATTGGTATAAATGTAAATTTATCTGAATAGGTATGTTTTTTTTTATATCCTATATGTTTGGGATTAATTGTATAATCCTTATGGAATAAAATCATTTAAAAGATCAATTAAATATAATATATAATATTTAAATAGTAATATGAATGATAATAAATGTGGTATCTGTGGGGAAGAAAATAATGAATATTTACATACTTTAAAATGTAACCATACATTTCATTATCAATGTTTATTTTTATCCTTTAAGAATGATTTAAAATATCGACATTGTCCCTATTGTCGATCTCAAAATAATCTATTACCTATCGTTAGTGGTGTTAAAAAGGTCCATCCTAANATACATGATTATAGTGATACTTCTCTTTTAAATAAGAAATGTGATATGGTATTAAAGAGGGGTAAGAATAAGGGTGAAAAGTGTTCTAAGAATTGTAGNTTAGGATATAATTATTGTGGAATACATCTAAAACAGGTCAAAAAGAATGATCTATAAATTTGAAAGAATAGGAATAGAAATGGAGATATATATATATATTTATTATGGAATGTTTAGTTTGTTTGGGTATTATTAAGGAGGAAGATATAATAAAAAAATTATCATGTGATCATATATTTCATTTTCAGTGTTATTTAGATATGGTATATCGTGATAAGAATATATATATACATTGTCCTCTATGTCGTACAATGAATACATNTGTTAAGAAGCCAACGAATGATTGTCGTGAAAATATTTATTTATTATGTAAAAAAATGAGATGTTTAGGTAAAAATTTGGATGGTAGATCATGTAAACGAAGGTCAAAATTATTAAATTATGGATATTGTTACCAACATAATAAAGATGTATTAGAGTCTAAATATTATCCTTTAATGGAGAAATATATGTATTTAATACTATGTCAGTGTGGTAATTTTACAACAAAGTTGCGATTGATAGATATAGGTAAAAAGATAATGATTAAATTTTGTAATGATACATCATCAATTGATGAGGTATTGGAAAAGTATTATTGTTATTTTTCATTAAATGATATACAGAGAATAAAAAATTGGGATGATATATATGATTATTATGGTCTAGAAAAACCACCGAATGAATGGATTGAGTATTGTTCAAAAAACCATTGTATCATTTAGAAGAGTATATTAACAATTACAATCAATCCGATAAGGGATATAAAACTTGGATTTGGTTTTATACTTGTGGAGATCTGAGGCATTATTCTTGGCCATAAAAATCTTCCTACGAATAGGACAAGTAACATTTTAATGATAATTACTATTGTAAATACCTTAAGTCGATAATCCTTTTCATCCTCTGAAATTTCTGAATTGACAACAATATTTGTATATCCTTCAATAACACCCATTTATATAGTGGTATATTTTTTTTTTAAGATTTAGGGTAAAGTATGTCCTCTATCAATTTTATATAACCAGTCATATTTATTTTGATCTACATTATTTGTAACAACACCAGGGGCAAAATAAGGAGTATTCGGATAAGAACGAATACTAGGGTTTTGTATAGAACAATCTTTATTATTTTTAAGTAATGTTGATGATGAATCCCAATCAAAGGAGTATTTATCACAGAACATAGGTGAATCTTTTGTTGGAACATTTGCCGGTAGGTAGTCATCGACTAATTGATCTAATGTAAATAATGAAGATCGATTTGTGATGTAGTCATCTTGGGATAATTCAACAACTTTATAATTTGTCCGATAGTAATTATCTAATAAGATTCTTGTATCTTCATCAAACATATTATAATTGGATAGTATTCCGTGTGAATTGAGGCGAATGTCATAATTTTTGATCACATTTTTGATACCACTTTCATCAATATCGATATGATTGATATAGATTATTTTATTAATCGATACGATATCTAGGATGATTTTAATTGTATGGAAGTTCCTTACATCATGAACAAAGAAACTCATAATTGCCCTGAAGTTTTTATCTTTATCTTTCATAATGTATACATGATCGATTGATTTAATATGGAAATGATTTCCAGAATTAATACCTGTCTTATTGATTACATCTTTTGCGATTTTGGTAAGTNTATCATTTATCTTGTCATCAATGATGTATTTATTAAGACTCCATTTCTCTGTTACATTTTTAAGTATAACCTTATCAGCTGCCGAGACATTGGTTAATGCCTCTAGGAAGCGTTCATCATCTGTTTTTTTTTTCCTCTTGAACAACCGGAAGTTTAGGGGAGATACTATTTTTATTTTCATTATTATTAAGTAGAAATGCGAGTATACCTAAAAAGACCATTATGATAATGAAATTCATATATATATTAGTAGAATATATAAATTTATTTATTTTGATGAAATTAAATACATAANTTCAACTACTTTTTTAGGTCTATTTTTTAAATTTCTAGATCCTTTATAAGTATCATAGTCTATCTTAAATTTTTGAACTTCATACTTATTAAATATTTGATCCCATTTTTCCATTGGAATAATTCCTTCATTGTTATAGGAAAGAAGAATAAATTTTGATTTTTGTATTGTTTTTTGAATTAATGTAATCATTGCTTTAATTGCTTTTGTTTCATAATTATAATCTGATTTATTCCAATTCTTAGGAATACCTGCGACCTNACTTATATTTTCATCCAATCGATTATGAATAATTGTATTAAGCATATGATAATTCGATCCATATGGATGTTGATTGTAAGGTGGATCTAGATATACTAGATCAAAGTTATCTGGAAGTTTATCAATAAGTATATTAATATCTTCATTATAGATCANACTTTTGAAATTAAAATCACTCCATACGGGTATATCAAGTTCGATTTGTTTTGTAATTCGATTGACATCATTTACTTGTGAACCACCAAATGAGCCAATACCTGTTTTTTTATCTTTATAGAAGCCTTTAAAAACACCAGCAGTGTTTGTATGGATACTTGCCTTAATTAAAAGAGGTGTTATACAATAAGAAAACAATTCAGGTTCAACATGATCACTAATATACTTACGCAATGTATCGATGATAAGCGCATTTTCGTGTGTATAGAAGCATCTTTCACCTTCTTGAACATTCTTTGTATCCTTAGGAGAATAATTATTTGTAATCACCCCTTTAATAAAAGGGCCATTTTTAGCAAGTATATTCATCCTTTCAATATGATGAACGATCCTTTGTTTCATACTTTCATTCGGTGTTTCAAGAAAGCAAAGGGCCATTACTGATGAATATTTTTCCATATCATTGGTATGGATTACATTCGCAAATTGACTTAATGATCTTGATACAACAGATGAACCAGCAAATCCATCGAAGATATTTAATTTTTCTTTTTTTACTACAGGTAGAACATTTTCTTGAACAATTTTCTCAATGTAAGAAACTAATTTCCTCTTGTTTCCTATATAAGTAAGCATTGTTTGATATGTAAAATTATCATTAGTATTCATTTATTATAAATAGTAATAATTAAATTTAAGTAGTTTTCAATTTTATAAAAAAATATTTAATCTCTTGCGACAATTAAAAATTCTATTAAAAGTAAATCACTTGCGCTATCAAACATTGTATCAGTCTCATTATCTAGATCTGTAATAGTACCTGTAATTTTTGTTAATTTACTTGGGTTAATTGTTGATACAAAATTTAATTTCTTTCCTTTATGAATTTTTCTTCCACCTCCCACCCCAGTATATTCATTCGGAATTATTAATTTATTAAACGAATTAGTTTCGGTTGAATTTCCTTGATGATTAAATTCATTAATTTTGATAAGGTATGCTGAGCAAGCGGCAGTATTAGCTGGTTTAGAACTTGTATTAAATGTCGTTACATTCTCTAATAAAATATCTGATAAACGATCAATTATTAAAGGTTCATGTAAATCAACATCAATGATACCATTTACCAAATTACTTCCTGTACATTTTATTATGAAGGATTTTCTTTCTCTTCTTTCATTTTGATATCCTGGATTTTGATAAAATGCTAATTTAGCATTATCGCGGTCTTGTTGTAATTGTTTACCCCATTCCATATTATATTTAATAGTAATATTATTATTTATTTTAAAACGAAATTAATCTCTTGGAACAATTACAAACTCAGCAAGAAACATATCATTAGTATTAAATAAACCAGTTGATCCATCTAATGCTGTAATAGTTCCAGTAAGACTAGATAATTTTGTAGGGTTCATACTACAAATATAATTTAATTTTCTTGATTTATGAATTTTTCGATAATTAGTTCCACCACTAGGTATTACATGTGGAATAATAATTTTATTAAAAAGATTCCCTGTTGTACTTGGTTCTGCTGAATTCCCCTGATTATTAAATTCATTTATTTTTAAAACAAAAGCAGAACGATCTGATAAATTACTAGCACGATTTAAATCTAATCCATTAATATTGTCCGTGTCAGCATGCCATGTTAAGAAACTTTCTAAATAAATATCTGATAAACAATCAATAATTAAAGGTTCTTGTAATGTTTCATTAATTTCGGTATCTTTTCCTGAACCTGCGATCCATTTCAAAATAAATGTTTTTTTACCCCTTCTCTCAAACTGATATCCAGGATTCTTAAAAAAACTAAGTTTCGCATTTTCTTGACTTTCATTAAGTTGTTTTTGAAATTCCATTATTATTATTAGTATAATATATAAGTTATTTTAAAACGAAAATTTGTTTCCTTTCTTCAATGAAATTTTTGATAAAACGATAGGATGTTTCTAATTGATCGATATTTTGTCCACCTGTAATAATTATCTTACCACTCTTAAATACCGCAATTGTGACTTTCTTACATTTTCCATCACCATCTGCTCGACCTTTTCCATTACATAATGATTCACAGCAGCAAATACCATCAAATTGGTTTTGATTGATGAAATATTTAATATTAACACCGGGATAATTACAAGGTTCATACGAGGAGTAAATACCCGAATCAATAATTTCTTGATGTAATATCTCTCTATTAATTTCAAAACCAATATCAAAATCACTATTTATCAGAACTAATTTATGATCTACTATTGATACTTCTTTATCAAAAATTGAGATATTCTGAAAATATTGAATTAGGTTTTGAATTAAGATAATCCCTTGATCTTCTTTTTTAAGTCCTGTGATTTGTATCTTTCCATTATTAAATAATTTTACATTCATAATTTTATTATCATGAACAACATGTAAAGTTGCTTGATTATAGAAGATTTTCTTTTTTGTCTTTTTTCTCTTTTTCCTTAACATTTTTTTTGAAAATCCTTTTGGTAAATTTTCAGCACCATATTCAATAAAAGGAATATATTTTGTTATTGGTACAGAATCATATATCTTCTTTAAATCAATGTCTGATGAGATCTGTAAAATTGATGTGATTGTTGAAATCCTTAAGTGATCCATTTATCAAATAAAATTCTATAGGATATCTTTAAATATTTTCAAATTCAATAAAAAAAAATATAGTTATTATTATAAATGATTGAAGAAGTATCAAAAGGAATCCGTAAATTTTTAGATGAGCCACACGAAAAAATCTATTTAAATATGATATTGATTGTTATATTTTCAGTAATATACTATCAATTATATCTTAATGATCAAACATCATTCATGGTGAATGAACAATTATTAAAAGAAAAAGATGGTAAATTAGATTATGTAGACTTTTTATATTTCTCATTATTATTACAATTTACATTATCATTTGGTGATATGGTACCATTTACAAAAGAGATTAAAGCTGTAAGTTCAGTTCAATCATTAATATTTTGGGCGATTGCTTTGTATTAAAACATTTTTATAATTGATGTTTAATTTGGTATCCAAGTGTGATGTAGGGTTGATTCGTTGCTAAACATATTTTATGATTATTAAAGGTGAATATTTTATCATGATAGTTATATTTATTCGCGAATTTACAACATGCTCCACAACAATAAACTGGTTTAATTTTACCTTCTTTTGAATATCTCCAGATATAAATTTCATATTTATTTTTTTTATCGTATGTTCGACAATAATTAATACCTTTCCTTTCAGCATGTATTGATATTTGATTATGATTTTCACCACATGCCCTTGATGTTCCTTTATTAACAATCCTTTTCTTTTTAGGATCATATACAGCATAAACTACTGCAACAGAACATGAATTAATATCATAAAGACTATCAAACGATGTTTGATCTTTTAATAAAAGAATTGGATCCTCAATCATTTATGACATAATTATATTTGTATTAATAAATATAAATATATATATATCAAATTTATAGGTTTAAAAATAGTTAACATTCTTTATCTGATTCTTTATCTGATTCTTTATCTGAGAGTAATTCTTCTAATTTTTTTATTTCAGGTAAGAATTCGGTAATATTCATCTGCTCACCTTCACCCCCACCCCCATCATCTTCATCTTCATCTTCATCTTCATCTTCATCTTCATCTTCATCTTCATCTTCATCATCTGATGGTTCGAGCATAGAAATTACTCTATCTTTATTTACATCATCACCCGGGCAGTACATGTATGTTAAATCTTCTAAGCATCCACGTAAGATATTTTTATCCATATTAAAGAAGTGTTTATCTTTAATCATTCGTAGGATGACTTCCATCATATCTTGATAACTATTGATAATAATATTATTATCCGAGATATATCTAGGAATGAATTCATGTGAGTTCTCAAGTGTAACAAGTATAAGATTTGAAATCGGTGGCATTTTTAATAATAGAATATTTATTTTTAATGATTAAAACGCTTGGAAATAAAAAATATAATCTTTACTAGAGAAATGGATATTGATGGAATGGAATCAAGATTAAATAAGATTTCAAGTGAATTGAAAAAAGAAGATCAAAAGATGAAAGAAACAATACAGAAAATAGCAGATAAGGATGAAACAAAACAATCCTATGAATATTTATCAGAGGAAGAAAGGAATTACCGAAAAGTTAATGATGCCTATAAGAAGTATATTTCACAATATTCAAAAGAATATATAGAGATGTCTGATTACTACTATGGACCTGAATTACCCTATGATATTTACAATCGAGAATTTAATAAGATTAGAACTGAAGGGACATATTTAGATTCACCGAAAGATGTAAAAGAGTTATATGCTTTATTTATGTTCTATTCAATATTTGATATTTCAGTTGGAAAGGTTATCTGCTCTGGATAGAATTTCTTTTTTATTTTCTTTTGTATGTTGATATTCAAAATTATCAGAGTATTCGTCGGGATAGAGTAAGGAATAATTATCATCCGGTTTCGCATGTTTATCAAAAGGATCGAGGGGAGGATCCCAATTATTATTTGAAATATCAATAATTTTATTATCATTAAAATAATCATTTTTATGGCTTTTCATCGACTTACAATGAGGTGATTGATAATAATTTGGAAGATTTTTTTCTTCAGTTAATTTAATGATTGAAGAATAGAATCCTTTTAATGGTGCTTTAAGATGATTTGTTTCTTTTGTATAATTCGTTTCTCCTTTGGTTATTTCATCTTTACAGATTACAAATTTATCTTCATTTGGACGAAATCCTTCAAGTACTGATTTTGAAAGAAACATCATGAATAAAAAAGCGATAAATAAAACAAAAAACATGATATATTATATAATTTATATTATTTTAAATAATCTACATGTAAATAATATGATAAATAATATAAATAAAAAATACATAAAATAGTTTCTCCGCTTATTTTTACTATCAAGTTCAATTTTTTCTTTCTTCATAAGTTTTGATTCATCTTTAATGTAGTTAAAGAAATGGTCAATGTGTTGTTTCATATATATAAATATATATAAAATATATTTTAATTCTCACGATAATCCCCATCTTCATCTGCTCCATCAAGACCTTCATCTTCACGATCGATATCACGTTGTGTGTAACCTTCTTGATCCATTTCTTCTTCTTCTGGGATACCTTGCGGGGTTGTGAATAAATCTGTATTAATATTATTTCCTTCAAGAACTTCAAGTTGTTCTTGATTTTGGAATACTAATTCTTTAATTTGATCAGCCCTTTCATTTTCAAGTTGTGTAACTCTTGTATCACTCATAAGATACTCTAAATTTCCTATACCAGCA
>PAZD01000014.1 GCA_002715405.1 Acidimicrobiaceae bacterium
TGATCTGGCCTGCGTATGAGGGGTCGGTAATGACCTCCTGATAGCCAGTTAACGCAGTATTAAACACAACCTCACCACTCGTATATTTTTGTTTAGGCTCATAACCCACAAGTTCACCTTCAAAAAGTGTCCCGTCTGCCAGAACAAGTGCAGCTTGTTTTAGATCAGCCATTTATTTCCTTTCTTAACGTTGCGCTTCGCCGTCAACGACAACTGCCTCTCCGTTGACCAGAGTGTGCCTTACTTTTCCTTGTAATTGGTAGCCTTCAAATGGACTATTTGCGCTCTTGCTTGCCATTTCTTGCCCGATTGGATTCCATTCAACACTTTCATCAATCACTGCAAGGTTCCCGGGTCTTCCTTGTGTCAAGCTCCCTCCATGCGATGTCGAAATACCGGCTATTTCAGCTGGGACCCAAGACATCGCTGAAAGAACATGCTGAAGCGGGATATCTCTTTCAGTTAAAGTTGCAGCGAGAGCTGTCTCCAACCCGATCCCTCCGAAAGGTGCTTCCTCAAAAGGTAAATCCGCTAAGTGTTGCTGATTGGGTGTATGGCATGTTGCTATCGCGTCAACATGCCCTTCAATCACAAAGTCTTTAATTTTTTGTACTTCTTTCTTGGGTCTCAATGGGGGAGCTAATTTATATCTTGATTCGAAGCTTTGCACCGCCTCATCTGTAAAAACTAAATGGTGGGGCGACACTTCGCATGTAATTGGCAAACCTTGTGATTTGGCATGAGATACAATTTCCATCGCTTGGGGGGAAGAAATCTGCTGGATGTGCAATCTAGCTCCAGTAAGTTGTAACAACTTTACGAACTGATAGGTCAGAAGCTCTTCTTCTTCAATCGAAGAACCATGTATGCCAAGCTTGGATGAGACATCTCCTTCATGCATATGGGCTTTAGATAATAGAAATGGAGTAAGCCCCACCGTAATATCAAATCTCGAACCATATTCCATTGCTCGTTGAATAAGTAGAGGATCAAAATTCTGGAGAACGGTATCCGTGAAGAAAGAGACACCTAATTCTGCCATTTCGCCGATTGGAGCCAATGCCTCCCCCCGACAACCGACAGTGAGCGATCCTGCTATCTCTACGTGGCAAAGCGCTTCATTACGTAGACTCTGAATCTCACGCACAGTTGCAGCACAATCGATCGCTGGAGTTGTATTAGGCATCAACATTACAGCTGTATACCCCCCAAGCACAGCGCTTCTTGTTCCAGACTCTATGGTCTCAGCTTCTTCTTCTCCCGGTTGACAGAAGTGAGAATTTAAATCCACTAGACCTGCTGTGACAATACAGCCTGAAGCGTCTATTTCTCTATTCCCAGAAAGTCCTAACTCAATCGCAGCGATATTTCCATCAGGCCCAATACCTACATCAGCTTTACGAGTCCCACCATTATCTATAACAGTTCCGCCTTTAATGACAGTTTCAATCATCGGCTTCATCCTCGGGCGCTAAGCCAGTTGGAATTGCTCCAGAACCGAGCAAATGATAGAGAACAGCCATTCGGACTATAACCCCGTTCTCTACCTGATTTGTAATCACGGCATTGGGAAGATCTGGTGCATCTCCAGAAATTTCAACGCCTCGATTCATCGGTCCGGGATGCATGACTATTGATGAATCTTGAAGATTTCGCGATCTCCTTGCCGTCAGACCATAGAATTTTGTATATTCACGGAGTGATGGGACCAGCGCCTCTTTCTGCCGTTCTAGCTGCATCCGGAGTAGGTAGAGGACATCTGATTCTTTAATCGCAACATCTAAATCATCAACAACATCAACTGGCCAATTCGTTATCGAGGAAGGCAACAAGGTCGGTGGAGCAACTAGGGCAACGCTCGCACCAAGCATAGTAAATGCTTTTATATTTGATCTCGCAACGCGGGAGTGCTTTATATCACCGACTATAACTATCCGTTTTCCGCTGATATCACCGAGATTTTGAGTGATTGTGTAACAATCAAGTAGGGACTGTGTGNGATGTTCATGAGAACCATCTCCTGCATTGATGATGGAAGCATCTGTCCACTTTGGCAACAGCCATGGCACTCCCACTGATTTGTGTCGAACCACAACAGCGTCAACACCCATTGCTGAAATCGTCTCAACGGTATCACGAAGGCTTTCTCCCTTTTTTACTGAGGAAGAGGAAACGTTAAAGTTCATAGTGTCAGCGGATAGACGTTTAGCTGCGGTTTCAAAACTAAGTCGAGTGCGTGTTGAGTCCTCGTAGAAAAGCCATGCAACTGTTTTCCCTCTTAAGGCAGGAACTTTAGGGATCCTTCTATTGCTGACTTCGAGGAAATGATTACTTAGTTCCATAATCTCTAAAATGCCATCTTTCCCTAGGTCATCGATACATCGGATGTGCTTAGTAGAAGTCATTCTGCAGACACCTTATATTCCCCGATTCGTACACCATCCTCTTGAACATCTACCAACTCGTCTCTTCTAGTTGGAATATTCTTACCGATGAAATCTGGCCTTATTGGAAGCTCGCGATGCCCACGATCTACCATGACCGCAAGCTGGACAGAACCCGGTCGACCAAAGTCAGTTATCGCGTCGAGAGCTGCTCGGATGGTTCTTCCAGTGAATAATACATCATCAACAAGCACAACAGTTTTTGCGCTTAGATCAAAGGAAATATCAGTCGGTTCCCTTGGAGAAACTGGACGTAGTCCGATGTCATCCCTATAGAACGCTACGTCAAGAAATCCCACAGGCACATTAGATCCTTCGATTTCCGCAAGGTTTTCCGCCAACTTTTGAGCTAACGGCACTCCCCCGCTCTGAAGACCAATGAGAACAACNTCCGATAAGCCATGATTATGTTCGAGAATTTCATGAGCCATACGCCAGAGAGCTCTCCGGACATCGTCGGCATCCATAACTTCTGATTTCGCAACAAAAACGCCCCTTTTCAGGGGCGTTGTTTCGTCTTCATGTTCGGCCATCTCGGCACCTTTCACCGTTCAAGCCTCACGGGACTCGATTTACGATCAATGTTACGGTACCACCTCTATTAAAGTTTAAGCGCGCATTCTTAANTTTATTTCAAGCAGTTTGTTAATTCTGATCTACAGGTTCATCTGGGCGGAATCTTCGGCATGCTTCTGCGAGAACTCCATTTATGAACGGGCCTGAAGCATCCGTTGAATATTTTGCGGCCAATTCAACAGCTTCACTTACCACTACTACGGCAGGAATTTTAGGATTTGTAATGATCTCACACATTGCTACTCTAAGAATCGATAAATCTACTGTAGGCATTCTCTGCAATTCCCAACCTTTACTGATATCTGCGACTTCTGTATCGATTGTCTCGAGATTAGTTGTCAAACGGTCCTTGATGGAGGACGCGTAACCGTCCAGAGGTATAGGAAGAGAGTCGACTATCGTATGGAAATCAATTTGTTTCAGCTCTGATTCGTATAGCAAACCAAGGATTGTTTCTCGACCTTCTCTCCTTTTGGCAATGTACTCCGGTGTATCAACCGAAAGTTCATTTGAAGCTGATGAATTCATTGCCGACGCCTTCCTCGGTTATAGATCGCTCAGGCCCTACTTATGTAGTTTCCCGTTCGAGTGTCAACCTTAACTCGCTCACCTATTTCAAGAAACAATGGAACCTGTATAGTTAACCCAGTTTCTAACGTAGCGGGTTTTGTCGCACCTGAAACGCGGTCACCTTGCATCCCTGGTTCAGTTTCTGAAATTAAGAGCTCTACTGCTGCAGTCAATTCAGTGTTAACGATCTCGTCTCCGTACATCAAAAGTATGGCCGAGGAACCTTCGACTAAAAAGTCCGCAGCTTGTCCGAGGGTCGATGGTGTCACGTTAATTTGTTCGTACGTTTCATTATCCATGAAAACGAAAACTTCACTATCACGATAAAGATATTGCATTTCACGTTTATCAATGTTTGCACGCTCGACGGTTTCCCCAGCACGAAATGTCTTTTCTATAACTGATCCTGTTCGTGTGTTCTTTAATTTGCTGCGAACGAACGCATGGCCCTTACCCGGTTTTACATGCTGGAATTCAATAACTTGCATTAGATTTCCATCCAGAACAAGTGTCCATCCATTCTTTAATTCGTTTGTAGAAACNGAGGCCATATTGCTCCTAGCTGTAAAGATCCAAGAATTATACTCTAACCGACTCGCCTCAGATCTGTGGTGACTTGGCACTTCGACTGAGCTGTGTAGCTCCTTCATTTGTTATTTCGTATAGGTCTTCCCAACGAACCCCGAAACTATCAGCGAAATAAACACCTGGTTCAATGGTTACGACCATCCCAGCCAAGAGTTTGTCGCCACTTCTGCTGTTAATCATGGGGGCTTCATGTATGTCGAGGCCAACACCATGACCGGTGCCATGGATGAAATTACTCCCCCAACCAGCTTCTTCAATTGTTGTCCTGCACTGCTGGTCAATTTCAACACAAGGCACGCCAGGCTTTAAGATTTTCGCTGCTGCTTCTTGGGCTTCGCGTACAACCAACAAACACTCTTGTTGCTGATCCGAGGGATTTCCTATCACGAATGTCCTTGTCATGTCTGATCGATACCCGTCTACAACAGCTCCAACATCAATAATGACGAGATCGCCTTTCCTTATTATTCTTTCGGTAGGTTGAGCGTGAGGTAACGCACTATTTTCCCCCGATGCAACTATGGTTTGGTAGGCATTTCCTGAAGCCCCCATTTCTCTAATTNTGAAATCCAGATGAGTGGCAACTTCTTTCTCNGAAACACGACTCCCAAGGAGGCCCGCAATGTCTTCCATGGCGTGATCCACGATCTTTGCCGCTAGTGATATTCTTTGAATTTCTGCTTTGTTCTTTTGCGCTCTGAGCTCTTTTAACGGTTTGGGATAAGCAATTACTTCTCCGCTAACTCTTTCTTGAAGCTGTTTATACATTTCCCATGAGATAAGACTGGGGTCTACATGGATAGTTTTCTGTCCAGAATATTTCTCAATCACTGCAATAGGGTCTTGAGCGATATTTATATGAGCAGGCGATCGTGCCTGATCTAATTGCATTGGACCTTGTTCTGTATATCTCTTGTCAGTTACNAGAACAAATAACTCATGGTCTAGATACACGATGGCATTACTTCCGGTAAATCCTGTGAGCCATTGAACATTAGATGAATCTGCAATAACAAAAGCTGAGGACTCTGAAATAGTTGAACGAACTTTTTGATGTCGTTCTGAGAGGTCTATGGGAAGAAGCGATTTGTCTGCCGTATGTGACTTCATTTCAAAGCGTTGGCCAAAGCATTGACTGCCAATTCATATCCATAGCCACCAAATCCAACGATAGATCCTAAAGCTACCGGAGCTACAACTGAAGTGTGTCGCCACGGTTCTCTCGCATTCGGATTTGATAAGTGAATTTCTATTACTGGGCCATCATAGGCTGCCAAAGCATCATGAATAGACCACCCGTAATGAGTGAGCGCTCCCGGATTGATAATTATTCCTTCGTGGGTTCCTCGCGCAGAATGAATTTCTTCTACTATGCCCCCCTCATCATTAAATTGCCTGTGCACTAACTCGTAACCATGATCTGCGGCTGTCGATGAAGCAAGTTCAACGTAGTCAGCAAGTGTCGCATCCCCATATATTTCAGGTTCCCGTTCACCTAGCAAATTTAGATTAGGACCTGATACCAATAGGATCGTTTTCATTGTAAGGCCTCCATTGCTTTAAGAAGTACGTCTTGATCATCAATTTCTACTATCTCTACGCCATTAGGACCATCAAGGACAAAAGAAATTCCAGATACTGCTTTTTTATCTCTGGAGAATAAAGCAACTATGTCTTTGGTGTTACTTGATGGTGGGAGTGCATAAGATAGACCGTAATGTTCCAAAATCAACTCATGCTCCTGAACACGTTTCTGGTCAATTCTGCCGAGAAGCTTGGCTATTTCAGCAGCGTATCGAATTCCTATAGCTACGGCTTCCCCGTGCGCTAAAGAAAAATCTTTTTCTAATTCAAGCGCATGAGCGAGGGTATGGCCATAGTTCAAGATCACTCTTCTTCCAGTTTCACGCTCATCTTCACTGACAATTTCAGCCTTTAGTTGGATACATTGAGCGATTTGATCTAGTAGTTCAAGATGACGAAAGTCTTGGGAGCCTAAAAATTGATATTTTACAACTTCTCCGTATCCGCATTTCCATTCCCTTTCTGGTAAGGAGTCCAATGTCGAGATATCACAAATTACTCCTANCGGTTGCCAGAAACTTCCTATTAGGTTCTTTCCTTCTGGAAGGTTTACCGCAGTTTTACCTCCGATAGCTGCATCTACCATCCCAAGGAGTGTTGTAGGGATATGGATTACATCGACTCCTCGATGGTAAACGGCAGCTGCAAATCCCCCTACATCAGTAACCATGCCACCGCCAACAGCAAGAACCACATCACTCCTCGTAAGTCCCCATTGTGCCCATGCACTGCATAAGTCACTGATTNTCTTAAGATTTTTAGCCTGCTCTCCATTCCCAATGTAGAAGACCCTTTGTTCCACACCAGCCTCAGGAATGATGCCAATATTTTGTTGAGTAACTATTGCTGCCCTCCGAGCTCTCTTAGGCAAAATTGTTCTTAAAGATTCGTCAATGCACTCTTTGCCAATCAGAACCGGATATGTCGCTTCTCCTAAATTGACATCAATTTTGTTCATTCCCATAACTTNGAGGGTAGCCACCCATGAGGGTCTCTGTGTGGAGTTATTTTGATCTTAGAGATTATTTATGAAATTTTTTTAATGACGGCATTATGCATAGCTTCTAGGGGTGCTTCTTTGTCCGTCCAAAGGGTGTATTGCAAAGCAGCTTGATGGACAAGCATTCCTATCCCATTCATGGTCCGAGCCCCTATCTTTCGAGCATTTGCTAGAAATTCTGTTTCTATCGGATAGTAAATAAGATCAACGATTATTTGATCTTTGTTCATGACCGTTGCGGGCAATGGCAAAAGGCCTTCATTTTTAGTTCCATTCATCCCTATTGGTGTCGCATTCACAATTAGGTCGACTCGCTCCCCATCGGAGAGAGAGCCTACCTTTCCCGATTCACCTGCTAATTGAGCAACCGTTTCAGATTTCGAAGCATCTCGACTTGAAACAATTACTTCTTTTGCCCCTGACTCGCCTAAAGCAAGGGAGACTGCTTTTGCTGCTCCACCGGCCCCAATGATCAAACACGTCATACCCGATATTTCCTCTTTGATTTCTTCCTTCAATGCTCGCAGAAATCCTGCCCCATCAGTGTTATGCCCAATTAGGGAATTACCTTTCCTTGAGACACAATTAACGACTTTCAACTTTTGAGCGTGGGAAGTCATTTCATCAACTAGATTTGCGACTGTTTCTTTGTGGGGCATGGTAACTGACAGNCCNCCTATTTGAAGAACCCGCATGTCCTCTATAAGAGAAACTACTTCTCGCGATGACAAATTGACTGCAGTGTAGGCCCAATCAATTTGGTCATATTCGAATGCAGCATTATAGATTATTGGCGATAAGGAATGATGAACTGGGTCACCAATAACTGCAGCTAAGGTCTTTCCCTCTGGTGGTGCGGGAAAATTAGCCACAACCCAGCTCTCTTTCTATACAGATTAGTACTGCTTGTTGGAACTCCTGATTTGTGGTTGTAAATGTATGAGAACCCGGTCCGAATTCGTCAGTTCGAACATAATAGAGCCAGTCACCTGGCTCAGGATTCAAAGCTGCCTCCAAAGACGCCCTTCCCGGAGCCGCTATAGGACTCGGTGGTAGACCAGAATATATTCTCGTATTGTATGGAGAGTCCACCTCAAGGTCACTTTGAGAGAGTTCTCTATCGCCTTCGAGGGCATAAATTATCGTGGCATCTATACCAAGTGGAATACCGATATCTAATCTGTTGTAAATCACCTGAGCGATCTTGTTTCGGTCTTCTTCTATCAACGCCTCTTCTTCGATAAGTGAAGCAACAATAACTATATCGTAAGGGGAAAGTCCAAGATCGGAAGAACGGGACAGNAATTCAATTTGCTCAGCTACGATATCAAACTGGACAACCATACGATTCAATAGAGCCTGTTCATCCTCCAAGGCACTATCCGTAACATCATATGTTTCAGGGAAAAAGATACCTTCTCGAATGTAACCTGGCCATCCTTCCCCGAACGACGCTGGGGTTTGTGATGCATATATCGCTGTTTCGAGCTCGATAGGGTCAAAAGAGGGTATCTGAGCTAAAAGAGATTGTTCCATTTCATCTATCGTTAAGCCTTCAGGAATAGTAACGAAAAAGCGTTCTTCCACAACTTCGATAGGTCCCTTTTCAAGGCTTTCCCTAGCATCCCAAACAGCGCTATTTACTTGGAAGGTATATTCCCCAGCTCGGAAGTCCGATGCATCCTTAAACCGAAGGTAATATCTAAAAACGGTGCTGTTTGCGACTATCTCATTTTCGGCAAGAATTCTCGCAATGTCGTCAGTAGTAGCACCTTGNGGTATCTCAATTACAAGTTCCGCTCCAGGCTCCCCTGGTGGGTCGAGTTGTTCATCTAGCCACCCTCGAACAAAGTTGTATGTTAGAAAACCAACAATGATCAGTATTGTTGCGAAAATACCGAATCGGAAAGCTGTATTAAAACGTCTCGGGAGCCGCTCNCATTCACGGTCATCATAATATTCGTCCTCGTACCATGGGGGGAGATCGGGAGGAAGGATTCTCTCATTCTCGGTTACTTGGGGTTGAACAGGTAATTCCGTATGTTCTGCAGCGTATGGGTCCTGAAACTCAACGTGGTCTTCAATTCGGGAAGGTGCGAAATCGTCGTAATCCAAGTAGTTATCTTCGCCTTCGGGCGTCGTAGGATATATGGATAGTGATTCGTCTTTATCAGGAGAGTCTCCCTCTTCGCCGTCTATTCCACTCATAATTCGTTATTCATCTCTGAAGGCGACAGTGAAGAACCTTTTTTATAATCAAGCCAGGTCTGGAGAATAATTGATGCTGCTACTTGATCGATTAGATCTTTTTGTTCTTTCTCAGGGATACCTTGGTCTCGAAGTACTTGTCTCGCTGTAACGGTAGTGAACCGTTCATCGAAGGTCTCCACAGGAAGACCTATATTTCTCTGAAGTAGCTCTACCTCCTGAATTATATTTTTCGCCGCTGGACCCAAATCGCCATCGAGAGATCGAGGTAGCCCCACTACTAGGATCTCAGCTTCCCACTCTTTGGCCAAGTCCATGATCAATTGGTGATCTTCTCTTTTTTTAGAGCGGCGATGAATGCAAGAGATTGGAGTAGCCACCGTCATTTCTTCATTGCTGATTGCTATCCCTATTCTCTTCGATCCGAAATCGATCCCGAGCGCCCTCAAAGCAATCCTTAAGATCTCTCTAGGAGTCCACTAATCGATTCAAGGGCTTCAGGAAGTGCTGCAGGTTCTTTTCCGCCAATCATTGCAAATTTTTCTCCCTTTCCTCCTCCACCTTTTATTAATTTCGCTGCCTCAGAGAGCAAATCTCCAGCGTTCACATTACTTTTATCAGCGACTCCTGCAGCTATAGAAACTCCTCCATCTTTGANGGATGTACCTATAACCACAACTCGAATTTCGGGCAAGGTACATAATCCCATAACAAGGTCTCTAAGTTGGTCACGGTGAATATCTTCTAGTTCTTCAACGATGATTCCATCGACTGCTTTTTCCACTAGGCCATCTATATGCTGACGNGATNCTAGTGCCCTAAAATCACTAACCTCATTTTGCAACTGTTCAATCTCTCGAAGTCTCTTCTGTAGTGCTTCAATTAAATTTGCTTGCGGAACACCAAGTAGCTCTGAAGATTGCTGAAGCAATAGCTCTTGATCGCGAATCAGATNTACCGAAGTTGCTCCAGCTACAGCTTCAATTCGTCTAATATTCGACCCAATTGACCCTTCCGCAATAATCTTCACTGGGCCAATATCGCTCAAGTGCTTTACGTGAGTTCCCCCGCATAACTCTATAGAATTGTCCCCTGCTTTGAGGACTCTAACCTCATCACCATATTTTTCTCCAAAGAATGCAATCGCTCCCATCTCTTTAGCTTCTTGCATACTTGTCTGCATGGTTTTGATCTCTGAGTCAGAGAATACTTCTGCGTTCGTTAAATCCTCAATGCGNTCAATCTGTTCCTGAGTTAGGGGTTCAAAATGGCTAAAATCAAAACGCAACCTATCCGCGCCAACCCATGATCCTTGCTGTTTTACATGCTCTCCGAGTGTCTCCCGAAGTGCCCAATGTAAGAGGTGAGTACCGGTATGGTGTCGTTGAACAGCTAGGCGATGTGATTGATCTATTACAGCTACGACTTTTTCTCCAACCTTAAGTTCTCCAGAAGAAGATCCGATCAGGTGCCTATGAATTCCTGTAACGCCATAAATAGTGTCAACTATGGTAACTTCTCCACCTGTTCCACTTATAGTTCCACGATCCCCTACCTGCCCACCAGCTTCAGCATAGAAGGGAGTTACGTTCAGAATGATCGACTCTTCATCGATATACAGGATGCTAGCTTCGGCCNCATTCGACTGGTATCCACAGAATTCTGATGGGCCGTGCCGGTCAAGAATTTTTTGAAACTCTTCATTAGTTGTTTTAAGTTCCTGTTTAGAGGTTAGATCTTTTCGNCCTCTTTCTCGTTGCTCAGCCATTAGAGCTTCGAAGCTATCTAAGTCAA
Organism: Acidimicrobiaceae bacterium; assembly: GCA_002715405.1. Classification (GTDB taxonomy): domain Bacteria; phylum Actinomycetota; class Acidimicrobiia; order Acidimicrobiales; family UBA8592; genus UBA8592. The sequence goes on from PAZD01000014.1 coordinate 10,765, forward strand.
CACCTATTCCCTTTTCATTTGTTATCTCCTGCGTCAGCTCTATCGGGAATCCATATGTATCGTGAAGTTGAAAGGCTACTTTTCCGTTAAGGCTTTCACCGCTCTTTAATTCTTGAAGGTGTTTGTCAAGAATGGATACACCAGTTGCTAAGGTCTGGCGGAAACTAACTTCCTCGCGTTCCAGTATTTGCTTTACGTGAATTCTATTCTCTTCAAGGTCTGGGTAAGCGTCCTTCATTAGGTCCACGACAGCATCAGCCAAAGTCGGCATGATCGGTTCATCCATACCGAGCAAGTGAGCGTGTCGGACCGCCCTTCGGATTATTCTCCTAAGAACATAGCCTCTGTCTTCGTTGCTAGGTACTACCCCATCGTTTGCTAAGAATGTGGTTGATCTAGCATGGTCGGCAAGTATCTGAAGAGATATAAGGATTTCTTCAGATTCCACTTGGACTTGGCATGCATCTGCTACTGATGAGAGAAGGGATTGAAACTCATCTGTATGCCATACAGCATCTACTCCTTGCACTACAGATAAAAGCCGTTCGAGTCCCGCCCCGGTGTCTATTGAAGGGTTAGGTAATGGAACTTGAGTCCCATCCTTCTGTTGGTCATACTGCATGAATACCAGGTTCCAAATTNCGATATNCCTATTATCTGCCTCAGGATTTGCAGGGCCTCCATCAGGTCCATATTTAGGGCCCATATCCCAAAAGATTTCTGAACATGGCCCATTGGGACCTGTATCTGCCATCCTCCACCAATTATCAGCATCAAGTCTTTGAATTCTATCGGCAGGGACTCCAACTATATTTTCCCAGATGTTTGCTGCCTCATCGTCTGTTTCATGGACCGTTATCCAAAGACGGCCTTCTTCTAAATCCAAAACTTTTGTGAAAAACTCCCAAGCCATCGGGATTGCTTCATCCTTGAAGTAGTCACCGAAACTGAAATTTCCAAGCATTTCAAAGAAAGTAAGGTGTCTGGTCGTGCGCCCTACTTCCTCGAGATCGTTATGCTTTCCTCCGGCGCGAACGCATTTCTGTACAGTGGTAGCTCGATTATACGGAGGAGTATCTACTCCTTGGAAATAGCCTTTAAATGGAACCATACCCGAATTCGTAAACAGCAAACTGTCATCATGGGGGATAAGGCTTGAAGACGGGACAAGTGTATGGCCGCTAGCTTCAAAGAATTCGGTAAATGCTTTCCGGAGCTGTTTCGCTTTCATTATTGATAATTCTACCTCGTGGAATCACACCGCTTGTTGCTTATCGAAATTGACGTACTTATTTCTTTATGATTTCAGTTGACTCCGCAGTGCTCTTCCCCGAAGGATTTTAGCGATACGAAAGGTCCCTTTAAGGAAGGAAGAAAGCCGCATGATGGGTTTTGCGATGATGCTGTAGGATAGTTCTGAAACGAAGTTTGCTCTTGAAGTAATTTCTTCAGCCGTATTAATCAAACCATCGACACGTTGATATTCATTCTCTATCTGGTTTGCTTGTCTATCTAGCCTTTCGCTGGATTGTTCAACGGTACTTTGTATCTCTCTTGCTACTTCATTTAAGTTTTTGATAACTTGACGAAGCTGAATTACCAAAATTGCTAACACTGCTACTACGACCAGNGCCGCTATTGCGACGAGAATAGTTGCGAGTTCCCAAGCAGTCATGACTCTTTCTTATTCTGTGAAGGTTTTCTTTTGCTATTGTTAGATTCTCGATCCATTGAAGCTTCTTCCCCATGGTTTGAAGGTTTATAATATCGATGAGAATTGATTTTGTCAGGTCGGTACTGTTGTTCAACCCAACCCTCGAGATAATCATGGGGGTACTTATAGCCATCGCCATGACCGATCCCACTAGCACCTGAATAGTGGCTATCACGTAAATGTTTCGGGACGTCTCCTCTTGAAGCTCTTGCATCTTCNAGCGCGGCAAAAATAGCCTTTGTAACACTATTTGATTTTGGAGCTTGAGCTAGATAGATCACTGCATGCGCAAGATTTAATTGAGCTTCAGGGAATCCAACAAATTCAACGGCTCGGGCTGCTGCGTCAGCAACTAATAGCGCTCGAGAATCAGCTAGGCCCACATCCTCTGAGGCCAGAATGATGAGTCGTCGTGCTATAAACCTAGGGTCCTCTCCGGCGTCTATCATCCGCGAAAGCCAATAGAGGCCAGCGTCTGGATCAGATCCTCGGATACTTTTGATGAAGGCAGAGACTGTATCGTAATGTTCATCTCGTCCGTATTGAAGTGCTTGAACTCCAATAGCTGCTTCAGCTTCTTCCAGAGTTACTAGCACGTTATCCTTATCTCCGTTTGTACTCGCTATTGCAAGTGCTACTTCGAGACTAGTGAGGCACTGCCGGCCATCCCCCTCTGATGTAGTTGCGAGATGAGCGAGAGCTTCATCAGTAGCAGAGCTATTTTCGAAAGTTAAAGCTCTCTCTAAGAGGATGAGCAAATCGTTATAACTCAGGGGTTCAAGACGAAACAACGTACTACGGCTGAGTAACGGTGCGTTAACTTCAAAGTATGGATTTTCGGTTGTTGCACCGATTAGCACTATCAACCCCGTCTCTACCGCTGAAAGGAGGGTATCCTGCTGGGCTTTGTTGAATCGATGAACTTCGTCCAGNAATAGGATAGTTCCTTCATCATATTCTCCAAGCCTTCTTTCAGCTTGAGTAATCACTTCTCTTACATCTTTGACAGTTGCAGATACGGCAGAGAGCTGTTCAAAGGTTTTTGAAGTGAACTTAGCTATAAGTCTGGCGATCGACGTTTTACCTGTTCCTGGGGGTCCCCAAAAAATTACCGATGACATCTTGTCAGCTTCTATTAATACCCGAAGTGGACTTCCGGCACCCAAAAGATGATCTTGGCCGACAATATCTTCAAGGTTCGTTGGACGAAGCCTGTTAGCAAGCGGGGTTCGCCGTTTTAACTTATCTTTCATTGAAGATGAAAAAAGGTTCTCTGGTTCGTTCACAGCTAAAAACTACTTGAAAATACCCAAAGTGTCTCAAATCAAAGATCTGATCTACCTAATCCCTTTCAAGACTGGAGAAAAAAATAGGGCTAGTATTTGATTATGAACTCTAGTGATCCTACGCGCCATGAGGTTTCAAGTTTTCAGGATGTGATGGAGCCCGCGACTAGTTATAAAAGTGGGAATGCGGCGATTATCCATTTAAATCCAGAAGATAAAGAAATTGGTAGGCGGATAGTAGATTTTTTTTCTGGATTAGCGTATGGAACAGACGGAACTTTCGAGAAAGCCGCAGAAGGCATCTACCTTCTTGTACCGCCTGGAATGTCTACTGCTGCATCTTTCATACCGGAAGAATAAACTTTAAATCTAGGATTTTCTTCTGCGCCGGTTAAACACTTGGTGGGATAAGGCGAAGGCCGAGTTCTTCAAGGTGATTTTCGTCTAGAGGTGTTGGCGCATTCGTGAGCGGATCTGCCCCAGATTGGGTTTTCGGGAATGCAATTACTTCTCGGATGTTTTCTTCACCTGACAGAATAGCGGTCAACCTATCAATCCCGAAAGCGAATCCAGCGTGGGGTGGAGCACCATATCGGAATGCATCAAGGAGAAAACCAAATTTTTCTTCGGCTTCATGCTGTTCTATCCCAAGGACTTCGAAAATTTTCGATTGGATGTCCGAGGTATGAATTCGAACACTTCCAGACCCCAATTCCCATCCATTCAACACAAGATCATAAGCTTGAGATCTAATTTCTAAATATTGATCGCCTTCTGATGTTTCGAGTTTTTCTAAGTCTTCCTCGTGGGGCATTGTGAACGGGTGGTGAGCTGGTACAGGGTTGCCTTTATCTCCGATAGCTTCAAAAAGTGGAAACTCAGTGATCCATAAGTACTCCAATTCNCCCGAGTTAACCGGTGGCCTACCTATTTCCAAGCGAAGGAGGCCCAGAACATGGTTCACGGTTTTTCTCTCATCAGCGATTATCAGAATCATGTCTCCGGCGGTTGCGTTCAGAGTTGCAGCAATACCTTCTACCTCTTCAGCGGACATAAATTTAGTTAATGCCCCTTCAAGTTGGCCAGCATCTCCAACTCTGAACCAGGCAAGACCTTTTGCTCCCCAATTCTGGCATTTTTCAGTCAATACATCAATAGCGTTTCTTGCCAATAAGTCAGCGCCATCTTCATAGAGGATTCCTTTAATGCAGTCCACTTTGAATACATTTGCTTCTGTTCCATCAAAAATCTTAGTAAGGTCANTGAGTTCCATGCNGAATCGAGTATCGGGTTTATCGGATCCATATCGCTCCATAGCTTCTGCCCAAGTCATGTGTGGAATTTCACCAGGACGAACACCGGTGACTGCTTCAGTTGAATCTTTGATCGCTTCAGAAACGAATTCAAGGATGTCCTCTTGTGTTGCGAAACTAGCTTCCATGTCTAGTTGCATAAATTCGAATTGACGATCTGCCCGAAGATCTTCGTCACGCATACATCTTGCTATCTGAAAATAGCGATCGACTCCCCCAACCATGCATAGTTGTTTAAATATCTGCGGACTTTGTGGGAGAGCATAGAAATTTGTCGGATTCAAACGCGAAGGAACAACAAAGTCTCGGGCTCCTTCAGGTGTAGATGCAATGAGCATCGGGGTTTCGACTTCTACAAAACCCTGCTTTTCCATTGCCGAACGAATCGCACTATTAACCTTTGCCCTAGTTCGAATATTTTTTTGCATTCGGGGCTTCCGAAGATCTACATAGCGATGCCTAAGGCGAATGTTCTCATCAACTTCTGTTCGTTCATGCATAGGAAAGGGCGGGGGTTCGGCAAAAGATAACACTCGAACTTCGCAGTCGCCGATTTCTATTTCTCCGGTATCTAGCTTTTGATTACTCTTGCCTTCGAAACGAGGGCGAACAGTGCCTGAAATAGCAACAACGTACTCTGAGCGAAGATCTAATTTCTCATCAACTACACATTGGATTATCCCGGTATGATCTCGAAGATCGATAAACGCTAAGTGTTCGCTATGAACTCTTCGAGTGTCAACCCATCCGCAGACAGTAACTTGAGAATCAATATTAGTTGAGCGTAATTCACCACAATAATGTGTTCTCATTGTCATNAGGAATCCCTTTCCTNGATGTTTTGCAGCAAGATGTTTTCCAAATTGCTTCTTTCTACTCGAACTTGGGCGCCATCTCCACGTAAGTCTCGAAGGGTAACTTCATTTTTTTCAAGTTCATCATCTCCAACAATAATTGCGTAAAGTGCTCCAGAACGATCGGCTACTTTCATCTGTGCCTTCATAGAACGCCCTCCGAAACTTCGATCTACTCCAAGTCCAGATTGTCGGAGTTCATCAGCGATCTGTGTGGCGTGGGTTCCACCGGTAAGGTCCACCACGAAAGCATCTAAAGGAGAGCGAAGTCCCAATTCAACTTTCTCCATGTCACATGCGAGTAGAATTCTGTCAACACCTAGAGCGAAGCCGATTCCTTGCGTTGGAGGTCCTCCTAATTCTTCAACAAGACCGTCATACCTTCCACCGCCGCCAATAGCATTTTGCGCTGTTTCGAGACTATCCGCAACAAACTCAAAGGTTGTTCGAGTGTAGTAATCGAGCCCACGAACAAGTCGCGGGGTTATTTCATAGGGTATTTTAAGTGAGTCGAGACCTTGACAGACTAAGTTAAAGTGATCACGATCTTCTGAATTAAGGAACTTATGAATAGTCGGTGCGTTACTTATGACCTGAAGGTCCTTATCCCTCTTAGAGTCTAAAACTCTAAGAGGGTTTTTTGTCAAAGTGTTTTTGGACTCAGGGGTAAGGTCACCCGCATGATCTGAAAGATAGGTGAATAGCTCTTTATTGTAAGAGCTCCTTGTCTCTGAATTTCCTAGCGAGTTTATAAGTAGCGAAACTTTTTCTAACCCTATCGATTCATAGAAACGCCATGCTAGGGAAATGATTTCTACATCGGCTATGGGATCATTCTCTCCAAGAATTTCTGCTCCTACTTGGACAAACTGTCTGAATCTTCCAGCCTGAGGTTTCTCGTATCGAAATTGAGGGCCTTCATACCAAACTTTCCATGGCGTTACTGGACGATGTTGTGCAAAAACTCTGCAAATGCTTGCGGTTAATTCAGGCCTTAGTGCCAGATTTTGAGGTGTCTTAGGGTCTTTGTCTTGAAATGTAAACATTTCCTTAGAAACAATTTCTGTATTCTCGCCGATGCGCTGAAAAACACCAATATCTTCAAAGATTGGAGAAATAATCTGACCGTATCCAAAACGGCTGGCTATCTCCGCAAATACGCTCAGAACAGCATGCCAGTTCTCCGCTTCGTCAGGAAGTATGTCGCGAGTTCCGCGGGGTGCTTGAAAGTGTGATTTACTCATGCGAAAAGGATACAGGAGCGATCTAGACCGGAATGCGATATTCAATAAACGAGTGTGTAGACATAAGGAGGTAGAGGGAAATCATGATTTCCTGTTCCAGTGAAAATCTAGGGCTTCCGCTAGNCGATTTACCGCTGCGTCTACGCCGAGCATGTCGTAACCACCGTTATCAGAAACACTAAAGAGCGCATATCTGATCTGGTCGCCCGCTAATAGAGGTTTCTGCTCTGGCCGATGAATAAACTGATCTGCTCGCAATTCATCAAGGTCTTTACCTTGTGCCTTTTCGAACTTTTCGAGTGAATCGGCGACAGTTGAAAGAAATATATCGACCTCATCCTTGGCATAGCCTACGCCACTTACAACCGGTGGTGTAAGCTCTCTCAATTTTTGACTTTCGATAATTGATCGTTGACCTGGTTTAATAATGTCTTTACTTTCTAGTTGTGTGAACGATGATCGTTTGGTCGACTGTTCCTTTGGACTTTGTAAATTCTCATAATTACTTTGGGGATTATCCAGTAACGAATCAAGGTGGTCGTCAACTTCTTTCGGGTCGTAGCCGGAACGCTTCATTAATGTAAATTGAATACTTTCTAATTCCTTTGACAAAGAGACTTTGTCATTTTTTTGGAGATGCATAGCAATTTTTTTCATGAAACGGTCAACCTCAGAAATTCTGTAACCCCCTGCTTCGACCTTTCGGAACTTGGTTTCGCTTCTGTTGCTTGCTTTCATTCCAACCTTCTGGTTTCTTACATTTGAGTAGCGTGGCCGGACATGATCCTATAGGCGTCGTATACCCCATCAATCTGACGGATCAGGCTCAAAAGCCAATCAAGGTGCCGGCCATCACCTATTTCGAATTCAAAATTCATGATACTGATTCGGTCTGCTCCGGTTCGGGTAGAACACCGAAGAATGTTCACTCTTGCTTCTGATAGCACATTGGATACATCTCCTAGCAGCCTCGTTCTATCAAAAGCTTTAACTTCTATAGAGACAACAAAGGTTCCATCACTATCATCATCCCATTCGACATCGATCAATCTATTTGCATGGCCCATAGCTAAAGATACAGCATTAGCGCAATCGCTTCGATGGATCGAAACTCCGCGCCCGCGTGTTATAAACCCCATTATTTCATCTGGAGGTACGGGAGTACAACACTTTGCGAGTCGAACCATTATGTCATCAACACCCTCGACAATGACCCCGAGTTTATTCTCTTTTCTTCGTTTAGCTCTTCCTACTTGCCTCTCGCGATGTGTAGGCAAGACTGCTGCGAGATCGTCCGTATCATCAGATTCCTCGAAATGATTCAGTAGTCGCCCAACGACGCTTTTAGCACTAACATGCTGCTCTCCTATAGCTGCGAAGAGCGAATCAACATCTTGATAATTCAGTAGTTCGCTGATTTCTGTTAGCGAGTTACTATTCAGTAGCTTGTAGGCGGGAAGTCCTTCTTTCCGAAGAACTTTTACTAACGCTTCTCGACCATGATCTATTGCATCTTCTCTTCTCTCCCGTGAAAACCATTGTTTGATTTTTGAAGCTGCTCTATGGGTTTTGACGAATCTTACCCAATCTTGAGAAGGTCCAGCCCCTTCAGCCTTACTAGTAAGAATTTCGACTGTATCCCCTGATTCAAGAACTGTATCGAGAGGAACAAGGCGGCTATTAACGCGCGCCCCCCTACAAGAATGTCCGACTTCAGTATGAATTGTGTATGCGAAATCAACTGGGGTTGCTTGGGCTTCAAGTGTTACTACTTCACCATTAGGTGTGAACACGAATACTTCGTCATGATCTAAATCTAATTTTAGATTAGACATGAATTCACTTGGATCTTCTGTTTCTTGCTGCCAGTCCACAATCCGCGTAAACCATGCCATTTCATTCCGTTCGTCTCCTTTGTAATTGAAATGAGCAGCAACTCCATGTTCAGCGCGGTGATGCATTTCCTTGGTTCGAATTTGTACTTCTAGCGGCTTCCCCTGAGGGCCTATGACAGTTGTATGAAGGGATTGGTATAAATTGAATTTCGGCATTGCGATGTAATCTTTGAATCT
>PAZD01000015.1 GCA_002715405.1 Acidimicrobiaceae bacterium
TCTTGCCCAGTCAGTGGCAACTATGGCATCAATAGCTCCGGATCGTTTTGCATTCGGGGTCGGCTCTTCATCGAATGTGATTGTTGAACATTGGAATGGGATTCCATTCGTCGACCCGTACAAAAAAACTCGGGACGTCGTTCGGTTTCTAAAGCAGGCGTTAACGGGGGAAAAAGTAACAGCCGACTATGAAACACTATCGGTGAAGGGGTTCCGCTTGGGCATGGAACCACCACAAGAGAATGTCCCTATCCTTATTGCCGCGCTGCGTGAAGGTATGCTCCGTCTCGCCGGTCGTGAAGGGGACGGGGCCATCATAAACTGGCTTTCTGCCGAAGATGTAAAGACTGTCGCAGAGATAGTCGATGGGCAAGGTTCAGGTAAAGAGATTGTTGCGAGGATCTTTGTTTGCCCAAATCCGGATACAGAGACTGTTCGAAAAGAAGCGAAGCGAGCCATAGCCGCATATCTTAATGTTCCTGTCTACAGGGCCTTTCATGAATGGCTTGGTCGCACTGATCAGCTTCAAGATCATTGGGACCGATGGGATCAAGGTGATCGAGCAGGTTCCCTTGATGTAATGCCCGATAATGTTGTCGATGAACTTGTGGTCCACGGAACACCTGAAGAATGCAGAAACCATATTGATCGCTACCTTGAAAATGGAGTAACTACTGCTGCTTTAATGATTATGCCTTTCGGCGGAATTGACCCAGTTCAAGCTATACGTGATTTAGCTCCTAGATAGAGTTTAAATAATGTGCACAACCGGCCTAAAAGGTGAGATACTAAAAAAGTAGATAAATTAAGCGGCGGAGAAAAATGACGGATACAAAAGATCGAATAAATGAAGCTTTCGAGATGATCGATCTGGAGCTTTCTAGATTGCAGAGTCGTGAGGTTGTTTCTGCTGTTGAGGCAAGCGATCTATTGCTTGACCTGAGATTACTTCTCATGCAGATAGAATCTGTAGAGGATCCCGTCTCCATCTCAACCTGAGAAGCACTTCTCCGATCGAGGGTGATGGTCTAAAGGCTTTGTATCGATCGAACGAGTTTTGCAAAAAACCAACCCACTAAAGCTCCGGCCATCACATCTGATGCATGGTGGGCTCGAACATGGAGCCGGCTCGTTGCCACGATCGCTGCGATTATTTTATATATGGGTGCGGCCGAGCTGTTCTCCGAAAGTAGCGAAGCAGCAAGCACTGCAGAACTAGCATGGCCACTAGGGAAGCTAGAAGTTGCGGGTTGTCGNAGNTTATGGGGGNGACTACTCGTGCCAATCTCGGGCCGGCTTCTGCGAAACAACCTCTTGATTCCCTGATTGACAATTAATGACTCTATACCAATCAATATTGCCAACCGTACTACTGATCGTTTCCGGTTAGGGTTTATAATTTTCTGAGTCAGATTCAAAATATGCCAAATAACACTGAAATCCCCTACGGATGAGGCTAGATANAAGAGACGATTTAGCGGTTCGGATGATCTAAGGATTTCCCATCCGGTATCTACCGCTGAATCAAAATCGTCAACTTTTTCTGGAAGGTTCAATAAGATTGGCTCATCCATCATTCTCTTCCCGTCAGAATCGAAGATATCTCTTCAGGTGTGTTAGTTGCTCTCAAGTTTTGCTGGTATGCACCGTCAAAGTCAAACATATCCAAACTCCATCGGTTAGGAGTTAATACTAGAGCACGTGGATAATCTTCAAACATCCAGCGTGCAAAATTTCTTCGAGTCCAGTTGTTAAGATTAGCAAGTTGTAAAGCTAGTTCAGTACGTTCAGGGTTTTGTAGAATTTTTTGGAGTTTTCCAGCAAATCTGTGATCGTGTCCTAACTCCTCAGCTACGGTTTTTTTATACAGCTCACCTGCACGTGATGGATTCGATGGCCCTGATTTCATGATTGCATTCGCAGAAGATCGTCCCGTTCGCAAAGCCTGAGCAATACCCTCTCCAGTCATCGGATCAGCAGCTCCGATAGCATCTCCAACGAAATGCACTCTTCCCTTATAAGGGAGCAATTCCATCAAGCGTGAAGGTATCGGCCATGCTTTCCGATTTCCCTCTGGGGTGGCTTTAGGTCCGATTACTTCGCGAATTTGTGGTCTTTCGAGTAGGTCGATCCATAGTTTCCCAAGGTCACCTACTTCGTAGCGTGAGCCGCGTAAAACACCGAACCCGACATTCGCTCGTTGGCCGGGNAGGGGGAACAACCACATATAGCCCGGAAGTAAATCTGGTTCGAACCAGACCCGAAGGTGTTGTGCTTCAGGGCCTGTGTCTGCAAAGTATTGACGGAACGCGTGCCAGTCACCCCGATAGTCGCTTATACCTGCTCCAACGGACTTACGCACTGCGGACCACATTCCATCCGCAGCGATTACGTATCGGGCTAGGATTCTCTCCCCATCAGATGTTCTAACTTCGACATGATCATCGAATTGTTTGATATCACTGAATCGTNCGGGGGTATGGATCGTTACGCCGGCCTTCTCAGTAAGTAGCAGTAGTTGCTCATCAAGATCTATCCGAGGAACTATCGCTGCATATTGTCCCTGCCCTTTAGGTAGGGGGAGATCAAAGATATTCCCGTTTGGAGAGTGAATCACAACATCCATCACGTTGTTCCAATTCTTTACTTTCGACGGTTGAAGACCCATATCTTCCAAAATTCGAAGCGCATCCGTTGTAAGACCATCTCCACAACATTTATCTCTTGGGAATTCTGATTTGTCTATTAANGTGACATTTCTCCCGCTACGTGCAAGCTCTATTGCGGCAGCACACCCTGCAGGGCCACCACCCACAACAAGAATTTCTGTTTCTAGAAGTTTCTCCACGTTTTGAGCGTATCTCGATATAACCGAGAACAAGAATTCAAGGAAAGTTAGGGTTCGGGTGTGGGGGTTGGTTCGGGTGTTGGGGTTGGTTCGGGTGTGGGGGTTGGTTCGGGTGTGGGGNTTGGTTCGGGTGTGGGGGTTGGAGCAGGGGTTGGGGTTGGCTCTGGAAGGGGTGTGGCTTCGTTGGAAGGCTCAGACTCTTCGCTATCTCCCTCCGAGTTTGTGGCCACAACTGCGAATGTGTAGGAAGTTCCATTAANCAGTCCGTCGATTGTGCATGTCAGTTCGGTCGTGACACAGGTGTGTTCACCAGAGCTTGATGAAACGGTATATCCAGTGATTGGGAAGTATTCAGTTATATCAAAACTGTCTTCAGGCTCAGGTATATCCCATGTAACAGTTACTTGGCCATCTCCCGATTCAGCCGCAACATTTCTCGGTGGGTCCGGAGGCCTAGGATATGTAGGCTCTCCATTGCACCCAATCCCGTTTTCCGGCTGGTACTTCGCTGAGAAGATATCAAGGTCCTCTGTCCCATCTGGCAAGACTCTTCGTCGGGTAGTTTGGATATTCTCACATTGATCGGACATCCAAGAGCGTTGAGCTNCTACTTCTACTTGCGTGTATCTAGTGGAATACAGACTTACGGTTAAAGAGGTTGGCGTCCAGGTTGGCCACACGAGAATGGGAAATGGAGAAATATTTCTTACTTCCAGATTAGGGCTTGGCCAGGAAATCGTTGATTCAATTCCTTTCCGTCCTTCAAAATCTGCGTATCGAGAAAACCATATGGTGTGGGGGAAATACTGCATAATATCTAGNCCTCCATAAAACGCAGCTTGAAAGAATGTGGTAGCAAATTGAGAAATTCCGCCTCCCACATCCTCAGTCAACTCACCATTCACAATCACACCTGCTTCGACGAATCCTTTAGCTTCAGTTCTTTTCCCCACTGCTTCATTAAGTGAAAGTGACTCTCCAGGGGCGATTATGGTTCCTTGAATAAGTTCCGCAAACCGTTGAATATTGGTAACTCTGCTCGCACAACACGGATGAGGAGTTGTTGCTTGCGATATTAATTCCGAAACACCATACGCCACCAGTAATTCGTCTACCCCATCAGTGATATCTATCAGATCAAGGTTCACCGAGTCTTGTCCGCTCTGAATAGATTCGAGGATGAGTTCCGGGGAATCTTCAGCGCAACAAGCTACAGCTGAAAGATTAGTTATCGCCAATTCTCCTTCCGTAACAATAATCTCAGGTAATTCGTTTTTATCTGCTACGACACCACCGAGTTGATCACCGATTGAACCTCGGACAAGTGGTTTATTTAGGGACCAAGTAGGTTGGCCGTTTTCCATCGAAAAGATCAACCATTCTCTTATCTCTTCAGCTGAGAAGGTGTGCGTTCTTTCTCCAGCGACAATTTTGAGTCCTGCTTCAGTAAGGTCGTTAAGTTTCTGGGCGAATGCCTCAGCTTCAGCGTTACTTACCATTGGCGGTATTTCGGTAACATTACCGTCAACAATTATTGGGTTAGCACCCGTTGCAGCTGCAAGAAAGATCAAATTCCGAATAGAATTCCCATCAAAAATTCTTGCCGGAGTTCCGTCAGTATGTTCAACCTGTCCATTTTCTATAGCCCAGATCGGTTCAACAGGATCTGAGATATTTCCCATTAGAGCAGACGGTAACTCAAAATTTGGATCTTTGATTAACCTCACAGCGATAGGAGAGGGCCGTGAGGAGAAAAAACTCTTTATCCACCGAAATGGTTCAGTAATTAGCGGTCCGTCATTTAGCTCCAAAACCTTTTTGAAGGTTTCTTCAATATGGACTTCTATTCCTACTTCTCCGATGGTTGTTTCAATATCTTCCCAGCCTGTCTGCACAATAACTGGTGTCGATGCATAATTTGCGGCGATCGAATTCAACACCTCTGAAAGTTGTTCCGAGCTTAAACCACCTACATCTTGTCCAACTACCTTTATCCCTCGTCCTACTTCGTNTTTTGATAAAGCTCTATCGATACTCCAACCAGCAACCCAGATACATAAGATGGCAGCAATCGCAATAGCAAAAATCCCGAACTTTGAACCAGGTGTGATAATAGGTATCACAGAACGCGAGAGAGTTCTCGCCCTTTTAGGGCGATAATTTAGTGGGGATTTTGAAGATGATTTGATTCCCACAGAATAACGGAGAACATGAGGGTCGATAGGTCACCTAAGATCTCTTTTCATATCAACTTCAAATTATCTACCTATCTAGAAAAGACGTAGGACGTTTGATTCGATTCCCTGTAACTCTTCATAGTCAACTTCTACGCAACTAATTTTTCGGTCCTTCGCCAAAGTTTTTGCCTGAGGAGTGATTTCTTGAGCGACGAATATGCCTCTTACTGGCCGTAGTTTTGGATCGCGATTCAAAAAGTCAAGGTACCGTGTTAGTTGCTCAACCCCGTCAATGCCCCCACGTCTTTTTATTTCCACAGCAACAGCCTTATCTTTATCGTCACGACAGAGCATGTCTACAGGGCCGATGTCGGTGGGATACTCTCGACGAGTCAACGAGAGTCCTTCTTCTATACTGCCTGGATTTTCTGCAAGTAAAACTTGCAAATGGGCTTCAACTCCATCTTTTTGCAGGCCGGGATCATCTCCTAGGTCAAAACTAAAATCAGATAAGACCTCTTCAATGGTGATAAGAAGTTTCTCGCCTTTGGGGTTAGAGATAGTCCATGTATTTTCTTCTTCAACAATTCTATTTGGAGCATTCATCCACATAAGTGGTTTATACGCTCCTCTGTTATCGGCGTGGACAGCTACGCACCCATCAGCCTTCGCCATGATCAGCCGATGAGCAGAAGGTAAATGCGCTTGGAGTCTTCCTTCATAGTCCACTGAACAAATAGCGACAACCAAACGCATCTTCAGGACTCTACACCGGAAATGTTAATTCAGTAATGTCAAAACAGTGTTAGCTAGCTCTTTCCTGCAAATCAAAAGATCAGGAACGTAAAGGTTTTTCTGGTTGTAGTTTACCGGAGAACCATCCAGCCTTGATGCATGAGCTCCAGCTGCTAATGCTACGGCAACAGGGGCACAACTATCCCATTCGTATTGTCCTCCAGCATGCGCATAAATATCAGCATCGCCGGTGAGGACAGCCATTGCTTTCGCGCCAGCAGAACCCATAAATAATAACTCCCCTTCAAGTTGATTGGAGATAAATTCCGCAACAGGCACCGGTCTTGTCCTGCTGCACACCACTTTGACCTTCCCACTAGAAGCTGGAGGATTTTGGGGTTTTTGAGTACTAAATGTTTTCCCAAGGCTTGGAAGAGAAACTGCAGCAGCGACCGGCTTTTGGGCATGAACGAGTGCTACATGGACTGCCCAGTCAGATCTCCCCTCAATACAGTATTCTCGTGTTCCATCAAGGGGGTCAATGATCCAAACCCGATCCTTTGTGTGCCTTATCGGACCTTCAGTACTTTCTTCTGAGATGATTGCATCATCAGGAAATGTTTCTGAAATCATTTCAACTAGAAGTTCGTGAGATAGAGCATCGCCAGAGGAACCAACTTCTTCTGTTGGGACAGATGAATTACTAGCATCTCTTCGTATCTTTAAGAGAAGCTTCCCTGCCTCTTCCGCTGCATACCTTGCGAATTCATGGTCAAACTCTGAAATGTTCCCCATTATGTGTCGCGGCGTTTCCTTAGCTCTTTTGAATGTTGCTCTAACCGTTTTCTCTGTTCTTTGGAGAGGCTTTCTATTCCTGTTTCAGCTACCTGATCAAGAATTCGGTCTATTTCTTTTTCAGTATGACGGTCACGAAAGTCTGTAACTGCCCGTAAGTGGTTCTTCCGCGTCTTTAACCTCCGCGCTGATTTTTGGCGGGGTTGATTTCGAGATTTTCCCACAAGAGGAAGAGCTGGAATCCAGTGTAAATCTGTGGCGTAGCCAAGAGATCGCATCCCAATTAGGGCAGTGATGGCGACCGTAAGTAACGCAAGAGCATGTAATCCGGACCGCATTTGTAGGGCGTCTAAGAATTGCAGGCCAACGATAACGCTAACAATTCCCCATGCCGGAATACCCGGCCAAAAGCGTGCAAAAGGAAACTGAACAGCAAATGCGATTAGTACGCCCAATTCAACGAACCTTAATCCATAAAGCCCTATTGGATCAGAATTTGAAAGACTAGCGAGAGTTACTACAAGAGCTGGGATAATTGTGAGTGCCAAGAGTAGATATAGAAAAGTTCTTCGCCCCATTAGGCTTTCAAGTTGGTTCCCCAGCATGTAGAGAATGAAGAACAAGAAAATCGTCCAAAAACTAGCTTCATTGACGAGCGGCCAAGTAATCAACCTCCAAATTTCACCATCTAATACTTTCTGTGGTGCGAGGAACAATTTTCTACTTACCTCATGGTTTGTTCCTTCTATCGCCCACATGAAAACAGAAGTAATCCCTAAGATAATCAGACCCACCGTTGTTGTGACATCGACTTGGCCAATTCGAAACCATGGGTCATTGCCACGTGACCATGGGCTGGTATAGGAGTATCTTCCCGGCATATTAAATAACTTACCTGCTATGTTCTAGATTTTGATCTTCGACCTATCGTTTCACGCCGGCACGCACTATTGCTACTTCCCATGCCAGTTTTTCTAATGAATCTTCTAAATCTGTTAGGGATGGGGTATCTCCTGTTCTATGTTCAATTGCCCAAGCCAATAATTTGTCCGCTAGCCAAGGGTTTTTCGGCAATAGTGGCCCATGGAGGTATGTTCCGACGACTCGTCGTTGAACCGCTCCTTCGATTCTGTCCGTTCCGTTATTCCCGTGCCCATTCAACACAGAGCCTAGCGGAGAGGCATCAGGTCCTAGAAAGGTTCTTCCGGCGTGGTTCTCGTAGCCAACGACTTCGCAGGTATCACCTTCAATCTCAGCNTCTATTACTAGATCCCCGATGAGTCGTNCGTCCCCAGCCGTGGTGTCTAAATCTAGAATCCCGACNCCGGGAATCCTTTGGCCATTAAAGCTTGTATANCCTGCGCCGGCAAGCTGTATGCCCCCACATACCCAGAGGAAAACCACACCGTCCTTGGCTGCAGAGATCAAACTTGTTGATTTTTTTGTGAGATCCTCCGCCACGAGCATTTGGTCTCGGTCCTGGCCACCTCCGAGATAGCAAAGGTCAAAGTCGTTTGGATTAAATTCATCTCCTAATCCGACGGATGTTATCGAAGACGAATATCCTCGCCACTGAAGCCGTTTTTGGAGAACAGCGATGTTTCCACGGTCTCCGTATATGTTCATTTCTTTGGGGTAGAGGTGGCAGATTCGTATTTCCGTCATTTCTCCTCCCAAAAGGAGTGAGTTGCTCCTGCCTTGCTGAGTTCGGAACGTAAATCAAGCATCGCCGTGTATGTCGGGAGTATTACCGCTCTCTGAAGTGTGTCGGACGAATCTTTTAGATGATTTAGAAGCTCTTGTGTAGATGGAACGATATGCATACTTGTCGTGGGGAAGTCTGAATAGTGGAAACGGAGAGCAAGATCATATGCCCGATCGCCGCTGATGGTGAGTGAAGCAATGCGGTCAAATATCATTTCGTAATCGACGTCCCAAATCCAACTGACATCTTTCCCATCTGCGGTTCTGTCGTTTAGTGAAACAACTAAATCGATTTTTTCTTCCGTTAGGAGAAGCGTTCTGAGATTTTGGTTGGCACCTGCTGGATTTTTGGCGAGCAAGAGCATAATTTCNGTTCCGGCGAAATTAACTATTTCATTTCTTCCGAATGCAGCAGAGAGCGTCGATAGGCCTTTTTGGATGTGGTTGGGAGCGATGCCGGTCACAGCGCATATTGAGAAAGCAGCGAGCGCATTGTATACGTTGTGAAGTCCTGCAAGAGATACTTGTAAATCTATTGAATTCGATTGGGAAACTACGGTGAATTCTGATCCGTTGAGTTCGTTCAGGTTGATATTAGTTCCGGCAAATGTAGGTTCAGGTCTTTGCTCTCCGCAGTTCTGGCAGCTCCAGTGTCCTAGGTGGCCTATGGTGGTTTGTTGGAATTGAAGAGCGCTGTCACAGTTTTGGCAATGTAAAGAATCGGCGGCATGAGGTAAGGCATTACTTCCATATTGGCTTCGCTCTAATCCAAAGAATTCGACATTTGGATGTTGTTTGCCGAGAAAGGCGAGGGCAGGGTCGTCAGCGTTGACGATGAGTTTTGTTGTTTCTGGAAGGGAGTGAATCATGTCTTTCCATTTTTGAATGGTTGATTCTAGTTCTCCGTACCGGTCAAGTTGGTCGCGGAAAAGATTCATTAAGACAAGAATCGATGGTTGTAATTCGGGGATGAGAACAGGAAGCGCTGCTTCGTCGACTTCGAAAATCCCCAGTCTATCTTCAGGGTTTTTCCCCAGTAGGGCTGTAGCTATTCCACTTGCTAGGTTCGCTCCAGATGTATTAGCTACGTATGTGGCTTCAGTCTCTTGAATAGCATTTGCCACCATGCGGGCCGTGGTTGTTTTGCCGTTCGTTGCTGAGATAATGATGATGCCGTCTTCGAGATCTTGCGCCATTTCACGCAGCGTTATGGGCCGCAGCTTCATTAAGATCATTCCTGGGAGAGAAGTTCCTCCTCCTCGTCTAAGAATGCGGGAGATGGATCCTGCCGCCCTAGCTATGAAAAGTGCGATATGGCGCATATGGCGATGTTACATGCCCCTCGTGGCATAGATGAGTCACTAGGGAAGCAGACTTAATGGCGGTATTCCGAGAATAGACAGAAGTAAGAAAATATTCCGACGGAATCTCATGCCNCTCCAAGGGAGCTAACGCAAATGTACACCTAGATGAGTATTGAAGGAATTTATGGTGTTTTAACGAGTGAGGGGTTTGTATTTGATTCGTGTTGGTTGGNTTGCCGCTCCGTGTTCTTTGCGGAGGTATGTTTCGTATTCGCTGAAATTTCCTTCAAACCATCGGACGTAAGAGTCGCCTTCAAAAGCGAGAACGTGTGTAGCGACACGATCGAGGAACCAACGGTCGTGGCTGATAATGACTGCACAACCTGCGAAGTCCTCCAGACCTCCCTCAAGTGCTCGTAATGTATCGACATCTAGGTCGTTTGTGGGTTCATCGAGAAGTAAGACGTTTGCTCCGCTTTTGAGGATTTTCGCGAGGTGAACCCGATTGCGTTCACCTCCAGATAAGTCCCCAACAAGTTTTTGTTGATCGGATCCTCTGAAGTTAAAACTTGCTGTATAGGCGCGTCCATGGATTTCTCTTCCTCCGATGATGAGATTATCGACCCCTCCAGTGATTTCTTCATACACTGATTTTTCAGGATCGAGAGNATCGCGTGACTGGTCGACGTATCCCAAATCTACGGTTGGTCCGATAGTGATTTCGCCACCATCTGGTGGTTCTTCTCCAGTGATCATTCGGAATAGGGTAGTTTTTCCAGCACCGTTGGCCCCGACAATTCCTACGATCCCAGCGGGTGGAAGGGAGAAATTTAAGCTTTCGATAAGAAGTTTGTCGTCAAACCCTTTAGAGAGGCCTTGAACTTCAATAACTTGATCTCCTAGCCTTTTATCTGCATGAATATTGATTTGTAGTTCTCGTTCATTGCGATCTTCAGATTTGGATTCTGCTAACAGTTTTTCGTATGCGGCTAGTCGCGCTTTACCCTTTGCTTGTCTTGCTTTGGGTGCCATTCTCACCCATTCCAATTCTCGCTCTAGGGTTCGCTGTCGAGCAGAGTCCTTATTTTTCTCTGATGTTAATCTCTGTTCTTTTTGTTCAAGCCAACTCGAATAATTTCCGTGATAGGGGATGCCTCGGCCTCGGTCAAGCTCTAAGATCCATTCTGCGACATTGTCGAGAAAGTAGCGGTCGTGCGTAATGGCTACCACGGTCCCTGCATATTCCTTAAGGTGTCGTTCGAGCCAGGCAACCGATTCGGCATCAAGATGGTTTGTTGGCTCATCGAGCAGAAGAAGATCGGGCTGGCCTAGAAGTAGTTTGCATAGTGCAACACGTCGTTTCTCACCCCCAGACAGGTTCGTAACGTCTTCTTCAGGAGGAGGAAGACGCAGGGCGTCCATAGCGATTTCGATTTGGCGTTGAAGGTCCCAAGCACCAGCTGCCTCGATTTCTTTTTCTAGGGACGCCTGCAATGAACCGAGTTTTTCAAAGTCAGCTTCAGGATCCGACCATTTCGCAAGAACCTCGTCATAGCGGGATAAAAGATCTGCGATTTCTCCAACACCATCCATAACATTTCCATGGACCGTCTTTGAAGGATCTAGTTCAGGCTCTTGCGGCAGAAAGCCGACGGTATAGGTTGGGCTAAGTCGAGCTTCCCCACTAAACCCATCGTCAAGCCCAGCCATAATACGAAGAAGAGAAGATTTCCCAGCTCCATTTGCACCGAGAACGCCTATTTTAGCTCCAGGGAAGAAAGATAAACTTATATCTTTAAGGACGTCGCGATCTGGGGGGTAGAACCGTGAGCATTTGTGCATAGTAAAGATGTATTCTGATGCCATGCACTGAGGTTAGTTCTCCAAGGTGCAGGATTCCGCATTGTGGGGGTTATGGATCTTATCCAAAACGCCTCTATGCTCGATTCGATGATATCGACAGTACTTTTTGACTTTGGAGGGGTGATCACGACGAGCCCCTTCGATGGGTTTGCTAACTATGAAAAAGAGGCAGGACTACCTGAAGATCTAATCCGAAAAATAAATAGTACGAATCCTGATATGAACGCTTGGGCGCAATATGAAAGAAACCAGATCACAAGAGAGGAATTTCTTGAATTGTTCGAAGAAGAAGCATTTGCTCTTGGGTATAAAGTGGATGCCGAACGCGTATTGCAATGCTTATCTACCGATATACGCCCCAAGATGCTTAACGCCGTTCAAAGACTAAGTGATGTGTACACGACTGCCATACTTACCAATAACCTCACAGAAGTTTCGGAAGACGATACTCAGCCCGAACCTTCGCGTGAACACTTAGGTAGCGTGATGACAGTTGTCGATGCAATCATCGAATCATCAAAGATAGGGGTTCGCAAACCTGATGCAGCGTTCTACGAAATAGCTTGTGAGCAGTTGGGTGTGCGACCCGATCAATGCGTTTTTCTAGATGATTTAGGGATTAATCTGAAGCCTGCAAAATTAATGGGGATGACGACAATCAAAGTGGTGAATGAATCTCAAGCATTACATGATCTAAGTAATGTTTTGAATTTCGATTTATCTTAACTTTGTGCTTTAGAGATTTTTAGATAAATTAGCGTTTCTAGCAACCTTGTAGTGCACTAGGCTACTCGCATGCGAATAGTGACCTGGAACGTAAACTCTCTGAAAGCTCGTCTCCCTCGAGTGCTTGATTGGGTTGAGACAATGGATCCCGATGTCCTTTGCATACAGGAAACTAAGCTCGCAGAAGATGCATTCCCCTCTGACAGTTTCGCAAAGCTTGGGTACGAAAGTATCCACCATGGTCAAGGCCAATGGAATGGTGTTGCAATCATCAGCAAGGTTGGAATTGATGACCCTGTGTCAGGTTTTTCTGATGGAGGTGCTCCCGACCCTGATGCCAGAATCATCTGGGCCACCTGTGGAGGCCTTCGCGTCGCAAGTGCGTATATTCCAAATGGGAGAGAGGTTGGGCATGACCATTACATTTACAAACTTGATTGGCTAGGTCGGTTGCGTTCTCATTTAGACGAAAACCATTCACCCAAAGAAGATGTCCTAATTCTTGGTGATTTTAACGTTGCTCCCGAAGACAGAGATGTATGGAGCGCTAAGGCCTTTAAAGGAGCTACTCACGTAAGCCAGCCTGAAAGAAATGCCTATCAGGAGGTTCTCGATTGGGGCCTGCAGGATACATTCAGAAACCACTATCCAGAAGAGGATGGACTTTACACATTCTGGGATTATCGTCAGGGAAGTTTTTACAAACGTTACGGGATGAGAATTGATTTTATTCTCGCCTCCAAGTCTTTAGCTAATCAATGCACTCTTGCACTCGTTGACCGAAATGCCCGAAAAGGTGAGAAACCATCTGACCACGCACCACTGTTAGCAGATTTTCAACGCTAACCGACTATTCGGGAGCGGTGGTATCAGTTTCTTTAATTAGGACTAAAGCTATTTCCGAAGACGTTGGGAGCTCTCCGGTCGGGCCAATAATGGTTAATTGATCATCTGCGGTAAGCACAGTCTCAGGAGATGGGGAAAGGATCTTTCCCTTTCTGTAGATTGCCTCAACATGAAGATCATCGTCTAGACGAAGTTCTCCAAGAGTACGGCCTATAAGAATTCCAATATCTGTCTCAGGTAAGAGGGGGTATTGCCCTATCTCTAATCCTGGAAGCAGGGCCTGTTTAACTTCTGATTCGTAGGAAGCTTGCGCTACTACTTTTGCATCATCAGTGTGTAGGTATGCAGCCAGTTCGCCAGCTAACCGTAAGGACCGTCCAGGTTTAGAAGACGTCCCAGCAAGGAAGAATAGGGCATTCACTCTTTCGTTTCTTCCTCCCCATTCTGATGGAATTACTATGCCTCTTTCACTCTTCACTATTACTAAATGATCGATTTCAGATTCTTCGAAAAAAGCGACAGGAGTCGCCGTGGGATGTGTATCTGAGGGTTGGAT
Organism: Acidimicrobiaceae bacterium; assembly: GCA_002715405.1. Classification (GTDB taxonomy): domain Bacteria; phylum Actinomycetota; class Acidimicrobiia; order Acidimicrobiales; family UBA8592; genus UBA8592. The sequence goes on from PAZD01000015.1 coordinate 13,555, forward strand.
CCATAAGGATCCCGTTTCTAAGAATCGATCATTAACTTCTTCAGGTTCGACATCCAACATTTTTCCAAGAACCTGAGCTGATCTACTAGCAGCTTCAGTAATATCTCCATCTGAAGGGACTGAGATCACAGCAGCACGAGCAATTAAACCGGCGTAGTCATCCTCGGACCGCAATCCATGACTTTGCATTGCAGCCGAGATTTCTCTATCGACGGAGGTATCAGCTGCTTGTCCGAGTCTTTCAAAGATGTGATGAATAGCCCCAGCAGTTTGGTTCGTTTTCTTTCGTCCAAAGTAGTGGAACCATACAATTGTTAAAGCAACTGATACGGAAACTAGAATGATAGGAAGGGCTCCTAATTTAAATATGAGGTAGATGCAAACACCTATTCCAAAAGCATGCATATAGGGGAATAGAGGGGACCGGAAACCAGGAGCATATGAATTAATGCGGGCGCTTCGAAGAACAATTACGGCGAGATTCACTAACGCAAGTTTAAGAAGAACAAACGCACTAGCCAGCTTCGCAATCGCTCCGGCACCGAAAACAACCACGATAAAGGTCATGCCGATTCCAGTAAGCAAAATACCCCATATCGGAGTATCAAATCTACTCATTTTCAAGAAGGAATCACTCATTAACCCATCGCGGCTCATCGCCATTGGGTAACGGGCAGCCGATAGGATTCCAGCATTTGCCGCAGAGGCAAACGCTGCGAGAGCGGCAGCGATAACGAAACCAGCGCCAACAGCAGGCATATACGCCTCTGCTGCTGTATGAAGAGGGGCTAAATCCCCAAAGAGCTCTGTTTGCGGTATTACAGCCGTAACGACCAGAACCCCTAACGTGTATACAATTGTGCTAACGAACAGAGAGAGGATCACACCTAAGGGGATATTACGGGAGGGATCTTCCACCTCCTCAGCCATGCTAGCTACTTTGGTTAGTCCACCGTAACTCACGAAGACAAGACCTATAGCTGCGATTAACCCTTCGCTCCCTTTGGAAAAGAAAGGTTCAAAATCCCCTGCAGCATTCCCGATCTCCGGTATTCCAGCGGCGAGGAACCATACCATTACAGCTAAGAGGAAACCTACCATCGCTATTTGAATCGAGGCGCTTGTTTTTGAGCCAATAATATTTAGAAGCGTGAACGCTAAGATCAGCATAACTGCGGTCAGTTTGCTTGGAAGATTTATGCCGATAAGAGCCAGATAAGCACTCATTCCTACGAGTGCAAAAGCATCTTTCATGACTAAAGATAACCATGTTGCGACACCGGTGACTGTCCCACCCGCAGCGCCTAAAGCTCGAGCGAGGAAATAGTACAGACCGCCCGCTCTTGGCATAGCTGTTGACAGTTCAGCCACAGATAACATTGCTGGCAAAGCTAAAAGACCAGCGATTAGATACGCCAGAATTGCAGAAGGGCCAGCTTTCGCTGCAGCGAAACTTGGAAGGAAAAACAAGCCAGCGCTTATGGTCCCACCAGTACTAATCACAAATACGTGTCCGAGCCCCAGTGATCTTTTTAAACTCGTTGATGATTTCCCATTATCGGCCATGAGAAACCTTAACAAGTTCTGATTCTCAACCTAGGGTTTTATTGAATTTTCATCTGAAAGAATTTGAATTATCTCAACTCCATATCGTTTTACTTTAAAGTCGTTGAGCTGCGGAATTTCGCTCAGCTGTTTTAGAGTCCGTGGTTTCTGATCTATCACCTGATCGATGAATTTATCAGAGATCACATCACAGGGATTCACACCAGCTGCTACAGCTTTGGACTCTCGCCAGCTTTCTAATTTCTGTCTCTGTTTGGAATCTTCCGAAGGGGTATTTTGAGCTTCTGTTTCGGGAAAAATCTGTTCGCGAAAAAGACGAATACGATTTCGTAACGATGATCCGTCGGATTTCTTAATGCTTGCCGCTTGCATCGAATGCGAGATTTCTTTCAAATATGGTGAAGGCTTTCGTGATATTTTTTTGCTTCCGAAAATTCTTTCGCGAGCCCACGAGCAATGGAGTTCATTCTGGGCGCGAGTCATTGCCACATACAACAATCTGCGTTCCTCATCTAGCGAAGATTTTGAATTTGCGTAAGTTATAGGGCTGAATCCTTCTTCGAGGCCGGCTATATGCACTATTGGCCATTCGAGTCCTTTCGCAGCATGAAAGGTAGTGATAGTAACCGAATCATCGACAGATAGAGATGCTCCCGTATCCAGAGATGCCTCGTTGTTCTTCGAAACTTTAAATGGAATCTCTGAACGTGTAAAGGCATCTGAGAATCGTTCGATTTGGGCGTGTGTTCTTACAAGTACAGCTTGAGTACTCCAGCTTTCTGCATAGATGCGGCGTTCTTTAATGCTCGAAGCGATGTATTCAGCCTCGTCGATACAGGTTTTAGCTTGATGGATTGAAGGAATCTCGCCATCTGGCTTTTGCGAACTTAGAGATGGCTTGTCTCCTAGGACTGATGATGCCGTATGGACAATCTGAGGTGTTGAGCGGAAATTCTTGGTGAGTTCAACTGTCTGGCCGTCAGGAAAATATGAATTAAAGTTCTCTAGGTATTTCGCGTCCGCCCCATTCCATGAATAAATGGCTTGATCAGGATCCCCAACAATGCACATAGAGCTATCTTCACCAAGCCACGCGCGCAAAAGAGCAAATTGCAATGGGTTAACATCCTGAAATTCATCAACGAAGATGTATCGGTATTTCCAGTGACGGCCAGCAGCAAAGTCAGTATCGTTTACCAAGTCACTTATGGCATGTTCCAAGATATCGTCGAAGTCGATTAGGTTCCGTTTCCTCTTTTCTTGAGTAAAAAGATTTAGAAATTCACTAACCTGTGTCGAGTTAGAATGGGGCGTTCGTTGATTCTTTTCGACAGCTGTCGGATATGTCTCAGGCGTGAGCCTTCTCGCTGTAGCCCAATCAATTTCATTGCATATCGTGTCTCGGGTTTCAGAAGTAAGCCGGTCAGGAAGAATAGACCTGAGCAATGTGCGTCGGTTCTCTAAGATTGTGGGCCGACGCGGAATGCTTAAGTCATTCCATCTAGTTTGAAGTTGAGCGAATGCCAAAGCATGGAAAGTCCCCGCAGTTACAGGACTATCAAGGCCTAGGGTTTTTAGACGTGAGCGTAACTCTTCTGCAGCTTTCTTTGTAAAGGTCAGGCAGAGAACATGCTCCGGCTCAATCCGCAATGTTTTACTCTGGTGAGCAATTCGATGAGTTAAGACTCGAGTTTTTCCCGAGCCCGCACCAGCTAAAATCCGAAGCCTTTTAGTATCGATCCTTACGGCATTATATTGATCGGGCGTTAAATCATTTCTCTGTTGCTCCACGGGGGAAGGCTATCGTTAGATCGCGGCCCTTACCCAAAAAACACTAACTCTTCCAACAAAATTGATATTTTAACCTGCCACTTGAAGGTAGGTCGATTACGGTTAAGATATCCGAAGTTAAAGGGCCACTTATAGATGCATTGTGGATGAAAGTATCCCGAACTTTGAAAGGATCAACGTCATGGGGCCATTAGAAGGCAAAAAAATAATCGAGATAGCTGGTATAGGGCCGGGACCTTTTTGTGCAATGGTTCTTTCTGATCTCGGCGCAGAAGTCATCAGAGTTGATAGGGCGTCAGCTGTCCCAGAAGAATTTCCTGAAACTCCAAGTTTGGACCTACTCAACCGTGGAAGAAAATCAGTTGCCTTTGACCTCAAAAATCCTGAAGGGGTTAAATCGTTGCTGCGCCTAGTTGAATCTGCCGATGCTCTTATAGAGGGCTTTCGTCCAGGCGTAGCTGAGCGTTTAGGCATTGGCCCCGATGAATGTTTAAAGAGGAATCCACAATTGGTCTACGGGAGAATGACTGGTTGGGGGCAAGACGGAATCTATGCGGATATGGCAGGCCATGACATCAACTACATCGCTCTTTCCGGTGTCCTTGGAGCTATTGGAAGAGAAGGAGAAGCTCCTGTACCACCTCTAAATCTCGTCGGAGATTTCGGCGGGGGAGGAATGCTCCTAGCTATAGGGATATGCGCTGGTTTGGTTGAAACGTCCACTAGCGGGAAAGGTCAAGTTGTGGACGCTGCTATGACTGATGGTTCAGCTCTTCTAGCAACCATGATTCATTCCTTCGTTGCTATGGGGATATGGGGTGAGCGCGGAACGAATATTTTGGATACCGGAGCGCCATTTTACGACGTGTATCAATGCGCAGATGGAGAATACATTTCGTTAGGCTCAATAGAACCTCAGTTCTATGCCGAACTTTTAAGAATAACTGGGCTTGATCAGGAAGACCTTCCTGATCAAATGGACCGTTCACAGTGGCCTGCAATGAAAGAGAGAATTGCACAAACTATTCGAGGTAAGACCCGCGATCAGTGGGTTGAATTAATGGAAGGTACAGATGTTTGTTTTGCACCTGTGCTTTCACCTTCCGAAGCTTTTGAACATCCACATAATATCGAACGCAAGACCTTTGTTGAAGTAGCAGGGATTAAACAACCAGCGCCTGCGCCACGATTTAGTAGAACTCCCGCCACGATAGACAGCCCGCCTCCTCACCCCGGCCAACACACAAATGAAGTCCTGTCTAAATGGGGCTTTACCGAAGAGTAGATTGACGGCTTGCATGAAGCGAAAGCAATAAAATAGGATTCAACCTTTCCTATCTCCATCTTTCGTTCGACTCTTGCATTCAGGATTTCTGATGCCATGATTAAGGTATGACAGTAATTAAGATAAATGCAATAACCGTCCCAAATGAACACGGAGAAGAGGTGGCCAAGCGTTTTGCCGCCAGAGTCAACGCCGTTGATGATGCTCCGGGTTTTGAAGGTTTTGAACTATTGCGGCCTGATGATGAAAGAAATCAGTGGCTCGTAGTAACCCGTTGGGCAGATGATGCTTCGTTTGATGCATGGAGGAATTCGGATCAAGCTGTGCACGCTCATCAATCTCCTCAAGAAGAAAAACCACCAAAGCACCTAGGCTTATCCGCTGAACTTTGGCACTATATTGTAGAAGTTTCCTCTACAGGCAATAGCGGGTGACCATACTTCTAACAATTCGTGAACTACATATAGTATTTGCGCTATTTGTTATAGGTATCAACGCGCTGGCAGCTGTGCTCGCTTTTGGAGTTCATAGAACGAATAAACAAGGTGGGCGCTTATTCTGGATATTTATTGCCGTGGCGCAGACAACGGTTTTTGTTCAAGCGATTCTTGGAGCTGTATTACAATCCAATGAGAATTTGGCCCCAAGAGATTTCCACTACCTATACGGGTTTTCGATGATTGTGTTTATCGCTCTGTTATATGGATATAGATTGCAAGTCGGAGAGAGGCGTTATCTTCTCTATGGTTTTGGGAGCCTATTTATTATGGGATTAGGTATTAGGGCTTTTTTTATTGGTGTTTAATCCGGAATAAAATGAGAATCGGCTTTTAGGTTCTGATTTCCTTGTTTAATTGGCAGACTTAAACGTGGAAAAATTTGCTCTCGTAACAGGGGGAATGGGTTATATCGGTAGTCATACCTCCGTAGCGTTAATCGAGGCTGGATATCAAGTTGTGGTTCTAGACAATCTTGATAACTCCTCAGAAAAAGTTCTCACAGGTATCGAAAGTATTACCGGTCAGACTCCACACTTCGCCCATACTGATCTTCGAGATGTCGACGCTGTTTTAGAAGTCTTTAACGAGTACCCCATTACCTCGGTTATACATACCGCCGGACTTAAATCTGTTGAAGAGTCTGTAACTAATCCTTCGAAATACTATGAAAATAATATTGGCTCGACCATCACGCTTGTTAAAGCTATGCAGACCGCCGGAGTATCAACTTTGGTTTTTTCATCTTCTGCAACCGTTTACTCGTCTTCGTCTAAACCTCCATTTGATGAGAATGCTAAGACGTTCCCCACAAACCCCTATGGAATGTCGAAATATATTATTGAACAGATAATGGCCGATATGGCACTTGCTGATAGTAAATGGAGATTAGGGATTCTAAGATATTTCAATCCCGTAGGGGCGCATCCAAGCGGCAAGATAGGTGAAAGCCCATCTGGGGTCCCGAACAACCTAATGCCCTATCTAATGCAAGTTGCTATTGGAAAACTTGAAAAGCTGCCAATATATGGGGATGACTATGAAACACCTGATGGTACCTGCATTAGGGACTATGTCCACGTCGTTGATTTAGCGCGCGGTCATCTTGCTGCCCTCGAATTCCTAGAAAACAAAAATGGCGTACATTTTTGGAACCTAGGGACCGGTAAGGGGACCTCGGTCTTGGAACTAGTAAAGGAAGTAGAAAAAGTAATAGAGAAGCCTATACCTATAGAAATGAAACAGAGGCGAAAGGGAGATATCCCAATAGTATTCGCAGATGTTGCAAAGGCTTCTAGCCAGTTATCTTGGCAAGCTAAATACAGTATTGAAAAAATGTGTGCTGATCATTGGAAGTGGCAAAAACACTATTCAGATAGCCGCCAGTAATTCAGTCAGAGGTTCTTAAGATCCGATCAAGATACGGGGTAGAGAAATGGCCGTCAGGGTCAAGTTCTTCCAGCACCGATTGGAAGTCATCCCATTGGGGATAGAGGTCTGCCAGCTCTCGACCACATAAGGTATGCACCTTTCCCCAATGAGGTCGCCCTCCGAACTCATTCATAATATTTTCAACGAGCTGAAAGTATGGATTGAGGCGAGTTCCCCTATAGACGTGAACAGCGATATACCCTGAATCTCTTCCATAAGCAGGCGAAAGAGGAATATCATCAGCTCCTAGGACTCTTACTTCAATTGGGAATGTTATTGGGCGGTCTAATTGGTTGGTTACCTTACGCACATACCCGAAAACTTCGAGAAGGTGGTCCAAGGGAACCGCATATTCCATTTCAACAAAACGTACCCGACGCTTCGAGCAAAATACTTTATAGCTTGGCCCAACGTACGAAATCTTTCGATCTCCAGAGAGTTGCTTCCTCAAAATTCTGTGGGCACGATGAGGGGCAATCTTTGCGTAGCGGTTAATAAGCTCAAAGCCCCCATTGGCGATGATCTCGTCACTTAGAAATGCTTTATAGGGGCTTCTGTAACTAGGTGTTTCTAAAGTTTTTGTATTTATCTTCAATGTACCAATTTCCGTATGGGGGAACCAAAAGAATTCTGTATGGTCTGCCCTTGTTATAGCTTCTCCGAAGAGTTCAAGGATCTGATCAATATTTGTTGTCTGTTCCGTTGCTCTTAGATTGAATGCAGAAACACACTGGAGGGTGACTTCAATAATGATTCCTAACGAACCGAGACTAACACGAGCAGCTCTGAAAATTCTCTGATTTTTCTCAGTTGAACATTCTAGAACTGCTCCATCGCCTGTGATGATCTTCAGTCCAATCACAGCTTCGCTAATTGAATGGTACCCCAAACCCGTTCCATGAGTACCAGTACTGATAGCCCCAGCAAGAGTCTGGTAATCAATATCGCCTAGATTTGGAAGAGCCAATCCGAGCAAGTCAAGTTGCTTGTTGAGGTTGAAGAGTCGAATTCCAGCTCCAACGGTTACCTGCATGCGTTCCTGGTTCACGTGGGTAATTGAGCTGAAATTACCCACATCGATCATTATTCCATCTGTCGGACAGAGTGGGCTAAAACTATGGCCTGCTCCTACTGCTCTAACCTTCTTTCGTTCGGCTACACCAAGGCATACGAGGGCAGCAACTTCGTCTGAAGTATTAGGGGTCTTGAACTGGTCGGGTGAGCACTTTTGGTTTCTTCCCCAATTTCTCCATTTATCTGACATAGTAATATCTTTGACTCATCGTATTCTCACCAGCCCTTTAGGTCTATAACCCATTCTTCGACTAGCCGCTCATCTTCAAAAGCGAGCATCCTTGAGTGCTTAGCGATTGTTGGGTCAACATGTGCCGGTAGTAGGGGAACTAAGTCTCCTATCTTCCAAGTTACTTTTGATTGCCCTTCGGGAGGATATAGGGTCGTATGCTCATCAGAACAGAAGCCTACGACTCCACCTGAAACAGAGGGGTTTCCATGGTCCATTCCAAGGGCCTTTATCCCAGCATCTACAACAGCCCAACTTTTATCTGGAGCGATGGAGATAACCCTCGACATGACGGTCAAACATTGTGAAAAGGGCAAATCTAATTTTGCATATTCTGTGTCCATAAAAAGATATGATCCCGCTTGAATTTCTGTCGCCCAAATATTTATGTCGAATGTTCCTGTGCCTCCTGCTGAAATTATCTGCCCCCCTACGTCTTTGTGGGCCAGCATGAGAAGCGCCATCGCACTTTTCACCTCTTCGGCCTGCGTGGAGCGATTCTTAACCATCATAAGATGACCCTCATAGCCCATAACCCCGCGAATGTTTAGGCCTTTATTCCTTGCGTATTCCCCTAAGTTCCCGGCTTCAGGGACAGCACATCCACATCGTCTGAGCCCAACGTTTACATCAATGAGGATGTTAGATACTCCACCACTGGCAACTGCGTCAATAGTTTCTTTGGAATCGACAGCGACCGTCACATTCGCACCATTTTCTGCAATTGTGCTTAGACGCTTAGTATCAAGCACTTCGTTGGCTAGCAGGAGGTCGTCAGAAAGCCCAGCTGCGGCCATGCCTTCCATTTCTTTGATGGTTGCACAACAGAAAGCAATGTGACCTGCTTTGTGAAGTCGTTTCGCCACGGACGTTGATTTAAAAGCCTTTACATGTGGCCGCAAAGAAACACCAGGTAAAGCCTCGGACATTCTCGACAGGTTTGATTCGAATGTCGGTAAATCGACTTTAAGATATGGTGTTGTCTGATTTTCCATGTCATGCACAGGCCCACATTACAGTCACGATCACTTAGGTGCATGATCTCTTGCCTTTTGAAACCACTTTTCAGAGAATGAGGAATCAACCAAATTAAGAGTTGGTTTTACATAACCTCGTTAATGCCAAGACTAGCGAATTCACTCTCAAGGTAATTCGCCCGAAACATATCGCGTAGTTCCGTTGCTTGCTTATCGTATGCATCAACATCGTCCCAAGTCTCTCTGGGATTTAGAACCTCGTCAGGGACATTGGGACAACTAGTAGGCATACGTAATTTTAGAATGGGCTGAATTTCAAATTCGGCATCGTCAAAAGCTCCATCCAGAGCAGAGTCTAAAAGAGCCCGAGTGTATTTCAGAGACATCCGTTTACCCGTTCCATATGGGCCCCCAGTCCATCCTGTATTAAGCAAAATGCAACGCGTATCATGTTCTTCCATCCGTTTTGCCAAAAGTTCAGCATATACATGGGGTTTCTGGGACATAAAAGGATCTCCAAAGCATGAAGAAAATGTTGCTTGAGGCTCAGTTACTCCGACCTCGGTTCCAGCCAATTTTGATGTGAAACCGGTTACAAAATGGTACATGACTTCCTCAGCATTGAGAATGGAGACTGGAGGAAGGACGCCAAAAGCGTCAGCTGTCAGTAAAACAATGGTTTCCGGATGGGGCCCTTTTGCTCCTTCAGCTACGCCAGGATTGCAGGTAAGAGGATAAGCGAATCTTGTGTTTTCTGTCCGAGAACCATCACTCAGGTCAAATTCTTGAGGAAAAGTTTCTGCGATTCCTTTATGAGGTAACGGAGGGACGTTCTCGATCAATGTTCCTTTCATGCTTAGCGCCGCAGCGATGACTGGTTCAGCCTCTTTATCAAGATCTATGAGTTTTGCGTAACATCCATCTTCGAAATTCGATACTCCGGAGTCTGTCCAAACATGTTCATCATCTCCAATCAGCAAACGGTTTGGGTCTGCGGAAAGAGTTGTTTTCCCAGTTCCAGAAAGACCGAAAAGGATAGCGCTATCGTCGTTATCACCCACATTTGCTGAGCAATGCATGGAAAGCTGTCCTTTAGAGGGAAGGACGTAGTTCATTACCGTAAACATTGTTTTCTTGTTTACACCACAATAATCAGCCGGACCCACAACAAGGGCTAGACGATTTTCAATATCCATAATGACAGCCCGTTTAGATTTGGTTCCGTCTCTCTCCGGATCTGCCAGAAAGGAAGGTACGTTTAGGATGGTCCAACCTGCCGACGCACGGTCGGCGTCATCACGGACATTTTTGGGAAACATAATGTTGCAGAAATATGCGTGAGTGGCGTATTCCCCGATGAAACGGTAAGGCTCGGCGAATTCTGGATCCCATCCACAGAATACATCTGTGACATAAAGAGTTGATTTCTTTTGGTTAAGGTGTTCCACCACTCTAGGAAGCAGCTCGTCAAAATCTTCTGGAGAGAACTTTGCGAAGCCATCTTTCCACCAGACAGTATCAATAACACTCTCTCTGGCAACTGCAAAGGTATCGGTTACTGGTCTTCCAGTGCATGATGGATCCGTGAAATATACCAGTGGTCCATCTACCCCTAAAGCCGTTTGGTAGGCTTTTTGTTGATTCCTATCTCCGTCGGGGTCAACCCTCCCTCGGTCATTTTCAATCGCGGCATGGAATAGATCATCTTGACTTAGTCCATACTCCAGGGAGACGGTATCTAACCCAAACTGTTTACGCAGTTCAGATGATAGGTCACGGTGGGGGTTGTAATTCATGTGTTTCCTCCGACAAAGATGTCGATTTCAATTCCTATTGCAGAAAATCTGGAGTCCCCATATCAACCTCAGATCCAAGCCGTAAATTTGTTGCAAGGCCATTATCTTCAAGGTCAAAGATAACTCTTTGACCTTGTCGCAGCATTCGAAAAACTGAGCCATCGAGAGCAGAAGGCGCTAATTCGTACTCAATAAAGTCTCTTTCAGACATCACAATCCCATCTTTTGTGTTCGGGTCATATGATTTGATTACTCCTTGCACCAAGCTCTCCTTGTCGGCCAGCTCTTTACCTTAACGAATTCCTCAACAATATACGATCACTCCTCCATGAGACGAACCATAGAGGCTTTCGATCTACAATCATGTTATTCCGAATCATGGGGTATTTTCGTGATTTCGCTGCAAGGGCCAACTTATGAGTAGTATCAAGTTTCGTGGATGACTTTCATCAATTCTCAGACAACGACATCAAAAAGGTCCTATTCGCATTTCGAGATGCTTTAACAGCCCACTGTGATGTATTAAACGCTTTGAATGTTTATCCTGTCCCTGATGGCGATACGGGCACCAATATGTCGCTGACCCTCATTTCTGTAACTGAGGAACTTGAAAAAGAGTCAGCAAAAAAAGGTGTATCCCAATGGAAGGCCATAAGTCATGGCAGTTTGATGGGGGCTAGAGGAAATTCAGGTGTGATCCTTTCACAAATACTTAGGTCCCTATCAGATAGTTTCTCAGTTGCAGAAGAAATTGATATGAAGGCTGTTTCCGAGGCGTTATCAGCTGCTTCAGAGGCGGCGTATGGATCGGTGATGAAACCAGTTGAAGGCACCATTTTGACAGTTGCCAGAGAAGTAGCAGAACTAGCCACGGAAATTACTAAAGAAGATATGTCGATGGTGTCGTTCCTTGAAAAAATTGTTGAAGAAGGAAAGGCTTCACTTGAAAGAACCCCAGAGCTATTGCCTGTCTTGAAGGAAGCGGGTGTTGTCGATGCGGGTGGAGCAGGATACCTTTTGCTGCTCTCTTCGTTTCTACATGTTGCAGATAGTCGCCCTATTCCTGCACCGGCTGAAGTACCAACAGACTTAAATGTGCAAGACAACATGGCTAACATAGGCCTTACTGAAGTAGGCGAGCTACGTTACGAAGTGATGTTTTTCCTTGAAGCTGCCGATAAAAACATAGACAAATTTAAGGAAGAATGGGCAACGCTTGGCGATTCAATAGTCGTTGTAGGGGGAGATAGCCTCTATAACTGCCATATCCATACTGATGACATCGGTGGAGCTATCGAAGCAGGGATTAAACAAGGCAAGCCAAACACTATACGAGTGACTGACCTTCACGAAGAATTGGGCAACCACGAAGAGTCGATTGAGATAGGGGGGGAGAGCTCAATCACTATCACTGATGATAAGGAATCTGTCACAGCAGTCGTTGCTGTAGTAGTTGGGAAAGGTATCCATGCGATCTTCGACTCCCTAGGGGTCCATGCCGTAGTACGAGGTGGTCAATCTATGAATCCATCGGTGCGTGACCTCGTTCAAGCTGTTGAATCTATTTCTGCTGACCATGTGATCATTCTTCCGAATAACAAAAATATTATTCCGGTCTCAGAACAAGTTGACTCACAAGTAGAAAAAAGAGTTGCAGTTATCCCGACGCGAAGTATTCCAGAAGGGTTCGCTTCGTTGTTGGCATTTGATCCAAGGGCAGATGCTGAGAGTAATGTGGAGCCAATGACTGCTGCTGCGGGGCAAGTATTGCCCGGAGAAATCACCCGAGCGGTCCGCGATAGTGAAACTTCAGCGGGAAAAGTTAAAGAAGGAGATTGGATAGGACTTGATCGGAATGGAGTCTGTGTAATAGCTGATTCTGTCTCTGAAGCTTCTATCGGATTACTAGACGGACTAATAGGCTCAGATCATGAACTAGTGACCGTTATTGCGGGCGAAGGTAGTAATGATGACTCGACAATTGGAATATCTGAGTGGTTGCAGGATAAAAAACCACATGTAGAAGTAGAAATACATGATGGTGGTCAACCCCTGTATCCGTATTATTTCGGAGTTGAGTAGCATAGATTACTTAAATTGCTCTAAGAGCGACTGCATAGCTGACTACTCATTTTCGGTAATTTCGTTCATTTGCCTTCAAGATCGGCTAAACCAAGAACATGGAACGAGCCACTTCCCCCCTCACCTTGACTGACCTTGCTTCATTACCGACATCTCGTTTGAAAGGAATTGGTGCAAAGAAAAAGGAGGCCCTCGCGTCTATAGGTATTCAAACAGTACTTGATGTTCTTTCCCATTATCCGCGTAGATACATCGATAGAACTAAAGAAGCAAAGATAGGAACACTTCAGGTTGGAGAGGAAGGGATGGTCCTTGCTCAGATCCTTGATGTCGCCATCATCCGAACCAGAAATAGAAAGCAGATCGTTTCTATAGAAGTTACTGACGAAACTGGCTTCCTGAATATCACCTTTTTCAATCAACCATGGAGGGCGCGACAGATCAAAGAGGGAATGGAGGTAGTTATTTTTGGGAAGTTAGACATATATCGCGGTAAACCAAGGATGACTAACCCAGTTGTAGATTTTGTTGGAGATAAAACTGGGAAAATAGTTCCTGTTTATCCCCAATCTGGTAAAGCGGGTTTATCAACATGGGAGTTGAGTGCATGGGTCTCAGATGCTTTGCAAAAGTCAAGCCTCAGAGGATTCGCTGAACCGTTACCTCCCGCTATTCGTGATGAGCACAATCTTGTAGATAGGGCCACAGCGTTTACTAACATCCACAATCCAGCATCGATGAAACAAATTACAGAAGCTCGTAATCGGCTGGTCTTTGATGAACTCCTTCGAATTCAATTGTTGTTAGTAGCTAGAAAAAGAAGTTATGAAAGAACAAATCGAGGGATAGCCCACGCTTTCGAAGGAAAATATATTGAAGTACTTCTCAGTGCACTCCCATTTCGACCTACCAAAGCTCAATTGAGAGTGATAAACGAAGTCGTATCTGATCTTCAATCGCAAATACCAATGCATCGACTGTTGCAAGGTGATGTAGGGGCAGGAAAAACTTTGGTAGCAGTAGCTGGGTTGCTTGGGGTCATTGAAGGGGGAAGGCAAGGGGTGGTTATGGCACCAACTGAAGTGCTTGCAGAACAGCATTATTTTGGGATCTCTGAGTTGTTAGCGTCCTTTAAAGTCCCTGACGATACGACATTAATGGGAGAAAGAGACCTTCAAGTCGAATTATTAACAAGTCGATCGAATTCAGCAGACCGAAAGAGAATATTAAGCGGGTTATCTACAGGCCGAATTGATTTAGTAATCGGGACCCATTCTCTAATCCAAGAAGCGGTAACCTTTTCAAATCTAGGTCTTTCGGTAATTGATGAGCAGCATAGGTTTGGTGTTGATCAACGCGCAGCATTACGGGAAAAGGCATCTGAGGGGTCAATTCCCGATGTTCTTGTTATGACTGCAACACCGATACCAAGAACAGCTGCAATGACGGTGTATGGAGATCTAGATGTGTCAGTCCTAGATGAACTTCCCCCAGGTCGAACGCCTATAACGACAAAATGGGTTTCGTCAGATATTGATATTTGGGCGAAGGTCGGTAATCGAATTGGTGCAGGGGAACAAGCCTATGTTGTCTGTCCGCTTATCGATGAGAACGAGAAAATGCAAATAACCTCTGCCGAGAAAACATTTGAACGTCTTAAAGAAAATGAGTTAAGCGGAATGGAGGTTGGCCTTTTGCATGGCCGGCTAACTGGACAAGAGAAACGTGACATTATGAGCAGGTTCCGAAATAAAAAAATTGATATTCTTGTTTCGACAACGGTTATTGAAGTGGGGGTAGATGTTCCCAATGCGACAGTAATGGTGATACTCGATGCTGACCGTTTTGGGATCGCTCAGCTCCATCAACTTCGTGGAAGAGTTGGTCGAGGAGAAGCACACTCATGGTGTTATCTCGTCAGTGACTCAGAAACTCCTGATGCAGTTCAGAGGCTTTCAGCTCTAGAATCCTCAACAGATGGATTTGAACTAGCTGAAATTGACCTCGAGTTAAGAGGGGAAGGAACCATTATGGGGGTGACTCAAAAAGGAAGAAACGATTTGAAAATTGCATCTTTGCGGAGGGACAAAGAATGGGTACTACATGCTAGAAAAGTCGCCGTTCAACTTCTCGACTCTTCTCAAGGCATAGATGACAGTTCGCTTCTTGGTGAAGAAGTCGATCTATTTTTTGGACAGGACCAATCTGAATACCTCTTTAAATCATAAAGATTTCTGATATCCCAAAAGAGAATAGTTGTTATTCCTCAAGGACGATATCCCATCTGTCCCAACAATCTATGCACCTATAGAAAACAACCATTCCGGCCTTCCATCCATCTTCTGGCCGGTAACTTCCAAGTCGGCAACGACCACCACAATCTACACAAACGATTTCTTCTGGAACTTCCATTGCCGCCTACTTCGTACTCATACTATTGTTGCGCATCATGCGCATCGTATCTGGCATCGCAAAGGGAAGAAAGATTCTCTCTCCTCTCGCACAAGATGTCCGTCCTACAAAGGATCGAGTCCGAGAAGCGATATTTAATTCTCTGAAAAGTTTCGAACTGATTGACGGACGTCACTTCGTTGATCTGTTTGCAGGATCTGGCGCACTAGGAATTGAGGCATTGTCACGCGGAGCAGAGAGAGTAACCTTCGTCGACCATCAAAAAGCATGCATTGATATCATTCGGACAAATGTTGAAAATTTAGGTTTTGGAGAATTGGCGGAGGTACGTCATGCAGATTATCTTCAAGAGCTTCAAAATGTATCCAAGGGGGATGTCGTCCTTCTCGACCCTCCTTATGACTTTGGTGACTGGGAACTTCTTCTAGGGTCAATAAAATCCGAAACCGTGGTGATCGAGTCCAATCAAGAAATTGTCCTTTCAGGAGAATGGAAACAGATTAAGTCAAAAAGGTATGGTTCAACTTTTGTAGTTATTGCAGTGCAAGTGGAGTTGGAAGATCTGTAAAAAAATCAGAAATTTAGCCAACTGTTGCCAATGCAACACTTGAGAAGACAGGCTTCCAGCGTTCACTTTGAAGCCTTTCGAAGCGTTACTGAAATACTCGGTTAGAATGATCGTATGGCGATAGCAATGTATCCCGGTTCCTTTGACCCGCTTCACCATGGCCATGTTCATGTCGTAGAAGTGGCATCTCAGATATTTGAGAAGGTCTACGTGGCTGCTATGTACAATCCGGCAAAAGAAGGGTTTCTTCCACTTGAGAAGAGGGAAAACCTTTTAGAAATGTGTTTCTCGCACCTCGACAACGTATCGACTATGAGTTCCTCAGGTTTAGTTGTAGAAGCTGCTCAAAATGTTTCTGCTTCTCACCTCGTAAAAGGTATTCGAGGTCCAGCAGATCTAGAGAATGAAATACAGATGGCCCAAACCAACAAAACAGTTTCTGGGGTCCAGACCTTATTTATCCCTGCTGATCCACAACACTCGTTTCTTTCGAGTAGGTTTATTCGCGAGATTGCATCGCAAGGGGGGGACATTACAAGCTTGGTTCCAACAGCGGTTGCAGATTATTTGTCCGGAGGGTAAGACAAATGAGTGATCCTAATGAACCAAATGTCGATGCTGAAGATGTTTTTGAACCCGTTACCCCATACGAAACTCCTGAGGTGGAGAGACTTCTTCAAACTCTGATAGATCTCGTCGAAGCAGCTCGACCAGTTCCTCTTTCGGCTTCCTCGATGATAAATAAAGATGAAGTATCGGACATCCTAAAAGATATTTCTTTGCGACTGCCGGATGAAATTCGAGCGGCAAGATGGCTATTGAAACAAAGAGAAGACTTCCTAGCACGGACCCAAAGAGAGGGTGATGAACTTATGGACCTAGCTCGAGCAAGAGCTGGCCAGATGGTTCAAAGGTCTGAAGTCGTCAAAGCAGCAGAAGTGCACGCACGACGCGTTGTTGAAGCAGCCGAAGATGAAGCTAGGCGATTGAAATTAGAAACTGAAGATTTCTGCGATCAGAGACTTGCAAGTTTTGAAGCTCTTCTAAATAAGACCATTCGAGTAGTCGCAGACGGAAGGGTTCGTTTACAGGGAGACCCTTTGGCAGACCTTACCTCCGCTCATCAGCCACAAGAACCCCCTGAACGTAATAGCGGACCAAATTTGTACGATCAGGATGAAAGTGACAGTAGCCCCCAACTCTGACTCACCTCTATGCTTAGATCTCCCGAAACTATTTCAAAAAACGGGGAGTGTGGCTCTAGCCGTTAACTGGGATTTAGGTGATCTATCTACGAGCTATTCTCAAGCTCAACATCTAGGTGGTGAAATTAATGCTGAGACATCGGGAGAAAAAATAGTAATAACGGGAAAGCTCTCACTCGCATGGGAGGGGCCATGTCGAAGATGCCTCGAAATAACTGAAGGAGTCTCTGGCCTTCATATTTCAGAAATCTATGAAAAAAATGCAACAGAGGGCGAGACGTTCGAGATTCCATCAACACAAACACTCGATCTGAAACCGATGTTGTATGAACAGGTCCTTCTTTCGTTGCCCTTGACTCCGCTTTGTTCTTCTGATTGTAAGGGCCCAATGCCAGAAGAATATCCAGCTAGCGCCATTAATGAGAGCGATGATGATGCCAATTCAGAAGATAGAATAGACCCGAGGTGGGAAGTTCTGGGCACTATGACATTTGACGAAAAGGAAGAAAACTAAAGAAACTGGCGTCTCATTGCTCCAAGAGATGAGAACATTCTCCAATTGACGCAACGGTTCGCTAATTTCTTCTGTAAATTGGACATACTATGGCAGTTCCAAAAAAGAAAACATCGAAGTCGAAAACCAGAAGCCGGCGAAGCTCGGCTTGGAAGCTATCTGCATCCACTCTGAATAAATGCCCTCGATGTGGGTCAGCGCGCCGACCTCATCATGTATGCGGTAATTGTGGATGGTATAACGGGCGAGAAGCCATAGAAGTTTCCTAGGAACAGTAAAGTTCTCGCATGGACCAAAATGCATTACCAGTAGCAGTAGATGCGATGGGTGGTGACAATGCACCGCATGAAATAATCAAAGGAGCTGAACTCGCAATAGATGCTGGTATCCCGGTGATGCTTGTCGGCACTCCTGAGGCGCTATCCGAAGTTGACAATATCCCTGTTAGGTACGCCTCAGAAGTCATAGGGATGGGAGAAGATCCTGCAACCTCTGTTCGCAAGAAAAAAGATTCCTCCCTAGTCCGATCTGCTGAAGCTGTTCGAGATGGTGATGCCATAGCGATGATCAGCGCTGGTAACACAGGAGCGATAATGGCTTCAGCATTATTGAAGATAGGGAGAATACGGGGCGTTTCACGTCCTGCAGTCGCTACACCAATTCCTGTTCCTGGTGGGGGAAAGCCAAACATCCTCTTAGATTCTGGAGCGAATGCCGAATGTAACCCAGAATGGCTGGTCCAGTTTGCTGAGATGGGTGCCGTATATGCAAGGGATAGGTTCGATATTAAGAAACCGAGAATAGGTTTGCTCTCAATCGGGGAAGAGCCAGGGAAAGGTTCTCCGTTGGTAAAAGATGCATACGGACTTCTGAGTGACCCGAGTTGGCAGGAACGATGTGCCGGAGAGTTTGTAGGTAATGTTGAGGGAAGAGACCTCATGAGTCAAGATGTTGATGTAATTGTTACCGACGGATTTACCGGAAATGTTGCATTAAAGACTGTTGAAGGGACTGCGAAATCTATCGTTGGGGCCCTATTGGAAGTATTCTCCTCTTCAGCGGAAGCTCAAGAAGGTGTTAAATTGCTCACCCCAGCGCTTCTTCCACTTTACGAAACACTTGACCCTGAATCTGTAGGAGGAGCAATACTGCTTGGAATCAAAGGAGTTTCTATGGTTAGCCATGGCTCCTCAAAAGCGAAAGCAATCTTTAATGCAATTTCAACAGCGTTTGAGCTTTCTTCAGATGAGCATGTTCAACATTTGGAACAAGTAATCAAACAATAGAAATTTCTTAATCGGAGCACTCCACGAAACAAGATCTATCGCTAGAATCAACTCTAATCTGAGATCGGAGTGCAACTATGCCAGCAGAAACACATATGCAAGGAGGCCCATTGGGCCGCGATGAGATATTGAAGCTAGTCACTGACCGACTCGCAGAGATCCTTGAGGTTGATCCTACCTCCATTAACGAAAGTGATTCTTTCCGAGAAGACCTTGACGCAGACTCCCTTGCCTTAATCGAATTAATTGAAGCGATCGAAGAAGAACTTTCTGACCGATCCATCGATTTTAGGATTGATGACGAAGATCTTGAAGATTTAAAGAGCGTCCGAGACGCTGTTGATTATGTCAACTTGCGGTTAGGTTGAAGCTAATTTGCCGCTCGATGAGTTAGAGAAATTATCCGCCCACCTAGGATACCGATTCGCAAATGCGGAGTTGTTGCAGGCGGCCTTAACGCACAGTTCATGGTGTGCGGAAAACAAAGGTACTGTCTCAAACGAACGTTTAGAATTTTTGGGTGATGCTGTGCTCGGGATGGCAGTAACACGACATATCTATGACCAATACCCAGAATTGTCAGAAGGCAAACTCAGCCAATTACGCGCACTAGTAGTCAGTTCTGGGAGCCTTTCTCAGTTAGCTGAGGAATTGGGTGTTGGATCCAATCTTCTTTTGGGAAAGGGGCAAATTACGCCTGATGAAGCTATACCCCCATCGATACTTGAAGATGCAATGGAAGCGATCATAGGGGCAGTCTTTCTAGATGGGGGTTGGGAAGAGTCTGCTTCACTTGTCGTTCGGTTACTAGGAGATCAAATCGAAACAAATTCGAGACGAAATAACGAAGATTTCAAAAGCCGTTTGCAAGCTTTAGCTGGGCAGAGGTTTTCAGCTGCACCAGAGTATTTAATTACCAGTGAAGGCCCAGCTCACGAGAAACGATTTTTTGTAGATGTTTCGATCAACGGAAAAACTCTTGGCCATGGTGAAGGAAGAAGCAAAAAAGAGGCTATGCAATTCGCCGCCGAACAAGCGTTGGGACACTTCATGGATGAAGAGCAACTCAACAACGATATGATGCGGTAATTAAACATTCCAAAAGGAAATAATGATCGAACTTCCTGAAGTTGAAACTATTCGAAGAGACCTAGACAGGGATTGTGTAGGAAAAAAAGTTAAGAATATCGAGGTGAAAATAGCTCGAATTGCCGGTGGATCAGCCAATAAATCTTCGATCGAAAAAAGCTTTGATCAGGAAAAGGTCATCTCAGTCCGGAGAATTGGCATGTTGACCTGCTTTGATTTCTCAAATGAATTGAGTTTACTTTTTGGTCTTGGTACGGGTGGGCAAATGCTGAGAGTTCCAAACAAGGAAGAGACAAACTCCCGAACAGGTGTAATAGTCTCATTTACTCAACAAGGCCAGCTTAGGCTTATCGATAATAATGCCGATGCAAACATCTCATGCCATGAAACAGAAAACATATTAGAGGATCGACCGGAACTTTTAGAATTGGGCATAGACCCAATCGAGAATCCCGTGACCTGGGGTGAATTTGCTTACCGCTTGCACTCACACAAACTTAAACTTAAAACGCTTTTGACAGATCAGACGTTCCTTATTGGGATAGGGCCGATGTATGCCGATGAAATCCTATTCGAAGCTGGACTTCGTTATGACAGGTTCTCAGACTCCTTGACTACGAACGAAGTCCGACGACTCTGGCAAGCCATGGTTCAGACTCTTTACGATGCGGTGAAATATGGAGGTTCCAGCATCGAGGGAAGTTTCTTTGTCGGAATAAACGGGCAGGAAGGCTCATATCAAGACCACCATTCTGTCTATGGAAAGCATGGTGAATTAAGTCCACGATCTAGAAAACCTATCGCCAGATCAAAATTTGGCGGTGAGTGGACTTACTATTGTGAGCAGAGTCAGGTCTGATTTAGGAAAAAATAAAGTTACAAACGTGTAATTTGTTGCTGAAGCGACTATGTTCGCCCTGTGTTCCTGAAATCGATGACCTTAAAGGGATTTAAGTCCTTTGCTGATTCTACTATTCTAGATTTTGAGCCAGGAGTGGCCGTAGTCGTAGGCCCGAACGGTAGTGGGAAGTCAAATGTTGTTGACGCAATTGCGTGGGTCCTTGGTGCTCAAGCTCCAGCTGCAGTTCGTTCTCAGAAAATGGACGATGTTATTTTTGCTGGAACTGCGAAAAGAGCTGCCTTAGGGCGAGCTGAGGTTGCTCTAACGATTGATAACTCCGCAAGAATGCTTCCGATTGATTTCGAGGAAGTGACGATAAAAAGAACACTTTTTAGAGATGGAGAGAGTGAATATGCAATGAATGAAGTTCCATGCAGGCTCATGGATATTCAAGAGTTGCTAAGCGATACCGGGGTGGGGCGCCATCAACACGTAATCGTTTCTCAAGGCCAGATAGATGCAGTGCTTAATGCAAAACCCGAAGAACGTCGAGCGATCATAGAAGAAGCCGCTGGGATCCTTAAGTATCGTCGGAGAAAGGAGAAGTCTCAGAGGCGATTGAAGGCTTCAGAAGAGAATCTCACACGACTACAAGACTTGGTTCGCGAAGTCAAACGGCAGCTGAAACCTTTAGAACGACAGGCTGAAGCTGCTCGTACTCATGGAACATTGGCTACCGAGCTAAGTACTTTGCAGATACACCTCGTTGGGAGGGAAATAGCGGCACTGCGCGAAGCGATCCGAGCTATCCAAGCTGGTAGGCAAGAGCAAAATGAATCAGAAAAAAGTATCCGTTCAGAACTGAGTCTTCTTGATTCGCAGATTGAATCAGCCGAAGAGCAATTAGCTTCAACAGGAACTGGAGAAGCCGGCGATCAGCTTGCACATGTCGAAGGTTTACGTGAGCGCGCCAGAGGACTTAAGGCGTTGTTAACAGAGCGGATAAGCGGACTGCAGCGTGACCTTGATCGACGTCTTGACGGGGGCGTTGTAGAAACGTTGGAAGCTGAATCAGCCAGACTCCAAAAAGAACTTCAAGAAACTCATGAAAGAACTAAATTTCTTGAGCCTTCAACATTAGAAGTAGCGGAAGCAGAAAAGAACCTAAAGGAAGAAAGGCTCGAGTTTCAACAGAAACTTTTTGAAGATATTTCACCTCATGGAGTTGAAGCAGCTGAAGCACGAGGCAAATTAACGGCAATTAAGAGTTCTATCGAAATGATAGGGATTACACGATTGCAATTGCAGGAGAGAATTGCTGCTATCAACAAAAATGAAAGCGATAGTAATCAGCTTTTAGGTGAACTCCAAGACAAAATGTTAACGCTCAATACTGAGATAAATACTCTTAATACAGAGATCGAGTCTCATATCGAATCAGTGCTTTTGGCTGAATCAGAAGAGAAGAACACTGAGAAGCTTCTGGCTGAGGCCAGATTAGAAAGCAAGGCATGGGTTTCTAGGGCAGATGCCTTATCCGAAGCGCTCGATCAAGTAAGAAAATCCAGTGGTGTTGAGGAGCTATCTGACTTAGAAGGTGTTATTGGAACCCTTTTGGAACTTATTGAAATCGACGATGGTTGGGAAGCAGCTTTTGAAGCAGCTGTTGGCCAAAGTATCGCCTCAGTTGTTGTTAGAGATCTACAAACAGCCAAAAAGGCATTGGAGTCTCTCCGAGCCGGAGATTTCGCCGGTGGAGTCCTTGCTGTGGATTCACTCACTAAGCCAGACAAGATTGGAACTTTACGGCCTCACATTCATACAGGAACACCATCTGTCGGGGTTCTCCTCGATGTGTTAATAGGGAGTGTGGACGTAGCAGATGATTGGAGAACTGGCGTTGCTATGGCCTCATCAAATCCTCTTGGTGTTTATGTAACAAAGGATGGTGATAGGTTTGCTTCTGATGGCTGGCGCGTGGGGACTGATGGTTCAGCTGCTACCGGAAGCGCTTTGGAGGAAGCGCTGAGTCAATCTGAAAAGGCTATTACTGGGGTTCGACAATTAGAAATAACACAAAATGAATGCAGGCGCATACGAAAAGATGCTGAGAGCGCGCTAGGAAACCGCCGAAACCGATTACTCGAGACACAAAGAGATTATGACGAGATAAAGGATGCTTTTTCTCGGACAGAAAGCGATCTGCGAGCATTACGAGTAGAGGTCGAAGGGTTGGAGCTGCAGGAAGCCACTGCGAATACAACACTCCAAGAACATCTTCAAATCCAAGAAGAGATTCTTGGAGTATTACCAGAATTAGAATTAAATGAGACCGATGTCCTTGAAAGAAGTAAAGAAGCTGAAAAGGCAGGCCAAGAATTAGATCGCAAAGCAGCTGAATTAGGTGAACGGCGGACTGAGATTGAAACCCAGATAGCCGCTAATAAAGAAAGAAAGCAATTTATTGAGCATCGGCTAGCAGACCTAAATGAACGGCTTGAGGGCTATGCTATCGAGCGATCTCAGGCAACTGAACGAAGATTACGGCTAGAAAAAAAGCTTCGATTAGCGGAAGTCCTTCGAAAAATAGTTGAAGAAAAGTCCGAAGCAGTTGAGCTCGAATTACTTGAACTCCGGCGTATACGTCAGGAACAATCTGCAGCGGCTCAGGCGGCAATAGGGCAGTTAGATAAGTTCCGAAAGGCACGTAGTGAATTAGAAACCCGTTTAACTAAGATTCGCGAAGAACTTCATCGTTCAGAACTCAAAGAGGCTGAATCATCGCTCAAATTAGAAGCCGCAGTTGATGGTCTACGAAGAGACTTCGATTGTGAGCCGGGTGTTGCAGTCAATACGGGGTGCCCTCCGCTTGAAGGGGTGACCGCGAAGGCGCGGGTAAGAGAGCTTGAACGAGAATTGAAGATTATGGGTCCTGTTAATCCGCTAGCGCTTGAAGAGTATGAAGCGTTAAATAGTCGATATGAATTCCTAATTGAGCAGTTAGACGATGTAAAAGAATCCAGACGAGAACTCAATAAGGTAATTCGAGCTATAGACAAGGAAATCGTTGCAGTCTTTAGTTCGGCCTTCTCCGATGTCGCAACCAATTTTGAAACATTATTTTCTTCTCTTTTCCCTGGCGGTATTGGCAGTTTGAAATTAACTGAGCCAAACAAGCTTCTCGAAACGGGTATCGAAATCGAAGCAAAGCCTTCGGGTAAAAATGTTAAAAAACTTTCACTCTTGTCTGGTGGTGAACGTTCGCTTACATCCTTGGCTTTTCTTTTCTCGATCTTTCGGAGTCGGCCATCACCTTTTTATGTCTTGGACGAAGTCGAAGCCGCCCTCGATGATGTCAACCTTCAGCGATTCCTTCATCTTATTCGAGAGTTCAGAGACGAAGCTCAGCTAATAATTGTTAGCCATCAGAAGCGTACTATGGAAGCAGCAGACTGCGTTTATGGGGTCACGATGAAACCAGGTGGATCGACAAAGGTATTAAGTGAGAAACCTGCTCAGGAACCTCCTTTGATTGAAGCTCGGAAAGAAATCTCAGTTCAATAACGTCTAACGCTATTTTTGAAGTCAAAAACCGTCTACCAGCTTGCTCTCTACCCATAGATAGGCATGTAGAATAGGAGAAGCCGAGCTAGATAATGAATCGAGCGAAATACCCTCAACCAGATTCCTATTCAGGAAAAAATATGCCTCAAGAGAACGATCCAAACGATTCAGCATCATTTCCATACTCTCTCGAAAGAGATAATCAAGAAATTGATAGCGACGCTCTTCCCGAAGAAAACCAAACACTGCATTCAGATTCTGGGGTGACTACTAACTGGGACAAGTACATATCTGAAACAAGAGAAATCGACTCTCCTCCGGAACCTCAGAGAGTCTTTGAGGAAAATGAAACTGACATTAATGCAGTTTCCGATAGGGGCTTAGACACAACAAGTTATTCAGGAAGTCGGTATTTCTTCGCCAGATCAATCCTCATGGTATTTATGGCGGCAGTACTAATTCTTGGAGGAGTGCTAATTGGGATTTACGGTTGGGTCGAGTCTGATCAATTAGTCATTGAACAAACAGTAGTACCTGCACCTGAAGTAGTAACAAGTGCTCCCGGCCAAGATACTGAACCAGAGGTACAAGATACTGCCGCAGCACAAATAGAAACTCCTGAATCTCCTGCGCCTTCCCGAATCGCAGAAACTGATGAACCTGTTACTGCGGTCGCAGCCGCCGTCTCGCCATCAGTTGTGAGAATTGATACCACTACAGGAACAGGAAGCGGGATTATTCTGGATACTAACGGGCTTGTGGTCACGAATGCTCATGTTGTTAATGGAGTTCAAACGGTGGATATTCGATTGGCTGATGGAACTAGAGCAGCCGGAACCGTTCTTGGCTCCGACCCCAATGTGGACGTAGCGATAGTCAGGATAGAAGGTGATGCGATATTGGAAAAAGCTCAATTTGCTTCGTCTGATACGGTGCAAGTCGGTCAGTTGGCAGTAGCGATTGGAAGTCCTTTCGGGCTGGAACAAAGCGTTACCGCTGGAATTGTTTCAGCTATAAATCGAGCTGTACAGCATGCAAATGTGGTCGATGGAAGTCTCACCGTGGTTGAAATGATTCAAACTGACGCACCAATAAATCCAGGGAACTCTGGGGGAGCTTTGGCTGATCGGCAAGGACGCGTTATTGGAATGAACACATCGATCAGAACAGATGGGATAGTTGCCGGCAACCTTGGAGTTGGTTTCGCTATTCCAAGTGACACTCTTCTTCTTGTTGCTGACCGGATTGTCAACGGAGAGTCTCTAGACGTAGGTTTTCTCGGAATCAGTGGTCAGAATCCTGCGCTCGGGCGAGCTGGAGCTCTTATCGTTGATGTTATTGAAGGTAGCCCAGCATGGGAAGGAGGCCTTAACCCTGGCGATCTTGTCATATCAGTGGATGGGTCTCCAATCTTGGGCATGTCAGAGCTTGCAGCAAAAATTCGTCTTACTTCGCCAGGGACCCCCGTTGAGATTGAGGTAATCCGAAATGGAGAGCAGGCTGTCTTTATCGTAGTCTTGGGCACCCTGGGTAGTAACTGATTTACGGGTCTAAAGATGGTAAATTTTTCGCGCCAGCTAACCAACACCAGAAAAAAGTTTGCCTTGTTCGGTAAGGCATCCCATAGTCGAGGAATTGATGACTCTATTTGGATTGAGATTGAAGAGACCCTCATAGCGGCAGATGTAGGGGTTAGCGTTTCTTTAAATATTGTCGAGAAACTGAAATTGGAATCGAAAAGCAATGGCGCCAAGTCTCTTCTAGAGCTCACCGGGATACTGAAGGAGCAACTAGTTGAAACGCTTTCAGGTTATGACCGGACTTTAGTTAATGACGGTAATCCATCAGTGTGGTTGTTTGTGGGGACAAACGGGGTTGGGAAGACAACTTCAATAGGTAAATTAGCGAACAGTATTCACAAAGATGGACATTCAGTCGTTCTAGCTGCCGGTGATACATTTCGTGCAGGAGCTACGGAACAATTGGGACTTTGGGCCAAACGTGCCGGATCCCAGATCGTGAAAGGAGCGGAGGGGGCAGATCCAAGTTCAGTTATTTTTGATGCTACCGAGTTTGCGAATGCGCGAGGAATCCCTTTAGTAATTGCAGATACAGCGGGAAGACTTCACACAAAGAAAAATTTGATGGAGGAACTTTCTAAGATTCAACAAGTAGCAGGGAAAGGGCCGGGGTCCGTTCAAGAGATTTTACTCGTTATTGATTCAACCACTGGACAAAATGGCCTAACCCAAGCCGCCCAATTTGCTGAAGCTGTCGATGTAACAGGGGTCGTACTGACAAAATTAGATGGATCAGCACGAGGAGGAATAATCTTTGCGATACAGGATCAATTGGGAATTCCGGTGAAGCTAGTAGGAATTGGTGAAAACCTCGATGATTTGGTTCCATTCGATGCAGAGGCCTTTGTAGATGCTTTATTCGAAACAAAGGCATAGAGTGAAGCTGCTGGAGCCCTGTGTTTGTGAACTAGTTAGTTTGAGGTAACCGTGTTCGAAATTTTATCCGACCGCCTGTCAGGAATATTCGGGCGATTAAGAAGCAAAGGGCGACTCTCTGAAGGCGATATCGACGAGGTGCTCGGTGAAGTCCGCATTGCGTTGCTTGAAGCAGATGTCAACTTGAATGTTGTTAAAGAGTTCCAGCTGGCAGTTAAGCAACGATGCCTTGATGCTGGTATTCAGAAAGCACTAAACCCCGCACAACAGGTTGTCAAGAGCGTAAATGATGAGCTTATTAATGTGTTAGGTGGAGATGCTATGAAATTCTCATATGCAGAAAAACCTCCAACAGTAATCTTGCTGGCCGGGCTTCAAGGTGTCGGGAAGACGACCAGTGCAGCGAAACTTGCCCGATGGTTTAAATCCCAAGGCAGAAATCCAATACTTGTTGGGGCTGATCTTCAGCGCCCAGCAGCTGTCCAACAGCTTCAAACTCTGGCGCAATCGATAGATGTACCAGTTTTTTCTAATACTGGAGATCCGGTTGAAACAGCGAAGGAAGGTGTTCTTGAAGCAGAACATTTGGGCCGAGATGTTGTGATTTGCGATACAGCAGGCCGCTTGAGTGTTGACGAAGAGATGATGGAGGAAATTCAACGTATTTCGGATTCGATCACTCCGCATTACACGCTTTTCGTGATCGATTCTATGACGGGCCAGGACGCAGTAAATGTTGCTGAAGCATTTGACGAGAAACTTGAGCTTGACGCGATGATCCTAACAAAGCTTGATGGTGATGCCAGAGGTGGGGCAGCACTTTCAGCTAAATCGGTAGTAGGTAAACCCATTGCATTTGTTTCAACTGGAGAAAAGCTTGAAGATTTTGAGCAGTTTCACCCCGATCGGCTTGCTAACAGAATCCTTGGGATGGGCGATGTCCTTACCTTGATCGAGAAAGCAGAAGAAGCATTCGATAAGGATGAAGCTGAAAAAGCAGCACTAAAGCTTATTGGTGGCCAGTTCACCTTGGACGACTTTCTTGATCAGATGCAACAATTAAAGAAAATGGGTCCGCTTCAGAATCTTGTTGAGATGATGCCGGATATGCCACAAGGAGTTGATAGCTCCGATATAGATGACGGGCATTTAATTCGCCTTGAGGCAATAATCCAATCAATGACAGCTGATGAACGAACGGTCCCCGTGATTATTGACGGTTCGCGACGAAGCAGAATAGCTAAAGGGTCTGGAACAACCGCCCATGAAGTAGGTCAACTTCTAAAACAATTTAAAGAAATAAAAAAGCTGATGAAAGGCCAAAAAAAGCCGAATAGAAAACAACGTAACAAAAAGAAACAAGGAGGAAAGAGAAAGGGAGGGAGGACCACTCCCAGAATTTCTAAAGACCAAGACAGTATTAGTGTGCCAAAGGAAATAGAAGAATTAGTTTCGCAGTCCGATCCCAAGGAATTTGACCTATCAAAATTTGGCACGCTACCGGAACATGATATGTAGAGAAATTTAAGATGTTTGAAGGAAATATCGTAAAGATCATTGAACCCGACATTTTTTTCGGCACACTATGAACTGACCGAATTTTTGTTCGGACATGCCTTATTTGGGATATCCCCAAATATGGTGCTTTCCGAAACATTTAATGATCAAGACATTACGAATTGAGAAAGAAGAAAGAAAGTGGCAGTTAAACTTCGCCTAGTGCGAACGGGAAAAAAGAAGCAGCCGACATATCGTCTTGTTGCTGCCGATAGTCGTTTCCCCCGAAATGGTCGATTCATAGAAATCCTTGGAACGTATGAACCACGCCATGACCCATCTCGAATAAATATCGACAACGAGCGAGCAGTCCATTGGCTTCGTCATGGGGCTCAGCCAACAGAGACTGTTGAAAAGATCTTACGTATTTCAGGCGCTTGGGAAGAGTTCACCGGAAAGCCCCTTGAACCGGTGGTTTACCCAGAGAAGAAGAAAGCGGTTGAAGAGGCGGCTGAAGAGGAAGCTGAGCCAGAGGCGGCTGAAGATTCGAAAGAGGAAGAGTAATGGCTGATGGAGTCACAGAAGCCCCACATGCATTGGCAACGCTCGAACATATCGTTAAATCAGTAGTGGAGAAACCTGACGAAGTTCAAATAGATGTCACCAGCGGCGATGAGGGTGTCTCAATAGCCGTAAAGGTCGGTGACGGCGATATGGGTCGAGTAATTGGGCGACGTGGAAGGATAGCTAATGCTATTAGAACTGTGGTACAGGCTGCTGCAGTGCGAGACGGTATTTCAGTCGCAGTAGAGTTTGTCGATTAGTCAAACGATTAAACCTAAGGGACCAAGACATACCGCAGTTAATCCCTACTAGCTCTAAAAATGGTATTCTTAGGCAATTCAAACCCTAGGTAGAAATCATGAAGTTGCTTGAAGTTGCGAGAATAGGCAAAGCTCATGGCCTACAAGGTGAACTTTCTGTTCATCTGATTACTAACATTACCGAACGAGTATCACCTGGTTCGCTACTTTTCCTAGAAGATGAAAGTGAACTGCTGGTGAAATCTTCAAAACCATATAAACGTAATTACCTCGTTATGTTTGAAGGAGTCAATTCTCGATCATCCGCAGAAGAACTGGTTGGAGAAATACTGTATGGCGCTCCTATCGATGATGACACCATAATTTGGGCCCACGAGGTTATTGGATCCCGTGTCCTTGACAAAGATAGAAAGGAAATCGGTGTAGTAGCTGCAGTAGAGCCAAACCCTGCTAGTGACTTATTGGTGTTGGAAGACGGTTCTTTGATTCCTATGGTCTTTGTAAAGGGTCAAGAAGAAATGATTGTGAATGTAGAGATTCCTTCGGGTTTACTTGAAAGGGGGGATAATGAGAATTGATGTATTTACGATATTCCCGACGTTAGTTGATGAGTTCGCTTCCGAGTCACTATTGGGTAAAGCTAGAAACAATGAAAATCTAGATTTAAGGTGTCACGATATCCGGTCATGTGCTGTTGGGAATCATAAGAGTGTAGACGATGCTCCATTCGGTGGGGGAGCGGGAATGGTTATGAAACCTGAACCTATCTTTGAGATAGTTGAAAGAGTTGATCCTCCAAGACCACTAATTATGCTGACACCTTTAGGAAAGCAATTTAAACAATCTGATGCAGATGACCTTTCGCAATTAAGCGGTTTTTCTCTTTTGTGCGGAAGATATGAGGGGATAGATCAACGGGTGGTCGATAATTTAGTAGATCGCCAGATTTCTTTAGGGGACTTCGTGCTTTCTGGAGGAGAGATAGCAGCGATAGCGATAATAGAAGCAGTAGCTCGACTAATTCCTGGCGTTATGGGAAACGAGGAATCCTCCAAAGATGAATCCTTTTTGCAAGACCTCCTTGAACATCCTCAATATACACGGCCGCGTGAATACAAAGGGTATGCGGTTCCTAACGTTCTAGTTTCAGGAGATCATGAATCAATCGCTAGATGGCGAAAAGCGAAGTCACTTTTAATTACTATGGAGAACCGGCCTGATCTGATTATGAAACGTGGAGGAATCACGGATGAAGAACAGATCCTGCTCCGAGAGTATGCGAATGGTAATTTCAATGCCTCTGAGGACTAATTTATTTCGGAGATTGTTTTCAGTCGAAATACTCCGTATCCTTACAGGGTCTACTAACGACACTCAAAAATAAGAAACAAGATTAAATCGACTCATGAAACTCACAGACCAAATTGATAAAGCCAGCATTAGAGACGATATCCCAGCCTTTGCATCAGGCGATACCGTTAAAGTGCATGTTCGTGTCGTTGAGGGCAACCGTCAGCGAGTGCAAGTATTTGAAGGTGTAGTGATTAGTCGACAGGGTGGTGGAGTTAGCGAAACGTTCACAGTAAGGAAAGTTTCTTTCGGGGTTGGTGTTGAGCGAACATTTCCAGTGCACTCACCGATACTAGATAAAATCGAACTCGTATCACGCGGTCGAGTAAGGCGTGCAAAGCTTTATTACCAGCGGGGCAGAATCGGTAAGCGGGCAAAGATAAAGGAAAAAAGAGATTAGACTACCCTACCGGCGGCCTATTACCCTTATTGTTCCAACAACCTCGATGCCAATGCCTTCTTAGGTCTGGGGACAAATGAGGAACAGCGACGATATGCCCACTCCCTGAGGGGATATCTCTATTGCATCCCGGACAAATATATTTCTTTAGGGCTTCATAGGGTTGCACAAATTTAACTTCACACTCATCGTCATTCCACATTGGAATTCAACCTAACCAAGCCCAGAGAACAAGACCCACGAGTATTATAAGCCCTACATGGACAAACCAATAATCAAATTTTGACTTACGGTGTCTTCGGGTCGGATTAAAGCCCACTTGTCTAGTATTGTTGTTTCATGGAAGAAATACAGTTAACCCAAGAGGAAAATATAGCAACGGTCACGATAAACAGGCCTCAAGTTAAGAATGCAGTAACTAGTGATATGTGGGATGAGCTTCAACGTGTCTTTACTGAACTTGGATATAGGGATGATGTCCGTGCGGTTATCGTAACGGGAGCTGGAGATGATTTCTGTTCAGGCGCAGATGTCGGAGGTATGGGTAGTCGAAGCGAAGGTCCACGATTGCATCAGCTTGACGCTATGAGAAAAGTTGGGGACTGCTGTCTTTCCTTATTCAATATGCCAAAAGTGACTATTGCAAAAGTCTCTGGGGTTGCAGTAGGAGCCGGAATGAACTTGGCATTATCCTGTGACCTTGTTGTCGCTTCTGAGAATGCAAGGTTCAGCGAAATCTTCGCACAACGGGGTTTGTCAGTGGACTTCGGAGGTTCGTTTCTACTTCCCAGAATTGTGGGTATGCAGAAAGCAAAAGAGCTAGTTCTATTAGCGGAAGTGATCTCAGCTTCTAAAGCACATGAGATGGGCCTAACGAACTATGTCGTCCCTCGTGAACAGCTTGATGAGAAAGTCTTAGATCTAGCCACAAGGGCAGCTAGTGGTCCACCGCGTGCTCTCGCTATGAGTAAAGCAATGTTGAATAAGTCTTTTGCAAACTCAATTCAAGATGCTCTTGATCAAGAGGGAACATCACAAACTGTTAATTTCACAACAAAGGATGTCTCAGAAGCTATGAAGGCATTCCAAGAGAAACGGTCACCAAGGTTCAAGGGTTGGTAGTAGAATCCAATTTTTTGAAGTTTAGATTGTGCAGTGTGATCGTGGTCTTAGTTGCCTTGCTCTTTTCTGGGTGCAGCACTTCAGCTACCCCAGAGATTCCAGCAGGGCCTAATGGCGAGATCGATCCAGAACTAGTAGTCGGAAGAATTGTATGGTCTAAACATTGCTCTAATTGCCACGGAGGCGCAGGTCAAGGGGGAAGGGGGAAACAACTCAACAACGGCGAGATCTTCAAACTGTACCCGAAGAAAGAAGCTCTGTTTCAAGTGATATATGACGGCAAGGGGCAAAGTATGCCCAGTTTCCAATCCACGCTTTCATCAAACGAAATCTATGCCGTTTCAAGGTATATTCGCGAAATACTGAACTAGGATCAGTATTGAATATTCGAAGAGATTGCTGCCGTGGCACACTCAACACCTTAAAAAAAGTACCCTTGTCGTATGCCCTGGAAGATAAATTCTTTTCTCAAGTCATTGATTTCAGTCAGCGATGCGACGACCGCTGTGTATAAAAGGGATGTCAATGCCTTCATGAAGTGGAGCCTAGAAAATGAACTTCATCGTCCCAAAGATATTACTCGACGACACCTCCGGTACTACCTTGCATGGCTGCAGGAGAATAGTTACGCACGTCGGACCATTGCTAGAAAAGCATCGGCGTTACGGAGGTACTTTCAATGGGCGCAAAGAACAGGAGTTATATCTACTGACCCGAGTATCGAAATTCAGGCGACGCTCGGAGATGGTCGCCTTCCAAGAGTTTTAAAGAAACAAGAGATTAAAGTTCTTTTGGATACTCCAAGAGCGTCGATAGTTGATGAAACCGGACCCCGACGCCTTAGAGATGATGCTGTTTTAGAGTTGCTTTATGGCAGTGGATTAAGGGTAAGTGAGCTGTGTTCCTTAACAATAAAGTCATTCGATTTTCAAAGGAAACTAGTTCGTGTTCTAGGAAAAGGGAATAAAGAACGCCTTGTACCTCTCTCTCAAAAATCAGTGAGAGCAATAAAAGCATGGTTATCAGAAGGAAGAATAGAGCTTTCTCAGGAATCTAAGAGTAATAGTTCCCTGTTCGTCAATCTCCGAGGAAATTCTCTCACTCCTCGCGATGTGAGACGAATAATTGATCGAAGAGCCTCAGCTCCAACGAACCCGCATGCATTCCGCCATACCTACGCCACCCACCTTCTCGATGGCGGAGCTGATCTTCGTGAAGTTCAAGAATTACTTGGCCACGCTGACCTTAGCTCAACTCAGATCTACACCCATGTAAGTAAAGAAAGACTTAAGAAAGTCCACAAGGAAACACATCCAAGAGCATAAAATTTCTAATCCTAGTGCCACAAAACTGACGATTACTTAAGTGGGAGAAGCATTTATGCTGGTAGACTTCTCACTTGTTCTGATATCAGAATAATAATTCATCTGAAGCCAACCACGGTCGTTTTCGGGCGCAGGTTCCAGAGTTCGTTTAACCGTGGAAGGAGAAAAAATGTCACCAGTTGTCACGATGAGTCAACTTCTCGAAGCGGGGGTTCATTTCGGCCACCAGACGAGACGTTGGAATCCCAAAATGCAGAGGTTCATATACGGTGAACGTAATGGAATCTACTTGCTTGATCTAAACCAAACTCTTGATTGTCTGACCAATGCTTATACCCATGTACGAGATACTGTCGCGAAAGGCGGCTTAGTTCTTTTCGTCGGAACAAAAAAACAGACAAGAGATTCCGTAGAGCAATTCGCAGAACGCTGCTCTCAGCCGTATGTCAATCAACGATGGCTAGGAGGCATGCTTACAAATTTTGAAACTATGGCTAAGCGTGTTGCAAAGATGAAGGAATATCAACGAATGCGCGAATCGGGAGAGTTTGATGAAATGCCCAAAAAGGAAGCGTTGATGCTCTCAAGGGAACTCGCAAAACTCGAGCGTAACCTAGGCGGTATCCGAACTATGCGCAGCAGGCCACAAATTGTCTTTGTCCTTGATACCAAGAAGGAACACATCGCTGTTACCGAAGCCAATAAGCTGGGTATCCCTGTTATCGCAGTAGTAGATACGAACTGTGATCCTGATGTTATCGACTATGTGATACCTGGTAATGATGACGCGATTCGCTCAAGTGAACTAATGTGCCGAGTGATTTGTGAGGCAGTTGAAGAAGGACAATTGATCGCTTCAAAGAGTCTTGGAGATAGCTCACCCGCTGTTGAAGAAAATACCGAAAGAACTGAGAAAGATGAGCGAGCGATCGCCGAAGAGCAAGAATTAGCTAAAAAAGCTGCAGCGGAGGCATTTCGCGAGAAAGAGAAAAAAATTGCGGAAGAGATAGCTTCAGCCCCTAATGATGATTCTCCTTCAGAAGAGATGACCGAAACTAATCAGGAGTAGAGAATGGCTGACTTCACAGCGAAAGATGTACAGAAACTCAGGCAAGCCTCGGGCGCGGGGATGATGGATGCGAAAAAGGCCCTTGATGAAGCTTCCGGAGATTTTGAAGCTGCCCTTCAAGCTCTTCGCGAAAAGGGTCTTTCAAAAGCAGATAGTAGAAGTGATCGCGAAAGTTCAAATGGTGCCGTAGCTGTAGCAAGAGACGGTAACTCCGCTGCGATCGTAGAACTGAAATCTGAAACTGATTTTTCAGCTAAAGCAGAAGATTTTCTGGCTTTGACTCAACAGTTAGCTAATTTAGTCCTAGATCGGGGAGAGGAAGCAACAACTGAGATCAATGATGCTATTGATGATCTTCGAATCAATAAAAAGGAAAATATTCAACTGGGGTTAGTGCGAAGAGTGCAAGCGCCTGAGAGTGCTGTCATGGACGTNTATTTGCATACTGATCAAGACGGTAGAGGGATTAACGGAGTTGTTGTTGTTGGAGAAGGTATTTCAGAAGAGGATATACACGAAGTTGCACTACATATTGCATTTGCTAAGCCCTCTGCACTTCGAAGAGAGGAAGTTCCTGCCGAAGAAATAGAGAAAGAACGCGAGAGTGCTCTAGGTGTTACTAAAGCANAAGGAAAGCCGGAAGCAGCATGGGAAAAGATAGTTGAAGGTCGAGTAGGGAAATGGCTTAGTGAGCGAGTTCTTCTAGAGCAAGGAATTTTTGGGGAGAAAGAAACTGTAGCCCAACGTATTGGCGACGGAGCAATCTTGGAGTTTGCACAGGCGTATATTGGAGAATAACTTCAGGTCATCTAATTTTGCCGAGATGCAAATTAAGCTAGCTCGTGGTAGCAATAGGATAGAGAATTCTCACAAGGTGAAAATGTATTGTGCAAAAAAAGAATAATGACCTATTAAGTGGTCGATGGAGTCGAGTTGTTTTAAAGGTTTCTGGAGAGGCCTTTGCTGGCGATGAAGGGCATGGTATTGATGGTCATGTAGTCCAAGAAATAGCTCGCCAAATAGTCAAGGTTCGATCCGAGTTTGATGTTGAGCTAGCAGTCGTTGTAGGTGGAGGAAATATTTGGCGCGGGATGACAGGTTCCGGGGCTGGTATGGATAGGGCGCAAGCAGACTATATGGGGATGCTGGCAACCGTGATAAATGGATTGGCTCTGCAGGATACTCTGGAACAATTGGGACAACCCACTCGAGTGCAAACTGCTATACATATGAGTCAAGTAGCGGAGCCGTATATTCGACGTCGTGCTATTCGCCATTTAGAAAAGGGGAGAGTAGTTATCTTCGCCGCCGGAACAGGAAATCCGTTTTTTACAACAGATACAACAGCTGCCTTGCGAGCGGTAGAGATAGAAGCGGGAGCACTATTGAAGGGAACGCATTCAGGTATTCAGGGAGTCTACGATGATGACCCACGAACGAATCCAAATGCAGAACTCCTTCAAGAATTAACCTATATAGATGTTCTACAAAAGGGACTAAAGGTAATGGACTCTACGGCTATCTCTTTATGTATGGATAATGCCCTACCGATAGTTGTTTTTGACTTAATGGGAGATGGGAATGTCGGATCCATACTTGCAGGGGACGCAATAGGTACTGTTGTTAGGTAAGGAAGTGAACGATGAGCGATGAGCTGATCGAATTATTATTACTAGAGACAAGAGAGAAGATGGCAAAGGCTGTTACTCACACCCGACATGAGTTCTCCACAGTTCGAACAGGAAGACCCAGTCCTGCTTTGGTTGAAAAAATTCTTGTTGAATATTACGGCAGCGAAGTGCCATTACAGCAGTTAGCAAGCTTTTCAGTCCCTGAAGCCCAACAACTCGTTATATCTCCTTTCGACAAAGGGGCGGTAGAGGCGATCGAAAAAGCTATCCAAATAGCAGATTTAGGTATCAGTCCAGCGAATGATGGTTCAGTTATCCGCTTGTCTTTCCCCCCGCTTACAGAAGAGCGAAGAAAACAGTTGGTGAAGGTAGTTCGGTCAATGGCTGAAGAAGGTCGGGTAAATCTAAGGAATATTCGAAGATCATCTAGACAAGATTTGGATTCCCTATTAAAAGAAGGTGATGCTTCTTCTGATTCTGTGAAAAGGGCAGAGGAAAATGTTGATCAAATTACGCGAGAGTACGAAAATGAAATCAATACAGCTCTTGACCAAAAACAAGAAGAACTTTTGGAAGTATAAGGGTTATCGTAAGGAGCGCAATGAATACATCTGATGATAGAGATAAAGAGGCATCTGAAATAGATGACCAGTATGGCTTGCCTCACTGGACTGAAGAAGGAACCGGAGAGGTGCCCAGAGTTCCAAGTGAATCGAGTGAAGGTTTGGATGCTTGGACTTCCTTAAGTTCAGGGCCTAAATGGGCAGATGATCCGCAAGGGGTTACAGAAGCAGTCGAAGATTCGAATTTACGGGATACCCCTCAGAGGGTAGATCTAACTATAGGAGGAGACCCTTCCTCTGAAGATTTTTTCTCATACGAGCAAAGCAAAACTTTACCGGAAGTAACTGATTCGATGATTGCTGATGGTAAGAAATCGCGACGTGCCGCTAGAGGAACCGGAGATCTACTTACGCGAGTAGCTACTGGAGTAGTTCTTGGCGGTGTCGCCATCCTCTGTCTAGCGATTAGTAAGCTTCTTTCGCTAGTTCTAATCACAGTAGTTTTATTAGCCGCTTCAGCAGAGTTTTTTGGAAGCCTCAGAAAAGTTGGCTACCAACCGGCAACACTCCTTGGAATGCTCGGCGTAGCAGNTATGCCTTTGTCAGTGTATTGGAGAGGTGAAGGAGCAATCGGCCTCATACTTTTCTTAGCTGTTGTGACAGGGGTTTTGTGGTATCTCTTAGGGATTGGAGGTGCGAGGCCTGTCCCAAACTTGGCAGTAGTAATTTTAGGTATTGTCTATATAGGGGTCTTAGGGTCATTTGGCGTTTTACTCTTAGATTCCCCAGAAGGAAGAGGTTTGTTATTTGCGGCGATCCTTCTGGGAGCGGGCTATGACATTGGTGGTTATTTCATTGGAAGGGCACTCGGCCGCTCTCCATTGACGGAAGTCAGTCCGAACAAAACTTTAGAAGGTTTAATTGGAGGTGCTATCTCGACCGTAGGTGTTTCCATTCTTATTTCTTTATTCGAAGTTGGACCTTTTGACGGAAGCCCATTTGGATTTTCTGATGCGCTAATTATTGGAATCGTAGTAGCGTTTATCGCACCTATTGGCGACTTAGCGGAGTCTTTAATTAAGCGTGATCTGAGAATAAAAGACATGGGAACAATCCTCCCCGGCCATGGAGGAGTTCTAGACAGGTGTGATGCGCTGCTTTTCGTTCTCCCCACTGTTTATTTCATGGTACGGATTCTGGCCTAATCCTTTCTCAAGGGACAAAAAAATTCTATCAACACTATGCTTTAGGTGAGATAGGGATATTCCATGACTTCAATAGCGATATTTGGCTCCACAGGTTCTATCGGACTGCAAACCCTTGATGTCGTTAGAGCTGAGAGAGATCTTTTTGAAGTAGAAGTTCTAGCAGCAGGAAACTCTTCTCAGGCAATTATCGAGCAAATCGATGAATTTAAACCCANACTTGTTGTGATGGCTAACTCAAAAGCAGCCAAAGAAGTCCAAAATGCGAGATCATCTACAGAAGTAGTATCTGGCGAAGCTGCGATGAGAGAGGCTGCAATTAGCGCAGATCTGGTTGTGAATGCTGTAGTCGGTTTCGCTGGACTTCCCGTGACCATAGAGTCTTTNAAGGCAGGGAAACGGCTTGCATTAGCAAACAAAGAATCATTGATTGCTGCGGGACCAGTTGTTCAAAGAGTCCGGGGGGCATCTGGCAGTGAATTGATTCCGGTTGATAGTGAACACTGTGCGCTTCACCAGTGTCTCCACGGAGAAGCCCATAAAATTGATGAGGTCCATAAGCTTTTAGTAACAGCAAGCGGTGGTCCATTTCGAGAATGGAGTATGGCTGACTTATCAAATATCACAACGGAAGACGCTCTAAATCACCCCACTTGGAATATGGGTCCGAAAATAACTGTCGATTCCTCAACACTTATGAATAAGGGCTTAGAGGTCATCGAAGCTCATGAATTGTTTGGTGTACCTTATGAGGCTATTGAGGTCGTCGTCCACCCTCAGTCAATTGTGCATTCTATGGTCGAATTCACTGATGGGTCAGTCCTTGCCCAGTTGTCTATACCGGATATGAGACTTCCGATTTCTTATGCTTTGCATTATCCAAAAAGATCTAAAAACCTTCGAGGCCAAATCAATTGGGATGAATTATCCGAATTGACTTTCGAAAGCCCCAATAATGATAAATTTCCATGTCTAAATCTTGCCTTTGAAGCAGGGATAGCCGGTGAAACTGCACCGGCATGGCTTAATGCAGCGAATGAAGCCGCAGTAGAAGCTTTCCTTCATGAAAAGATTTCATGGAAGGAAATCTCCGAGGTTATCGAACGAATAATGCAAAAGTATCCAGGTGATCCGGCAGAATCAGAGGCATCAATAATCGAAGCAGATCAACAATCAAGACTCTTTGCCAAAGAATGCGTACGTGAGGTTAATGAACGTGGTTAACAACGAATCATCTGTTTCTCAACAAACAGACCCTGTGCTCACGAATCAAGAAGGAGAGGTTCTTATTAAAGGAAACAGCAGGGCAGGTGGTTTATTAGTTCTTGCCCTTCTTGCCTTGCTAGGACTATCGGCAGGGTTCTCTGTTCTCATAGTGGTTCTTTCATTACTAATAATTCTTTTTCTTCATGAGCTTGGGCATTACCTCGTAGCGAAAAGAGCAGGTATGAAAGTCACCGAGTTCTTTATTGGATTTGGTCCGAAGCTNTGGTCTTTCCAACGCGGTGAAACCGAGTATGGGCTAAAAGCGATTCCTGCCGGAGCTTATGTAAGAGTCATCGGCATGAACAATCTGGATCCAGTACCGGAGGAAGACGAGAATCGAACATATCGGAAAGCCTGTCTTCGTAATCGACTTTTGTTAGCCAGTGCAGGTTCAATAATGCATTTCATTATTGCAATTGTTTTGCTGTATGTGCTGCTTGTAGGTAGCGGAATAAAGATTGATGAAGGGCAGTGGAATGTTCGTGAAGTTCTTCCTAACGGCCCTGCGGAGCAGATCGGTATTCAAAAGGGAGATCAAATTACTGCAATAGATGATTCGGAGATAACCTCATGGGGTGATCTTGTCTCAGTAGTTTCAGCTTCTCCAAGGGAAAATGTCACCGTTGAGGTAGTCCGAGATGGACAGACGCTCTTACTGTCTGGGGAGATTGGAATTAACCCTAACGCCGCTAATGGAAATGGCTTTCTAGGTGTTGCAAGAAGTTCTTTCGGAACCATCAAGGAAGGTCCGATAGAAGCTATTCCCCAAGCTGTTACACAATTTGGGACACTAACCAAAGAAACAATCAAGGGGCTNGGTGATTTCTTTAGCCCGTCAGGGTTGCAAAGCTTCTTTAAAGATGTAGTTCAAATTGATAGGGATGAACCGGTTGGTACTGAANCGTCTACGAACGTTGGAAGTTCCCAAGAAGGGCGTGTAGTTTCCGTGGTCGGCGCTACACGTATAGGAGCAGAGTTAACCAGTTCTGGNTGGGCCGGTCTTTTCGTCTTTCTGATTACTATTAATGTCTTTATAGGATTCTTTAATCTGATTCCGCTTCTTCCTCTCGATGGTGGTCACATAGCAGTAGCGCTATACGAAGGAATTCGCGGTATTCGAAAGCCGCGTTATCATGCAGATGTCTCGAAGTTGCTCCCGTTGACATATGCCGTCGTCGTCGTGCTAGTCGTTGTTGGTCTTGCAGCGGTATATCTGGATTTAAGAGACCCAATAGCGTTGTAAGTCAATAAGCTGAACGTATGGAAATTGTACCGATAGCTGAACGTCGACAGACCCGAAAAATCATGGTAGGAGATGTTCCCGTGGGAGGACTCACTCCGATTTCCGTCCAATCGATGACGANGACAAAGACGTCTGATGTCGAAGGAACTCTTGAACAAATATACGACTTAGCTGCGGCCGGAGCAGATATCGTCAGATGCACTTGTAACGATCTAGCTGCGGCTGAGGGGCTAGCTCATATCGTTCCTCGTTCTCCCATTCCAATCGTTGCTGACGTCCATAATCAGTACAAGATGGCTTTGGCTGCAATAGCTTCCGGAGTCGATTGTCTTAGATTAAATCCGGGAAATATACGAAAAGTTGAACATATCAAAGCTGTTGCTATGGAAGCGGGTGAGAGAAGTATCCCAATCCGCATAGGAGTAAATGGAGGATCTCTTCATCCTGATCTTTATAAGAAATATGGTGATACTGTCACACCTGAAGCGATGGTCGAATCGGCATTAAATGAGCTGCAGTATTTCAATGATGTTGGATTCGACCTAGTAAAGATCTCTGTAAAAGCTTCTAATGTTCCTCTAATGGTTGAAGCGTACCGTCAACTTTCTTCTGTNACTGATCACCCTCTACATCTCGGGGTTACGGAAGCTGGTCCTCCTCCGGAGGGATTGATTAAATCAACCGCAGGGATAGCAACTCTACTTCTAGAAGGGATAGGAGATACCATCAGATATTCACTAACCGCTGATCCGGTTGAAGAAGCTCGTGCAGGCCGTAAATTACTGGAATCACTTGGTCTTCGAGAATTGCAGAATGTTGACTTAATAGCCTGCCCAAGCTGTGGACGGGCAGAAGTAGATGTCTACGCTATTACCGAGGAAGCCCAACAGGTGTTCGCAACTAAAAAAATCCCTTTGCAAATTGCCATAATGGGGTGTGTCGTGAATGGCCCAGGTGAAGCTAGAGGTGCAGACCTTGGTGTAGCTGCTGGAAATAAACGCGGCCATTTGTTTGTCAAGGGCCAGAATGTTGCTGTGGTCAAAGAAGATGAGATGGTTCAGGCACTTGTCGACTGGGCAGAGTTCATAGTAGAGAATGGCGTTGATGCTGCACTAGAGAGAGTAGACCTTGTAAAGGCAAAAAAGGAAGCAGATAAAGATCGAGAAAAACTTTTGGCAGAGCAAGGCGANGATGTAAACCATGGGAAACAACGAGTAGATCTAATCCGAAAGATGTAGCAAACTACTGCTGAAACAATTCACGTCGGTACGGATATTGATCAGACAAGTTCTACCGGAGATATCGTATTCTCGGGTATACTGAGGTTAAGTCTTCAATCCTTTAGGAAAGAGGCGTGGGTTTTGCCCACGCCTTTCTTAGATATTGGGCTGAGTTTAGAAATTATAGTTTTAAGGAGGGAAATGAGCATCATTGATAAAATATTTGAACTCACTGAAACCCTTCTTTCAGAT
The DNA here is from genome assembly GCA_002715405.1 of Acidimicrobiaceae bacterium. Classification (GTDB taxonomy): domain Bacteria; phylum Actinomycetota; class Acidimicrobiia; order Acidimicrobiales; family UBA8592; genus UBA8592. The sequence goes on from PAZD01000015.1 coordinate 55,185, forward strand.
ACGAAGTTTTCTCTTTATGATGTAGAGAGGAATGGGGGCATTCTAAAGGTCACGATTGAAGCGACAGGGGGAGTTACCCTTGACGAACTTGCAAAAATTAATCGTCAAATTTCGAAAGCTCTTGATGAAAATGATCCCATGCCTAACAAATACACTCTTGAAGTTTCCAGTCCTGGTTTGGAACGCAAATTGAGGACTCGTGATCACTATGAAGGTGCCAAGGGAGAAGTCGTTGGGGTCAAGTTGGGTCCTCATGTGGATGGAGAGCGAAGGTTAAAAGGACTTCTTGATTTAGTTACTGAAGAATCAATATTCCTTATAGATGAATCTGGTAAACGGCTAGAGATTCCGTTATGCGATATTTCTAAGGCGACGACGATATTTCAATGGCAGCGAAATCAGAAACCGGGGAAATCTGATTCCAATGAAAATACAAATATCACAAGAGTTGGTAGTTAAGGAGTTGAGGTAAATGAACGCTGAAATGTTAGAGGCCATGCAGGCTTTGGCTGTCGATAAAGGGATATCCGTAGAGAAACTCTTTGCTGTTTTGGCTGATGCCCTAGAGTCTGCATACAAAAAAATGCCTAATGCCCATGAATATGCTTGGGTAACGATTAATCCAGAAACGATGGAATATCGGGTTATGGCGCAGGAACTTGATGAAGATCTTGAGCCAATCGGAGAAGAATTTGATGTAACTCCCGACAATTTTGGGAGGATAGCGGCTGTAACAACAAAACAAGTTTTAACTCAGAGGATCCGTGAAGAAGAGAGAGAACAAAAGTATGAGGAATACGCTGGCCGCGAAGGAGATATTGTCACTGGCATTATCCAGCAAAGCGACAGCAGATACACCTTGCTTGATCTGGGTCGAGTGGAAGCGCTATTACCCCGAGCTGAGCAGGTTCCTAATGAGAGGCCGGATAGTAATACTCGTATTAAGGCATACATTGTTGAAGTACGAAAAACAGCAAAGGGCCCACAAATTGTTGTAAGCCGGACACACCCTGGCTTGATTAAGAGACTTTTTGAACTAGAAGTACCTGAAATCGCTGATGGAGTTGTTGAAATTAGATCTTGCGCAAGGGAACCAGGACATAGAACAAAAATTGCTGTTTGGTCGAATGATCCTAATGTGGATCCGGTAGGTGCTTGTGTGGGAGCTAGTGGAGCTAGAGTGCGAATGATTGTTAACGAACTTCGGGGTGAAAAAATCGACATTGTTCCGTTCTCAGATGAACCTGAAGAGTTTGTGTCAAGAGCTCTATCGCCCGCAAAAGTGAAAGAGGTCCGAACAGATCTAGAAACGGGAACTGCAGAGGTAATAGTGCCTGATTACCAACTTTCTCTAGCAATTGGTAAGGACGGCCAGAATGCTAGGCTTTCAGCCCGATTAACCGGTTGGCGAATCGATATTAAATCTGAGACACAGCTAGAAGAAGAAGCAGCCTATAGTGATGTCGACTGGGCCGAAGGTGAGTGGATTGAGGATCCAGAGACCGGTGAACAGGTCTGGCAGCCGGCAGAAGGTGGTCCAGCGATTTCTGCTGAAGATTGGGCTGCCGGTTCTGAAAAAGAAAAAGAGGACGCTGTTGAGGTGGA
>PAZD01000016.1 GCA_002715405.1 Acidimicrobiaceae bacterium
TTGTCAAGACGAAAGTCGCCATGGAGGACGGTCACTGGTTCTTTATCCAAGTGCTTCTGCAATTCGGGGAGGGCCTTAAAATAGTCTTCCTTGATGTCGCGTATCCATTGGGGCATATATTCATCAAAATTCTGGGCTGCTTGTTCCCAACTGGCTTGAGATCCTTCAAGCATGTTGGTGGCATTCCAGGAATTTGAAAATCGGGGCATCCATTCAAATTCTTCAGAGTCAACTTTCCCCCAAAATGTTCCATGTAGTTTCGCTAATTCTTCTAATGCGAGTCCGGATTCTTCGAATGTCGCCCCTTCAACTTGGTCCCCGACGCGGTAGTCAGAAAGATCTTCAAGAACAATAACGAAGTCAACATCTCCTTCAATGTCTGCGAGGTGCACTTTGGGGCTCGCAGCGGGGCTTTTAGGGACGATCTCTTGATAGCTTCGAACTTCGCGTTGATAAACTTTAAAGTTAATTGCTATATCACGATTCACTTCGTTCAGAGTAGGGAATTTTGCCACTAAGGTTGCTGGGGCATCTTGATAGTCCCCGCTGTATGTAAGCGATAGAAGTGAGAGCTCGCTTAGCATGCCAGCCCCTTCTCCGAGTTGTCTTCCTGTTACTTCAGATACTTCGGCCGATGCTGGAAGTGAGCCGCTATTACGCAAAACTGCTGTCATCCATTGCGGGGTAATTTCTTTCGGTGATTTTGGTAGAGGTCTCATGCGTTCCTTTTCACTATTCGGCTATTAAAGTGCACAAATTCTTGAATAGCAAAATCTTGTTTTGGTGCACTCTTTAATATTGCACCTGAGTTCCGGTATCGTTAAAGGGATGATTCTATGAATACATAGGGGGATTTTTATGGAACTACAACTGAGTGGATTACGAGCTATTGTCCCAGCATCAACTAAAGGCATCATGCGGCGAGTCGTTGAACAACTGGTCGACGAGGGATGTAATGTTGCGATATGTTCTCGGTCGGAAGATTCAGTAGCAAGAGCCTTGCGTGAGCTCTCTGGTGGTCGCGGAGAAGCGATAGGTCGTGCTTGTGATGTGCTGGACAAAGATGACTATGAGTCTTGGATAGAGGAAATGGTTGCCCAGATGGGCGGTGTCGATATTTTTATTCCAGGTGTGAGTGCCGGTGGTGGGGCTGATAGCGAACGGAACTGGTGGAAAAATTTCGAAGTAGACGTTCTCTCGACAGTGCGCGGTTGCGAAGTGGTAATTCCTCATATGCAAGATGGCGGCGGCGGCGCCATCACTTTTATAACAACGACTGCTGCCGTTGAAACTTTCGGCGGGCCTCAAGCATACAACGCTATGAAAGGCTCCTTGCTTGTCTACGCAAAGCAACTTTCCCAAGATGTAGGAAAAGATAGAATCCGTGTCAATTGTGTTTCTCCTGGGCCTATCTATTTTGAGGGTGGTTCATGGGAAATGCTGAAAGACACAATGGGGAAATGGTTCTCGAAAATAGAGCGAGATCACCCCGAAGGGCGTCTTGGCACTCCCGAGGAAGTAGCTAATTGCATTGTGTTTATTTCTAGCCCTGCAGCGAGCTGGGTATCTGGCACTAACCTGATGGTAGATGGCGGATTTACGAAACGCGTTCAATTCTGATCGGGTACAAGTATGGATATCATCCGAAAGCAGACCGTCAAAAGGAGTGACCCAGAGAAGCATCCCGGGGGTACGCCTTTAGCGAAAACTCCTCGAGTGGATCTTGGGACAGAGGTTATTCCGAAAGATCGGTACACCTCCGAAGAATTTATGGAACTCGAATGGGAAAAAATTTGGACGAAAACTTGGCTGTTGGGTTGCCGTGAAGATCAGATTCCAGAACCGGGTGATTTCATCTGCACGAATATCGGAAGAGAATCAGTTCTTATAGTTCGACAAAAAAATAACGAAATTAAGGCATTTCATAATGTCTGTATGCATCGCGGTAATCGCTTAGCCGATGAAGGTTTGTGGCATGCTGAGAGTTTCGTGTGTGGATATCATGGCTGGGAATATGATTCTGATGGAACTTTCGTTGATATTCCTGATTTAGATACGTTCCAGCAAGGAAAGCCTCCCTGTGGCGGGCTGGCTGAACTTCCTTGTGACACTTGGGTAAGTTTTGTCTGGTTTAGCCTTAATACGGAAGTGGAGCCCTTAGAAGAATACGTTAGAGATCTAGCTGGGCATTTTGAACCATATCATTTTGAGCGCATGGCGATGACTCGGTGGGTTACAGCAGAGTGGAATTGCAATTGGAAAGCTGCTGTAGATGCGTTCGCAGAGGCATACCACACTGCCACCACACACCCGCAACTGAGATGGTATTTGGACGACTTCGACATCCAAATTGACTTATATGACAAGCACAGTCGCTACCTCATTGCATTCGGGCTACTGAGCCCACGCGTTGAATCGGTTGGAGAGATTCCACCTCCTTTGAAGTTCTTGCTGTCAGATGCTGGGATTGATCCCGCCTCTTATGAAGGGCCAGTAAATGGGATTCGAGAAGCAGTACAGAAACATAAACGCTCAACGCAGAATGAGCAAGGTAAAGATTTTTCAGAGCTGCACGATGACCAGTTAACCGATGACTACAACTATCTGGTCTTCCCCGGTGTTACGTTCAATACTCATTCCGATGATTTGATGTTGTATCGGCATCGGCCGCATCCCAGCGATCCGAACAAGTGCTTGTTCGATGTTTGGATGTTTGAGCTAATCCCCGAAGGTGAAGAATGGCCGAAACTACCTAAACATGATTTCCGTCCTGAAGGAAGCACAAGGTCTCTCGGTTTGGTAATTGATCAAGATGCAGCCAACCTTGCCTCTGTTCAAGCAGGAATGAACAGCTCTGCTTATCCTGGCCTTTGGCTCTCAGAACAAGAAATTCGGCTTCGGCATTTCCACAAGACAATCACTGACTTTATTGAAAGCTAACGGAAAGTCCTCAGCTATAGCTCTGGGGTTAGAAGCATGTTAGATAGATTGTTTTTGCGATGTACGTCGGAGTGGTTGATATTTGCGGTATGTCATTATTCTCCATACCCATTCCGCCGGACCAAAGCGGAAATAAGTGAGCCAATGCTTTGACCACATTAGCTGGATACACCATACGCAGAGAATGAAGAGGGCGACACCACCCCGCCCCAAATCTCCTTTGTCAAAAATAGCTGAAAGGGCCACTACGCCGAAGACTGTCTGGGCTATATAGTTTGTGAATGCCATTTGCCCAACCGAGCGGACTCGATCATGTGTTGGAGTTGATGGCTTACTATCCCATAGAGAAATAATCGACAAGAATGCTAGGGCGAGTGGGATCGTAGCGACCGTATTTGGTAACTGCCCTATAATCGCAACTTCAGAGTCATAGTTAGCTAATGCCTGCCATAGCACTCCAGCAGTTGCCAATGGAAGCCCGATCCCTAAACCCCACCGAATTGTTTTCAGGTAAAGCGATCGTTCACTTTTCCCAGAAATGAATCCGGAACGATAGAGAGCCACTCCGATCAGCATGCACCCTAACGCTCGACAAGCTACGTCACCTAGGAACCAGAAGCCAACTTCATCACCCATGGGTGTGTCTCCACTCCAAAAGCTTCCGAGATCAGTTTCCCCGCCATTGACGAGATCTTGCGTGATTACTCCATGCAAGATTGTTAAAACGAAAAACCCTATGCCCCAACTGAAGAGGACTCTGGGTGTTCTTTTACGAAAGAAGAGGACTACGGGAGCGCAACCAGCATAGAGAGTGAGAATATCGCCTTCCCAAAGCCACATATGAAGTAATCCAAATCCTAACAATAAGAGGTTTCTCCATAGGCTTAAGAGAACTGGTTTTCTTCCTTTCTCGACTGCCCGGTCGGCGAAAAGAACAATCCCCGCGCCGAATAGCATGGAGAAAAGCGCCATTGTTTTCTGGTCGATAAAGATTTCTCCAGCGATCCCGACAACCCAGTCGAATGGGTTATTTGAACCACCGGCGTCAAGATTGTGGTATGCAGAATCTGATATAGCAAAATTAACGGCGTTCATTACCAGTATGCCCAAAGTCGCAAGACCCCGAACCGTATCTAGGTTCGTTATGCGTTCATTTTGTTTTGTAGCTCCGGACCTCATGTGCTGCATTATGCTTCCTTCGCAAGCTCTTCGACAATCTCTGCATTTGGAAGTGAAGATAAGGCACGTGGTGGAACATAAATTTTCCTATTTCGGGACCCTCCTCCAACAATAACTTTGTCACACCGCATGACTCGGTTATCTATCCACAACGGAAGGTTATCCGGCAAACCAAAGGGGGTAACCCCACCCAAGGTCATACCTGTGATTTCAGTTGCTTCCTCTGCAGAAGCAAAGGAAGCTTTTTTCGTTCCCATTTTTTTTCTCACCGACCTATTGACATCAATTCGGGTGGTAGCGAGAACCACACACATCGCATATGTTCGAGGTTCTCCTTTACCAACGACCATNATTGCGTTTGCGGACTCTTCTAACTGGTAGCCATAATGGCTACAAAAAGCAGCGGTATCAGCAAGTTCAGGGTCGCACTCTATAATTTCGTAATCGACACCACTNGAACGAAGTGAACTTAGGACCGGATCAGACATTTCTCTCCTCTTGTTTATCCCGCCATCCATGCGGAATTTCGGGGAAGCGCGGATCAGATACCCAAGGGATCACATCACTTGTCTCAATTAGCCATTCCAGCAGCCTATTCCTGAGTTCTACTACTACAGCATGTATTTCATCATTTGCTACTCCATCAGAAGCTAGAAGATTTTTCGTTTCTGCAGGGTCTTGTATCCGGTCATAAAGTTCATCATGCTCATCGTGGCGGTATATGTAGGACCACATTTCGGTCCTGATGCATTCAGCCTTTCCGACAAGATGAGGAAGGTCATGCTGGATTTCGGACTTGTGCTGATAGATACCCGAATCTACTTTCTCAAAAAGAGCCTGGTCAGCAACATTGAACCCTCCTTCGCTAAAAGCAGCTGAGCGGTGCAGAACCTTGGGGTTCGAAAATAATTTGGTTAGGCTGCGGCCAAAGTGCGTATGTTCTGGTTCGGTTTGAGCAAGTTCGAGACATGTAGGGAGAAGGTCGACCATTTCGACCTCCCCAGAGACAATCTGATTCTCCCCTACTCCGGGCCCAGCTGCAATGAAAGGGTTTCGGACAAGACTAGGGTCAAGACCCGAAGGCCACTTTTCAACGAGTTGGTAATCACCAAGGTATTCTCCATGGTCGCTGAAGAAAAAAGTTACGGTATCTTCTCCATCGCCAANACTGTCTATCGCTGATAGCAAACGTCCGAACTGATCATCAACTCTACTGACCATCCCGTAATAGGTCGCCACTATCTCAGCTAAGTATTCATCATTTAGGTCTTCCCATCCGTAACGTTTCCTGCATTCATCCATAAATCCCGGCTTGCCTACCNCACAATTTGGAGACAGGGGAGCAGGCATATCAGCGCGGTCATGCATTGAAAACCATGGATCTTCCACCATGAAGGGTGGATGAGGAGCAAGCAGTGGAACCCAAAGTGCCCAAGGTTGCTCACTTGTTCTTTGTTCAAGCCACTGAATCGCAGTAAGTACAGCTGCTTCATCAATATCAATTCGTTGACTGTCACCTTGCTTACCAAACCAAAATCCTCGAAACAACGGATGGTCATNGGTAGTGCCAATTGCTAGATCTCTCCACCCCCATGAGGGGTCAATGAGGTTTCCACAAAAACTCGTGCTTTCCTCAGTAACTCCAGGGGCGAAAACATCTCCACGGTTCCCTACCATTGCAACGTCATAGCCAGCATTTTTCAGGTAACGGAGCATATTTGGCTCCCATGGCTTTAACAAATGGTCCAGGCTTCGGTGGCCAGCCGTGTGTGGATACCATCCAGTCATTATTGACACTCGGCTTGGGCCACAAACGGAGTGCTGTGACCATGCAGAATCAAATTGGGTGCCGCGCTTTGCGAAGGCGTCAATATTTGGAGTCTGCGCTATTGGGTTTCCAAAACNCCCTAGAGCATCTGCTCGAAGCTGATCAGGGGTAAATAACAAAAGATTAGGACGGCGCATGTTCTTACCCTTTCAGAGAATTCTCTCTTCAGGGGATAATACATCACGGACTAACGGCGCGGCTTTCTAANGCCTTCNTTTGTTCTTAGNAAAACCACTTCCAAATTGTTATCTATTTGTTTACTAGTTTTTTATNCGGCATATTTTGTTANAAAGGCCCCTAAAACCCTTGAATATCCTTGCTCTTTTCTTTCTGCCTAGCGGGAGTTTGGGAGCTTCAAACTCTGTAGATAGAATAGAAAGTATGAGTCAACTTGGTGATAGCGTCGTAAACGAAAATACGAAAACAGCTCGGCCATTAGATGTTTCTTGGCGATACACAGAGTTCTGGCCAAGGGCAAAACGCAAAGCGAGGAGCCTTAGCTTCACCAAAATGCTAATTCTTCCAGTTGTTTTTAGCGTCATGGCTATACTGGCAATCATGCTGATCATCTGGGCGATTGACATTCTGGTCTAGTTGACTCCCTAATCCATAGGTTAAGAAACAGGGCCTTTCTTGACGAACTAGTATGACTACAAGAAATAGTTGTTGATGGGGGCACGTCAAGACGTTGCCCAAAGGGTGAACTTATATGAGTGAAGAATACTTGCAGGTTCCACCTCCTTCACAGGTCGGAAAGAAGCAGTTCGATAGATTAGCTGAAATTCCCCCTTATAATTTCGATGACTACGGAGAGGGGCTATGTCGAAGGCGCATCCGGCTCATTAAAGATAGTGACGATAGAACTATTGGTGAACTTGAAGACGATTTCCACCACTTCAGAGTCGAGTTAACCCATGATAACGACAAGATACTTTCTGTCGCAGGGGAAATCCTTCGAGCGCCGTGGTCAACATGTTCTGAGGCAAACTTACCATTGCAGAGAATTATCGGAAGCTCACTTTCTTCTGATTCAACAGCTATCGGGGGTTACGCCATTCCAACAAGTAACTGNACTCACNTATTTGATCTGACTGGATTAGTTATTTCCCATACAGTTCAGGAGCACCATACACGCCAGTATGACCTATTAGTCACCGATCTATCTGATGGAGAACAAGACCTTATCTTATGGAGGGATGGCGAGTTAATACTATGTTGGACAATCCGTGAAGGAATCATCATTGCCCCTGATGATTGGAAAGGTGTTTCCTTGCTCGGAAAGTTTATTGCATGGGCCGGAGAAAATCTGGATCCTCTTACCGCTGAAGCCGCTATTGCTTTGCGAAGAATGACCCATATCTCTACTGGGCATGGGATCAATCTTGACAAATTAAGTATCGGTCCTGAACATACTGACGGTCCGCTTGGTAGATGTTACACATACTCTGATGAGGTTCTCGTTCGAGCTACAAGGATGANAAAAACAGTCAGAGATTTTAGATTGCATGAACATGCGTCTTTGATGCTCTCAGATATGGAAGCGCGGAACAAAACGAGCTAGGAAACTAAACACGGGTCCTATGTTGTCGGCTGGATAACTTCCTGACCGAACTGTTCTAACCTTTCGAGCCCCTCAGGACCAGCAAAGAAAAACGCTGGGACCATCAGCCTGCCAACTCCAGCACTTCGCATTCGTTCCACTCCTTCACCATGGTCCTGCCCTGNTAGTGCCGCATAATGGGCATGGATTTCAATTTCTGATGGATCTCGCTCAAAACTCTCTGCAGTTTGCCGAACATCGGATATTAGTTTTTGTAATTCAGCGAAATCTCCGGTTCCGGGATAATATCCGTCTGCGAGTTTTGCTGCTCGGCGAACTGCTNCTGGGGTATCGCCNCCGACAAGAATCGGAATACGGCTCTGGACGGGCCTAGGTGTGCATGTCACAGGTTCAAAATCAACGAAATCTCCATGAAATTCAACATCTGTTCCACCCCAGAGAGCCCGCAAAACATGAATGTATTCATCAGTTCGGGCTCCTCTCCGTTCCCATGGAACGCCCAGAGCTTCGAATTCTTCTTTGAGCCATCCAACTCCAATCCCTAGCTCTACTCGTCCGTNAGATAGATAATCAAGGGAAGCTATTTCTTTTGCTAAAATCAGAGGGTTCCGTTGTGGAAGGATCAGGATGCATGTACCGAGCCGAAGCGATGGCGCGACTGAGGCAACGTATGCAAGCCAAATTAATGGGTCGTGGATGAGTGTATCTTTTGTTGCTGGGACCTTCCCATCACTTGTGTATGGGTATTTTGATTCGATGGAAGAAGGGAAGATGACATGCTCCCCTCCCCACACTGATTCAAAACCAACTTTTTCTGCAACTTTACAGATTTCTAACGCTGTATCGCTTTCAGTGCCTGCGCTGCTTGCAAAAGCTAATCCAAATTTCATCGTTTTCCTATCTAGGTCTAAAGGTCTTTCATCTTAACTTTTGGTTTCCGCATGAGGAGAATCGGGGTGTTCTGAAGATACTCTTGATACTTTTCATCTCCACCCCAACGGTCTCTCCCTCGTCGTTCGAGTATCGGTATCCCGCTCATCCGAGTGAGCAAAATGATAACGAAAGCGGGCGAGATCAATGCAGCCCATGACCATCCCGACAAAATCGGTACTGAAATTAGGGCAATCCCTATCCAGAGAAGGATCTCGCCAAAATAGTTTGGGTGGCGTGACCATGCCCATAGTCCGGAATGGATAAAAGTAGAGGAGTTTTCTTCGTTTGATCGAAAACGTGACTTCTGGAGGTCAGCTAGAACTTCGATAAGAAAACCAGTTACCCACATTACAGTTCCTACAGTTGCTACCCAGCCGAAAGCTTGACGGTCGTTGCTGGTAATAACTGCAAGAGCACAACTCCCCGTCATGAATACCCATAGTGCTTGGAGACTCCACCATGAAAAAAACGTGTCTGGGTGATGCTTGATGGCGTCAAATCTCCCATCTCCACCAGTTTTTTGGGCGCGCAGAAAGAGGAAAGATCCCAACCGGAAAGCCCAAACTCCAACCATTATGGCGACAAGAATAGAACGAGCATCAATCTCAGAACTTCCAGCCAGAGCCACTATCACAAGAGTGATATGCGTTACGGAACCAATGAGGTCAAAATAGTGTTCTGTGCGGCGGAGATAAGATGGGATGAATGCAAGCCAATTTATTCCGAAGGCAACTGACGAGCACATAACGATCGTGGGAACCGAACCGATCTTTGCGCTGCCATCAGAAAGAGCAAGAGTTATCGCTGTCCCAAGAGCCAAAGTAAACGTCACCATAAGGAAAGCTAACCGCCGGTGTTTATTCATTGCTTTAGGCTAGCCGCCCTGCTTCGTTGTGAGTATTTTTCGCACGAATCCTAGAGTGCTAGCGTTGTCTGCAACAAGCTGAGAGAGACCAAGATGATAATTATTACCGCAACATTTACATTGGCAGATCCTTCTACTCGAGGTGAATCTATCGAGAAAGCTACGCCGCTTCAGCAAGCTACACGCGACGATGAAAGTGGCTGTCTAGCCTACGTATTTTCACCTGATCCCTGCGCAGAGGATCGCGTAGTTGTTTTTGAATTGTGGGAGACCAGCGATGCCCTTTCGGATCATTTCGATCATCAAAATTATTTCAATATGGGATCCATGTTCGGAGAAGTTGGCCTTGCAAATGCGGAGAGCCACAAATGGAGAGTTACAGCCGAAGAACCGGTTTACGACGAAACTCCAAAGGCTCGGGCTGATTTCTTTACATGTGAGACTCAATCTCCGGATGAATCAATCATTATCGCTGGCTACATAGATCTTCATGATCCTTCGGAAAGGGCGGATTTACTTTCATCCTCTGTTCCTTTCCAAATGGCAACTCGTGAGGATGAACCTGGCTGCCAAATGTATGTGTTCTCGGCTGATCCATGTCGAGAAGGCCGCATAGAGGTAGTAGAAATATGGAACGATATGGACTCACTCGCCGCCCATTTCGAGCATGAGAACTATCTCAATATGGGTGGGTTAATCCGTTCAACATCTGGGCGCGATTCCAACCACCGCAAATACCGGTGTGACTACCATGAACCGGTCTATGACGAATCTAGACGTGCTCGAGCGGATTTCTTTACCTTGTAAGATTCACCCAATCGCTTTAATAGCTTCAGATAACGAATCTACGGTCCGGCCGATGTTGGTGAGTTTATCTAAACCAAATAAACCGATTCGGAATGTAGAAAAGTCTTCAGGTTCTCCACATTGCAGCGGTACACCGCCCGCTATTTGGAGGCCTTGGTCAATGAATTTTTTTCCGTTCTTGATTTCAGGATCAGTCGTGTACGAAACCACAACGCCAGGAGCTTCATATCCGGTTGCTGCGACACTAGGATAACCATGGGATTCTAGAAGGTCACGAACTTGAATTCCGAGTTCTCGTTGTGCATTCTCTATTTCTGCGAAACCCAAATTTCGTGTTTCATTCATGACGTCACGAAAGTTCCTTAGACCATCGGTAGGCATTGTTGCATGATATGCATGCCCCCCCTGCTCGTAGGATGCCATGATATCTCTCCACTTCTTCAAATCACATGAGAAACTCGAACTTGTTGTGACTTGGAGGAGTTCGATAGCTCGCTCACTCATCATCACCAACGCGCTGCATGGAGTCCCACTCCAACCTTTCTGCGGGGCGCTTATTAGAACATCTACCCCACATCTTTTCATATTGACCCAGATTGCCCCTGAAGCAATACAGTCAAGGACAAATATCCCTCCAACCCCATGGACAGCTTCAGCTATAGCTGAAAGATATTCGTCCGGAAGAATCATTCCGGCTGATGTTTCGACATGGGGTGCAAATACTACTTTGGGTTGTTCTTCTTGTATCTGGCGGACCACATCCTCAAGAGGTGCAGGCGTGAAGGGAGATTGATGACCATTGTTAACTTGTCGGGCCATACAAACTGTGTGAGACGTGGGGAGATCTCCTGCTTCAAAGATCTGTGTCCAACGGAAACTAAACCAGCCGTTCCGGATTACGAGAACATGCTCACCTGCAGCAAACTGTCGTGCTACCGCTTCCATACCAAATGTTCCACTTCCTGGAACCACCGCTACAGCATCAGCGCTATAGACGGAGCAGAGCGTGGTTGAAATATCATTCATCACATTCTGAAAAGATTCTGACATGTGGTTTACAGCGCGGTCGGTGTATACCACCGAATATTCAAGTAAACCATCTGGGTCGATATGTGGGACCAGTCCTGACATAAATCCTCTTTCTCTCGCTTCGTATCCCAGAATAGCGGAGCGGTTATTTTATGTATCAGTTGGAGGGGAATTCTTGTTGAACGAGTTGTTCACTTAGCGCCCAAAGTTCTTTTGCTGTTGTTTCGTTATAGATATACGGAAGATAACCATTTTCACTGGGATTACCGCCCTCCACACCAACTTGACAGTCACCAAGGTAAGCCCCATTGTGCTCTTGGAGATCATTTGTGGTGGCGGCCCATACTTGTGTAGCTGCTCCAGCTTCCATAGATTTAAAAGGGAGACCTCCAGTTTGCTTTGCTTCATCTGTAGACGTCGAACGCGCTTTGACTCGTTCAACCATTTCTTCCATGAGTTCTGGAGTTAAATGGCGTCCAAGTTCTGTGATAATGACGCCGGGGTGAACAGCGAAGGTTTGAAGGTAACTCCCATGTCGTCTGGCTAGCTCTTGGGTGAAATGGATATTTGCGCTTTTGCTTCGGCCATAAGATTCCCAAGCGTTGTATTCGCTCTTTTCGAAGTTAGGGTCTTCTAGATTCACGTCAGCATGGGTATGGCCTGCGGAAGAAAGGTTTACAATTCTTGGATTTTTGCCTGATTGGATTGCTGGCATGAGAAGGTTGGTTAGCAGGAAATGACCTATGTGGTTCGTCCCGAATTGCATTTCAAATCCATCACTTGTTCTCATCAGCGGGCATGCCATAATTCCTGCATTGTTAATCAGAACATCGATTGCTGTCTCCGTTTGAAGGAAATTATCTACATAGGCGCGGATGCTTGAGAGATCAGCGAGATCAACAATCCCGATTCGGAGGTCTGCAGACGGGTTATTTGCTTTGATGCCCTTTATTGCCGCTTCGAGTTTCTCTGGGTTTCGTGCCAGCATTGTTACTGTCGCTCCAACACTACTCAATGCTCTGGCTGATTCTTCTCCAAGCCCGCTTGAAGCTCCAGTGATCATAAAATGGCGATCGTTAAGGTTGAATCCTTCTAGCACTTCGTCTGTGGTTGTTTCTGCCCCATAATTCACCATTAGTGTCCTCCATGATTGGGAATAGCTAGTATCACACTACTTAACTCAAAAATAAATCAAAATTCTAATCTTTTTTTAACTCTCCGACATAGAGGTAGTTCAGGTACCTTAGATATATGGCGAAGAGAAACATTTCGGATCTCGTTAATGATGCAAAGATGAGCATTGAGGAACTATCTATACAACAGGCGAAGGAAGAGATCGCTGAAGGCAGTTCCATATTGGTAGATGTCAGAGATTTCAGAGAAAGACTTCTAGAGGGAGGAATCCCAGGAGCGATATCGGCTCCGCGTGGAATGCTTGAATGGTGGATCGATTCGTCAAGCCCATATTACCGTGAGGAATTCTCGCCAGATAGACGATACATCCTCTACTGCTCCCTTGGCTGGAGGTCCGCTTTAGCATCAGCGACGATGAAGGAACTCGGGTACGAAAATGTCGCTCACATTGAAGCAGGATTTACTGGCTGGGTCGATGCTGGAGAAGCAGTGGAAGAAGTGACTTCAGGAGGAAAGTGGTTTAATTCGAATCAAGACGTAGCGGACTCAATTATTTCTCATAAGAGAGATTGAATGGATACCTCGGATCCCATTGAGAACATTCCCTTTGATGAAGCAGAATTCGCATGCTTCGATTTTGAAACTACGGGTTTCTCACCTAAGCGTGACAGAGTTATCGAAGTTGCCGTAGTTATCGTGCAGCAAGGTAAGGTTGGCGAAACTTGGACGACGCTTATAAACCCCGGTGATGATATCGAGGTAGGAGCAAGCCACATCCACGGCATTAAACGAGAATGGCTGGAAGATGCACCTACCTTTGCTGAAATCGTTGGGGATCTTTCTCCACTCCTAAACAACAAGGTGCTGGTTGCGCATAACGCGAATTTTGATCTAGGGTTCCTTCGTGCAGAACTATCTCGAGCAGATCTTTTACCAAAAGGGCAATTGTTCCCCCACTGGGACACAATGAAGGCAGTTGACTACGCACCTACAGATGCAATATCTCGGAAACTTCTCGATGTAAGCACTGCTTTTGGAATAGAGATTCTAAATGCTCATGAAGCCTTGGATGATGCGCTTGCGGTTGCGGAAATCGTCGCTGCCGTAACACCAATTATTGGTAACACAATTCGATTCAATACTTTCTCTTCCCCGCCGGGTTTAGTTGGGTCATGCACGCCGGTCTATCGCCCCGAGAAGAGTTAACCTGACGAGATATCTCTAGGGGTAAAGCAGTGGGTTCATCGAACTACCTACGTAGTCACCCGGCTGCTTACCTCCAAGCCATATTTTAAGATCAAATTCTTGTAACGGTGTCGGTTCTGTAATTTTTGTTCCATCAGCGACAAAGATAACTGTAATAACTGGCCGCTCATTGAGTGTCGGATTCGGACCAGCGCTGTGTAGCGTCCAGCCAGCGTGGAAGGTAGCATCACCTGGCTGCATCGGCCCATAGGTTTCTTGGCGAAGAGAATTTTTCTCTATCCATTCTTCGATTTTTTGGTTCGATGCATCTGATATGGAACCTGCATCAACATTGCCGACCTTATGGGATCCAGTGACAAAATGCATAGATCCAACATCTGCAGTGATCTCCTCAAGAGGCATCCACATGGTAATTGTCTTACCGTTTTCTAATGGCCAATATGCCTGATCTTGATGCCATGGGGTATAACCGCCATTTGGCTCTTTGAAAAGTGTTTGGTCATGGTACAGGCGCACCCCTTCTACTCCTAACAGCGAAGCCGCCACATGCGCGAATCGCCTCGCCGAAACGAACGCATTGCACGTCGCATCTCGCTGCCAAAGATTATGGACTTGGAGAAAAGCTTGCCCATATGTATCACGTTCATCTATCGGGCGATGATCATATCTTCCGGCATTTGCGGTTCTTTCAATTGATGGTCGATAGTAAGCGATCTCTTCTGGTGTTGCTAGTCCCCTAATACATGTATGACCTTTTTGGGAGAATTCTTCTGATGTTGAATGCGGAAGTTCTATTAAGTCATCCAAACTGGGGAGGTTATTCATTTGAGAATTCTAGTAGAAATTTGATTGCCGGGTTTAGTAGCACTCCCAATGCGACCATCCGCCAACATCTAGAAGCCATACCGAGGCATATATGTTTGCGATTGGGTCAAAGGGTGAAGCTCCGTGGAACCCTGCAGCTGTTGCACGGTCATCCCAATATGAAGGGATGTGCTGCATAAGGCCGGAAGCTCCGCTTTCCGGATTCTTTGCATTCGGGTCGCCTCGGCTTTCGCACCAGAGAACGCGCATGAATGTTTTCTCTTCTTCTTCAAGTCCGTATTGTTGGAGTGCTTCTACAACCGGGATTCTCCATTGCTCAACCTCTGGTTCATAAATTGCCTCGGCAGTTATCGGCGTGGGTCTCGGTGTGGGGGTTGGGATCGGGGTTGGGATAGGTTCCGGAGTGGGAGTCGGGATTGGTGTTGGTGTAGCTACCGGTGTCGGAGTTGAGGCTCGTCCAGAAGTAATTACTGATTGGGTAGAATTCGTACAGGAAAATGTGAAAAGGATAACGAATGCTAGCAGTGCCAAAGATCTTGAACGCATCAGCTAACTCCTAATTCGGCGAGGATAAACGCTGTTCGATTAACATAGCCCTCTGGTGAAAGATGAATTCCGTCTTCTTCCAACCAGTTTGTCGTTGCGAACGATTCAAAATCCATGACAAAGAGGTTTGCGTGAAGATCTGCTCTTTGGTTGATCGTCTCATTATAGGTATCGTCGGAAATCCATTGATCGGTGTAGAGGTTTAGCCAGTAGATATCGACATTGTTGGGTACCGCAGTGACAGCCCTATCAATAAGTTCTCCAAATTCTTCGGGAGAACTTGAAGCTATATCGTTGGTTCCTAGGGCGAGGATAACTGCCCCTTCGACAACGCTGAGGCGTTCAAGTTCAATAATCCCTTGTTGGGTGGTTCGCCCATTTTCAGCGGAAACATAAACATTCGATACTCCAGCATCAAAGAGGCTCTGGGTCAACGTAACTCCGTAGATTTCTGTTCCTACCGTCAATGAGTCTCCAATGACGACAACAGCATCCAGTGGAAGGATTTCTAGTTCAGAAGGTTCGGGTTCAGGAGTTGGGGTTACCGCGACACTAGGAGCTGCTTTTTTTCCATAAGTCGCAATGGAACCGTCCGAAGAACCGCAAGAAGCAAAAATTAAACACAGGCACACGAGCGACCAATTCGAAAAACTTTTCTTCTGGTGTATCAACATGGTGAGATCCGGGGAGAGTTTGGGCATCATTCTCAAAGCTATTTATGAGTTTCGTTTCATACGCTATTGTGTTGGTGTGCCTGTAGAGAATTTCATTATGAAACTAAGTAATAGCTTACACCGCGGCGTGATCAAATTGTCGGCAGGTCGTAAAGGGTGGGAAGCATACGATATGCCTGTGTTAAAACTCACTACTACTGGGAGGAAATCTGGTTTACCTCGGTCAGTGATGCTCAC
>PAZD01000017.1 GCA_002715405.1 Acidimicrobiaceae bacterium
ACTGTTGCTTCTGAAGCTAGGGCGGAAACTAACCAGTTCCACATCATCCATCCAGTTGTAGTGTAATAAAAGACCCTATCTCCAGGCTTCACATCGCATTGGAGGCCATGTTCAACAAGATGTTTTAAAAGAACCCCTCCGGAACGGTGCAGAATACATTTGGGCTTCCCGGTTGTTCCAGACGAGTAAAGAACATACCAAGGATGATTGAAGCTATGACGCGGGTACCAAATGGGCTTAGGACTAAACGGCTTTAGAAAGTCTTCCCAAAGGCCCCTTGAACTATCTATCGATGAGTTCTCATGTGAGGGGTACGGGACAACGATGGTTTCTCGGACTGAAGGCAAGCCTGATTCGATATCTCCAAGCTTCTCTAGGCAGGAAAACCATTTTCCACCATAAAAGTATCCATCTGTAACGAAAAGCACTTTTGGTTCTACTTGGGTAAAGCGATCGAGTAGCCCCTTTACTCCGAAATCCGGAGATGTTGAAGTAAATACTGCACCGATGCTTGCAGCTGCGATCATAACCGAGATTGTTTCTGGTCGGTTTGGTAGCCACGCAGCTACGCAATCACCCTTTTCTACTCCTAAATCCAAAAGGGCTTGCTGCAAAAGAGAAACTTGATCATTGAGTTCGCCCCATGTTAGTTCTGACGTATTACCAATCTCATCAACCCAAATTATGGCTTTTGTCTGATCGCTTTTTTTTAGAAGATTCTCACCAATGTTTATAGTTGCGTTTGGGAAAAACACAGTATCTTGCAAATTTCCCCCACGTGCCAGAACGTTATCACCCATGTCGCCGATCAAACCAAGGTAGCTCCATGCGTGTCTCCAGAACTCTTCCGGTGAATCAGTGCTCCATTCATGGATCGAGTCATAGTCAAGGAGTTCTATGTTGAAAAGAGGTTCGGCTGTACTAGCAAATTCCAGTAATCGAGAATCAACTGCTCTCTTCTTTGATGGTTCCCAGAGTTGACTCACCTAACCAGCATAGTCTCAGCTTCAGAATCGTAAACCTTAAGAGCTGTCGGGCTGTAGTTTGTGGAGCTGAGGGGAGTCGAACCCCTGGCCTCCTCGATGCGACCGAGGCGCTCTAGCCAGCTGAGCTACAGCCCCAAAGGTCTCCATTGTATGTTTCAAAATAAAAGAAATGAAATCTAGTATGGCTTTAACGCGCAACTCCATCAGTACCCGTGGCTGCGAAATCTAAACCTGCCGGTTGATAGACCTTTTGCTGTTGTTGACGAGATGCTTCAATTTCTCTCTGATACTGAACAAGTAGCAAAACATAGCCAAGGAAAATAGAGTCAACGAAGAGGTTCACAGCAATAAAGGCCCCGCCTACAACGATGGCCATGAGTAGAGTAAACATTACAAGGCCAATTAAGGATAAAAGAACCTTTCGCCGGCGTAGACGAGCTTGCTCACTAGATAGTTCCATTGGATTCGTCCCCTTCTGTATTCTGTCAAGTGGTGGTTCAACCAAGGAATGTCCAGGTTGATGGTAGGTGTGTTCCCACGATGTAATTGGTTGATGTATTGGTACCACAACCGCTCGAGGGGTTCTTCGAATTCGCATTCGACTAAATGATCCCCCTATAACCATTGAAGATGTTCCTATACGCGTACGAAGCCAATAAATCCCTGCTCCGAACCAAAGAATTGCTAAAGCAACTAACAGCACAAACTCCACCAGTCTCTAGGCTGCCCTTATTAAAATTTTTGCACCAATTCTCCCCTATTTGGTGGATAGAGGCGTCAAAATCACGACTGATGAATCAATGGCAGAGGAAGAGGTTGATTTTTTAAGATCAAAAGGGCATGTATACAAAAGCTAAGTAAGGTAAAATTCCTAGTTACTTCCAGAAGAGATAACGAGATTATCGAGAAAAATCTCCGGAAGAACCGCCACTTTTCTGTAGGAGAACTAGGTTCGTAATTTCCATTTCTTTGTCCAAGCTTTTGCACATATCGTAGATTGTAAGAGCGGCAACAGAGCATGCAGAGAGCGCTTCCATTTCTACTCCCGTGCGAGCGAATGTACTAACTTCAGCCTCAATATCAACTTTTACCTCACTAAGCTCAAACACAACACTGACGGAGTTAAGCGGCAACGGATGACATAACGGGATCATATCGGAGGTCCTTTTTGCAGCTTGAATCCCGGCGACTCTAGCTACAGCGAAGACATCCCCCTTTGGAACATCCCCTTTCTGCAGAGCTAGTACCGTTTCTTCTGACATGGCAACTGTCACGCTAGCTCGAGCAATCCGAACGCTGTCCTTCTTATCACTAATGTCGACCATACGGGCCTGACCATCGGAATCAAGATGTGAGAAATTATTATCGCCCAACACTAACCGCCTATCTGAGACATGGACTTACTAGGACGAATAAAAACAGATTTTCCGATTTGGTGCCCTGCCCATTTGTCCTTAACGGCGTCTGAGAATAGCTGCACAAGCTCTTCATCATCAACATTCTCTCTAAGTAGAGTCCGAATATCGAACTCCTTTATTGCGAATAAACAGTTCCTAAACTTCCCATCTGCAGTGAGACGAATCCGGTCACAAGCTTCACAAAAAGCTTCAGAAACGGTAGCTATAATACCTATTTCACCGGAGCCATCGGCAAATTTCCAGCGCTCAGCTGGTGAACTTCCTCTAAAAACTGGCTCTAGGTCATAGTGGGGGGTGATCAGAGCAAGGATTTCATCTTGAGACATGACCTTTGATTTTTCCCAAACCTCATCTGCGTCAAGAGGCATGAACTCTATGAAACGAACTACAACGTTATTTTCTCGACCATATGAAATGAAGTCAAGAACTTCATCGTCATTGATTCCTTTCATGACGACCATGTTGATTTTAACGGGATCAAATCCCACTGCTTTTGCGGCCTCAATACCTTGAAGCTCCTGCTTGAGATTGTCACGCCTAGTCAACGATTTGAATCGTTCAGGGTCGAGAGTATCCAAAGAGATATTTATTCTGTTGAGGCCAGCTTCATATAGGTCTTGAGCGACCAATGGAAGCGTCGCTCCATTAGTGGTTAAAGATAAATCCACATCAAGCTTGGCCAGTTTTTCAATCAACTTATTTAAATTCGCTCTAACCGTGGGCTCCCCACCAGTTAGTCGAATACTCTCAATCCCAAATCTGTGTACAAGCAATTTCGCTAATCGTTCAATTTCTTCAAAAGTCAGGAGATCTTCTCTAGGAGTCCAATCCATTCCCTCTTCTGGCATGCAATACTGACAACGAAAATTACAACGATCAGTCACAGAAATACGCAAATCACGATGAACGCGTCCGTAAGTATCTATCAACTGATCTTTCATATCTAATAATCTAGCGCTTGTTCTGCCTTAGTAGCGAAAGTACTCAATAGAGCTTCCCTTCGAGATGCCTTCACCATCATGTATAACCGCCAAAGTATCAGCTTCAGCCATTCCGCTGAGTTGATGAGAACCCTGTTTGCCGACTGGATGAATCAAGTTTTTATCTTTACTTCTTTCTAGAAATGAGCGGACAAAATGAGTTTTCCCATCAACTCGACGATGAAAGTCTTCTCCAGCTTCTCCAAGGAAATAGCTTGGGAGGACACTATCTAGACCCATCATTTTTTGTAGAGCAGGTTTTGCAAGAAGTAAATATGAAACCATGGAGGAAACAGGATTTCCAGGAAGCCCAAACACTGGAACACTCTGAACAACTCCAAATGCAAAAGGCTTGGCAGGTTTTATAGCAATTTGCATCCAGCGCATATCACCGATTTCATCCAGTACTACTTTGACATAGTCATAATCCCCCATACTTACTCCACCAGTTGTGAGTAGGGCATCACACTTTTCGACCCCTTCGAGAACGGTGCTTTCAATCGCCTCTTTATCATCTGGAATCAAACCAAGGTCAACTGTTTGGAAGCCGTCACGCTCTAGAAGTGCCAGAAGGGAGAACCTATTTGAATCTCGAATTTGACCTGGTTTTAGAGGTTTATTCCCTTCAACAAGCTCATCACCAGTCGAGAAGACACCTACGACTGGACGTTGAACCACATTGACTTGGTAAACGCCTATACCCGCTAAGAGTCCAATATGTGCCGGAGTTAAAAATGTTCCTGCACCTACTACTTGATCTCCGACCTGGAGGTCTTCACCAGACCTTCGAATATGATCACCTTCTTTAACAGATTTACTAATTCGAACAGCATCACCTACGTCATTAGTACTAGTCCATTCAACCATTACGACCGCATCCGCACCTTTAGGCATTGGAGCACCAGTCATTATTTTGGCGCATTGGCCATCTTCAAGTTCAAAATCCGGATCTACCCCAGCTGCTATAGACCCTATTACTTCTAACTGAACTTCATCGCTATCAGAAGCATCAAGGGTGTTAAAGGCTATTACGGCATAGCCATCTACTGCAGTATTATCAAAGGGAGGCACTAGCTCTTTTGAGGTAACTGCTTGAGCTGTTACATGTGAGCAAGCAGAACTTAAGGCTAATCCGCCACTGGGGAGCTGCGAAACATTCCTCAAAACATGGCTTTGTGCTTCTTCCAACGGGATCATGAATTCATGCTAACAAAGGTCAGACGGTGACAGACACTAGAACGTGATGACGAGGGCGTATTATGGAAATAATGAATTTCTGGTGGCTCCTCATACCTGCAAGCTATGCACTTGGCACTTTCCCAACTGCACATATCGTTGCAGGATTCGTTGGCCACGATCCAACGTCAGAAGGATCTGGGAATCCCGGTGCATCTAATGTCTATCGTGTCGCTGGAGCAAAAGCAGGTGTCATTGTTTTAGCTGGTGACCTAATGAAGGGATTAATACCTAGTCTTGTGTGCCTTCTAGTGGACAGCCGCATTCTGGGACTTATAGCAGGGCTCGCCGCATTACTTGGCCACATAGCGCCAATAACACGGAAACTGAATGGTGGTAAGGGGGTAGCGACCTTGACCGGACTATCTGTTGTGCTTTACCCCTTTGTCGTACTCGCTCTTTTTGTAGTGTGGATTCCTTTAATGAAATTATTCCGACGGGCTTCAATCGGATCATTAGTAACGGTAATTTTACTTCCATTAGGGGTGCTTATAATTCCAGATACTCGCTGGTACGAAGTAGTAATTATCGGGGCCGCTTCATTTATAGTCACCCTGCGCCATCATGAAAATATTAAGCGCCTGTTCAAAGGGGAGGAACAGGCAATTGACTAAGAAACAATTCCGGAGTGTTCTCCATTCTCAGACTTACTGCTACCCTATCGGTCGCTGGCGAATGGAGTAATAATGCCAACGTACGATTACAAATGCACTACTTGCGAAGAAACATTCGAAGTGTTCCAGTCCTTTAGTGATGACCCTTTGGCAGGCTGCCCTGAGGAAAATTGTGAAGGATCGGTAAAAAAGATATTTTCAGCACCTGGAATAAGCTTCAAAGGTTCCGGTTTCTATAAAAACGATAGCCGGAAATCTGGTGGGAAAAAGACAACATCGGATAGTTCAAAATCTTCCAAAGATGATTCGAAGGTATCCCCTCCCCCTAAAGAGAAAAAAGACTTAACCCCACCTGCTAGCACTTCAACTCCTGACACTTAAGGTCCCTAAAGCACATCAGATGCAACAAGTACGAGAGCTAGTACTCCTACCACGATTCGATAAAACCCGAAGACGGTAAAACTTTTACGTTCAAGCCAAGCCACCATCCATTTCACAGAGATCATTGCAGAAAGAAATGCCGAAACGAGCCCAACCAGTGGAGTCCCATATCCGAAAACATCGATAATCGTTCCCCCTTCTTGAGATAGCTCATAAACGGTTGCAGCTGATAATGTCACTAGGCCTAGCAGAAAGCTAAATTCAACAGCGGCTCTAATTGAGAGACCTAAAGCAAGCAACGCAAGTATGGTTACAAGACTTCGACTTACCCCTGGCCATAGCGCTAATGCTTGGGCTATCCCAACCAAAATAGCCCCTTGGAAGCCTAACGTCTCTATAGTCAACCCGTCATTGCGTAGCCACTTCTTGTTATGTGCGACGAGAATACAGATACCCCCAACAATCCACGCATATGCTACTGATTGTGAGTCATATAGTTGATCTTTCACAGGCTCTGACAGTAAAAACCCGATGATACCTGTCGGGATAAACGCTGAAATCAGATTTCGGAGAACTATTTTCCCTTCTACACTGTTGCCGCGTATCCCTTCGTACATCTGGACAATCCGGCTCTTATAAAGAACCAGAATTGCAAAGATTGCTCCAATTTGGATTGCAATAATGTAACTATCGATAGCTTGTTCAGATACTTCGGTTTGCCCAAGGTCCATAAACTCTTTCGCAGCAAGAAGATGTCCGGTTGAACTGATTGGTAGGAACTCCGTGAGTCCTTCCGTTATGCCTAGCAATACGGCTTTCCATAGTGCTAGGCCTTCCACTACGGATGACTCCCCATATGCAAAAGCCCGATTCCCAAAACCAACTAGAAACAGCATAGAGGCAATAGCAACAAATCCTAATACGAAAATAATCTCTCGACGGAGTTTAATCATGGTCTAGTAAACCGTAGCCCTAATAGAAGCAGATATGAATTGATCCTAGAGAAAGAATAAGAGTCTTTGTAGTCACGCCCCTGAGACCATAACGTCCTTTACAACGATTGACACTCCTGAAGATCGCATTGGAAGCCTTTCTAGATCACTACCTATGCTCTGAATATCTAGAAGCATACGTTGAAGGGTGGAAGCGATAGTTACTTCCCTTACAGGTTCTGCTAATTGTCCTTTCCGAATCATTAGTCCTTCAGCCCCTGCCGAAAAATCTCCGCTAACAGGTTTAACTCCTGAATGTAAGCCAGCAACTCCCTGTATAAGTATTCCTTCTCCTACTTGTTGAATTAATTCTGTCTGGTTGCTTTCTCCGGGCACCAATGAAAGAGCAAGAGGTCCGGCACCAGGTGAGCTGTTATAACTCCGAACCGCCGAACCAGTAGATACCTTTCCAAGTGCACGGGCCGTGTAGCTATTGTGGAGGAATCCATTAAGTGATCCACGGTCTATAAGCATATTTTTTCGGCTTGCTAGACCTTCGCCATCAGCTTCAGTTGCGGTAAATGCCTCTGCGTCGGTTGGGTCATCAATTAGAGTTAAGAATTCTGGACCGATCTGATCTCCTTCTCTGTCTGCAAAAAGCGATCTCCCCTTAAGAAGTGCTTCGCCACTTAATGTTGATCCTATGATTCCTAGAAATTGCGCTGTCACGTAAGGGTCTAGGATTACAGTCATCCTTCCAGATTCAGCCTTTTTGGCCCCCAGTAGTCTCGTGGCCCTTTCCGTCGCTTCTGAACTAGCTTTCTCAATTTGTAACTGGGCAGGACTTCTTCCTACAGAATATCCAAATCCTGTTTGAGTGTCGGTCCCATCAGAGGCCAATGAAGATGCTGCAAGATAACAGCCACCTTCTTCACTAGCCCGACTAATTCCCGAAGTAGTGACTATTGCACTGGTATTTATCGAATCAACATAGTCTGTGGATTCAACACCAATGATTCGAGGGTCTGACTCTGAGATAGATTTTTCTAGCTCAATTGCTAAAGAAATCTTATCCTCATTAGCAAAGCTATTCAGCTCTGGGTTAAGAAGCTCAAGCGATATAGAATTAACTCCGTCAGGCTCTGCAATTGCAAGAAACTCATCTGGAGTTCCGAATGAAGCATTGTCGCGCGCCTCTTCTAATGTTTCTTCTAAAACACTGTCATCTAAAGATCCGGCATATGCCATGCCT
The DNA here is from genome assembly GCA_002715405.1 of Acidimicrobiaceae bacterium. GTDB lineage: Bacteria > Actinomycetota > Acidimicrobiia > Acidimicrobiales > UBA8592 > UBA8592. The sequence goes on from PAZD01000017.1 coordinate 7,800, forward strand.
TGTCGGAAATCATTGACGACTCGTATCCCAATACCTTGGGATTCTGCCGCAGTGAAAGATTCAATTTCTCCTTGGTAGACCCTGATTTCTGTCTCTCGACCATGCACGACAACCACTTCAACCTGTTCGCCGTTAGTGGCTTGATCGACGATACTTGCTGCGGTCTTTAGTAATTCATCTTTCATGGATATCCCTAGCCGGCAGTGCCGCCAACAGTGAGACTTGTAACTCGTAAAGTTGGAGTGCCATCACCGACGGGAACGCCCTGCCCATCTTTCCCGCACGTTCCAGGGGAACCCATATCAAAATCATTGCCTAGTGCATCTATATTGTTAAGGACATCGGGTCCATTCCCGATGAGGTTGCCCTCTCGGATGGGTTCAGTTATTTTGCCATTTTCGATGAGGTATGCCTCTGTCATCCCAAAGACGAAATCTCCTGTTGCGGTATTGACTTGTCCACCTCCCAGATGAGCCACATAAACGCCTTCAGGAGTATCTTCAATGATGTCCTTGGGGTCTGTTTCGCCATTCGCTATATACGTGTTTGTCATTCGCACCATTGGTAACACGTGGTAGCTCTGTCTACGCCCATTTCCTGAACTCATTCGCCCTTCGCTTCGAGAACGGAGACCATCCCACATGTAGTCGACCAACACACCATTTTCGATTAGAACATTTCGTTGCGCTGGTCGGCCTTCATCGTCAATAGCGAATGCCCCCCATTCATGGGACATGGTTCCATCATCAATTAACGTTACCAATTCACTTGCAACTGTTTCTCCAACTTTCCCAGCAAAAACAGAGGCTTGTTTGTTAACTAGGTCTGCTTCAAGTCCATGGCCGCAAGCTTCGTGGAATAGGACGCCACCGCCACCAGACCCTATAACTACTGGCATCGTACCACTTGGCGCTGGGCGAGCATTTAACTTTGTTAATGCTCGTTGAGCAGCTCGTTGGGCAAGCTCTTCTACGTCTACCTGATCGAAAAGCTCAAATCCGATAGGTCTTCCTATGGACTCTCTTCCTGTTTGCATTCCCGTATCTCCTGTAGCAACACAGGAAACTGAAAACAGTGAGCGGACCTGATCGTCACTTGCGAAAACCCCATCACTGTTTGCAACTAGTATTTTGCGCCGTGAATCTCCATAGCGAGCAGAAACTTGGGTAATTGCTGATCCCTGGCTTCTCGCTATTTCATCGGCTTGAATGAGTAGACTTACTTTCCTTTCCTTCTCAACCGACTCAGGTAGCGTAACTACCGTGTTTGGTGATGGAGCAACCACTGTTTCAAGGTCTCTAGCAGAAGAGCTAGAACCTGAAGCTCTTGTAGCTGATGCCGCTGCTCTGGCTGCAGTTAATAACCCTCGTTCAGATAAGTCTGCGGTATGAGCGAAACCTGTTGTTTCTCCAATGACAACGCGAATACCAGCCCCGCGATCTCTTCCAGAGGTTAGCTCTTCGACCTTCCCATCATCGAACAACGCTGAACTTGACCTTTTGTCTTCAACAAAGACCTCAGCAAATTCTCCACCTGATTTCAGAGCTTCGTTTAGGACTTTCTCTATTAAATTTTGTTCAATCATATCTACCTCGTCGCTTTAGAATAGTAACCGTTTTCTACTGAGTTTGCCCTATCCGACAAAGCAGACGATCATTTGCGTATGGTACTAGTATGGCTTTAGAACAAGGACTAAGCGCCTCATTTGACCATAGCGTGAAAGAAGAGGACCTATCGATTGCCTTGACTTCTGGAGATGTTCCTGTTCTGTCGACACCAAGAGTAATCGCTTGGTGTGAAGCCGCAACAATGGCTGCAATTGATGGCCATATCTCTGAGAAAGAAACGACGGTAGGTATGCGTGTTCGGATTGATCACGTGAATCCATCGGGCTTGGGGGCAATGATTCGTGTAAGCGCCCTTTTAACCAGAATCGACGGGCGCAGGCTTACGTTTCAGGTGAGCGCACACGATGAAAAATCACAAATCGCGATGGGTCAGGTAACCCGCGTTATTGTCCACCGACAGCGGTTCTTGGAAAAGGTCTAACCATTGCCTTTTGGGCGAATTTGATGAATCGGGGGAAAGTATTAATCGTGCAAATTTTGCCGTTTCCCTTATGTTTTCTGTATTTTTGAGTTAGAAATATCGAACTCTGGCGACTTAACTAACGAAATCCGATGTTTATCCCCGAACGCGGAATAACCTAACAGAGGCTAATTATTGCTTTTATTCCCCTTATTCGACTCCTAACTTGCGGACGACTTCATGGATTACATATACACCAGACCACATGATAAGGAGTCCACGCCTTGGTGGAAACGTAACTCTGTTACAATCCCTTTCCGTATTGGGTTGAGTGTTGCTCTTTTCCTTGTGATTCTTAAATCCATGGATGGAATAGACTGGGATGAACTTATCCCTGATTGGAACCGGCAAACTGCTTTCTGGACAATCGGGGCATTTGTCTTCACACTCCTTGGATTTGTTCTCGGAGCAATACGGTGGCACAGAGTATTAAGGGCGCTTGGGGTTAACCAACCGATTTGGAGACTTTTCAGTCATTATATGGCTGGACAATTTGTCTCGAATTTTTTGCCCACCACTGTTGGAGGGGATGTAATTCGAATCGGAAGGCTTACGCGAGACACTGATGATGGCCCTGTGAGCTTTACCTCAGTTATTTTCGAACGTCTGAGTGGCTGGCTCGTGCTGCCCGTCATAACTTTTTTGGGATTTGCGATCAACCCGGGACTTACAGGCTTAGGAACGTCAACAAAAGTTCCTTTGATTGTCGCAATGGTGACCCTCATTGCTTTGGTACTCGTAATCCTTCTACTCGGAAGTGACCGTATCGGGAAAGGACTTCAAAATCGCGAAGGGCTGCTGAGGTTCGCTAACGCGGTACATCTTGGAATCGATCGATTGAAGGGGCATCCGAAATCCGCTAGAGAAGTCATTACTTCTGCTTTCGCCTATCAATTCGCTCTACTTCTAGCAGCTGGTTGCGCCGTAGAAGCTCTGGGAATTGATCAAGTAGGACTAACAGCTTTGATGGCCTTTATTCCAGCCGTCCTCATTATCCAAGTCCTTCCGTTAGGCATCGGAGGTTTAGGTGTGAGAGAAGGAACCCTAGTGGTCTTTTTAAGCGGTATCGGAGTGTCTAGCGAGCAAGCACTAGCTCTAGGGCTCGCCTTATACGCCTTAACCTTGGTTAACAGCTTTATAGGTTTACCAATGCTCATATTTGGAGGCAGAAAAGGCACCAAATTAAATGGAACTCAATCAGCATCTATGTAGCCCAATGCAAAAGCAGCGAACTTACCAAACCCAGATTGCAAATCATCAGAAGTCACATCTGAATTGGTTCAGGGAACTAGTACTTATCGGAGCCTTCTACGCCCTTTACTCTTGGATTCGAAATCAATTTGGGTCGGCATCCGTCGAACCCGATATTGCTTTACGGAATGCTCGGCACATGATCGATGCAGAACGTTTCGTTGGGCTTTATGTGGAAGCAGATATCCAATCATGGTTCATCGGATGGGACTTTTTCATTCGATTCTGCAATATTTTTTACGGCACTCTTCACTTTGTTGTCACTCTAGGTGCCTTACTTTACCTCTATTTCCGCCAGCCAGAAGCATATCCGCGGTGGAGAACGATTGGGCTAACTACTACAGGACTTGCATTAATAGGTTTTGCTGCATATCCGCTTATGCCACCGAGACTTTTAGGTAATTGTGGCACATATGGCGCATGCATCGAAAGCAGCCCATTCGTCGATACCGTTGCAGAATTAGGAGGATTGTGGAGTTTTGATTCCGGCATGATGGAGAATCTATCCAACCAATACGCAGCGATGCCTAGCTTGCATTTCGCTTGGGCTCTTTGGAGCTACTTGGCGTTGAAGCCATTTGTGGAAAACAAACTTATTCAAGTAGCGATATGGCTGTATCCTTCTTGCACTCTTTTCGCAATAGTTGTCACTGCTAACCATTATTGGATAGATGCTGTCGGAGGTGGCCTAATTATTTTAGCTGGATACTGGATCGGATCACGGTTACAAGAATGGTCAGATTCTCGACCTTTTCTTCGAAACTCATCGTAAAAAAATCGCAAAACCCTAGTTTGATTCTGCTTATGGGAAACGAATAAAGAACTGCTAACGTAAGACTTGTAACTAAAAATATCATGCTAGAACAAATAACATGCCCCGCTGACCTTCGAAGACTCTCTTCTTCAGAATTAAGGGAATTATCCCAAGAGATTCGATCCTTTGTTGTGGAGACTGTAGAGGCAAACGGGGGACACCTAGGGTCAAATCTCGGAGTGGTAGAGCTAACAATCGCTTTACATCGAGCATTCGACTCACCGCGAGATATTTTGTTATGGGATACTGGGCATCAAGCATATGTTCACAAAATCCTTACTGGTCGTACAAATGATTTCAGTTCGTTAAGAAAACAGGACGGATTATCTGGATATCCAAGCCGCGAAGAATCTGAACATGACTGGATTGAAAACAGCCATGCTTCAACCGCGTTAAGTTATGCCTTTGGAATGGCAGCAGCGCAATCCAGTGAAGTGGGGGAAGGGCGAAGAGTAATAGCTGTAGTAGGTGATGGCGCATTAACAGGTGGAATGGCCTTTGAGGGCCTGAATAACCTTGGCCACGCTGGTAGCAACGTGATCATTATTTTGAATGACAACGGTCGGTCCTACGCTCCCACGATCTCACGTTTATCCGACAGCTTAAAACGCCTTCGAAATAATCCTCGGTACCTCGAACAGCAGGAAAAACTTGAAAGAAAAGTTAAGAATATTCTTCCCTTTGGAGAGTCAGTAGAAAAAGCTATCGAAGCAGCGAAAGCCGCAGTTCGAGAAATTTGGGATCCGACATCATTCTTTGAGAATCTCGGACTCCGATATAACGGCCCATTCGATGGCCATAACGTCGAAGAACTAGAACGAGCCTTCCGAAATGCTGCTGACTTTGAAGGCCCAACCGTCATTCATGTTTTAACTGAGAAAGGTCGCGGCTACGGCCCTGCAGAAAATGACCCAGTTAAAAGACTGCATGATATTGGCAATCCTAAACCTGGAAGCTTTACTGCGGCCTTTACTGAAGCGCTCATCAAGGAGGCAGAAAGTCGAAACGAAATAGTCGCGATTACCGCTGCGATGCCTGACAGTACAGGGCTTCTTCCATTCTCGGAACGTTTCCCAGATCGATTTTTTGACGTTGGAATAGCTGAACAGCATGCCACGACAGCTGCAGCAGGGATGGCTATGTCTGGTTTGCGTCCAGTTGTAGCTATTTACGCTACATTTCTTAATCGAGCGTTTGACCAAATTGCTTTTGACGTTGGACTTCATAAGCAGCCTGTAATCTTTTGCCTTGACCGCGCAGGAGTAACTGGCCCTGATGGAGCCTCCCACCATGGGCTACTCGACATGATGTTAATGTCAAAAATTCCAGGAATGACTATCTTTGCCCCATCCTCTTACCAAGAGCTTCAGCAAATGTTCCATGATGCTCTTGAGATTACTGAAGGTCCTGTATGCATTCGCTATCCTAGAACTCCAGCTCCTATAGTGCACGAATCAGAAGTTGGCCAAGGAACAAATGCACGAAAAGTTCGTTCTGGTGATGACGCATGTATTCTTGCCGTTGGAAAAATGCTGGAGCCAGCAATTCAAGCTGCAGATGATTTAGAGAAAAGTGGAGTCCAATGTAGCGTCTGGGATGTCCGCTGCGTATCGCCGTTAGATACCAAAATGTTGACGGATGCCCATAAGCATCCAATTGTCACTACCATCGAAGACGGAGTGGTCGAAGGAGGCATCGGATATACCGTCCAAAGTAAACTCTCTAACCTGAATGGTCGTGGCCCACTTGTAAGAACTTTAGGAGTCCCTATCGCATATATCCCTCAAGGAAATCCCGATAGTATTCTCTCCCAATTAGGTTTAGACTCCAAGGGAATTGTCGAATCGATTATGTCCTCTAGAGAACTTCTGTAGATCATCAATGAGAAAGACCTAATCGAAAAAAGGGTTCTCCCCAGCTTCGTGATCGGTTAGATCCACAATTTCAGTAATTTCAGGGATAGCTTCAGCAATCATTACTTCTATACCTTGCCGCAGTGTTGCAGCAGACATTGCGCAACCTTGACACCCACCACCCATGAGAATGTGGGCAGCGGTGCCTTCCATTTTTACAAGTTCCGCATAACCTCCATGAGCGGCTAAGGATGGGTTGATGTGTTGATCTAGCAGCTGTTGAAGTTGCTCCCCTATTGTCCCTGTAAGTTGGAGGTCTTCTCCATCAAGCATATTTGGCCTATTCGGATTTCGAATTACAAGCCCCCCTTGCATAGGGTTGCTCGGCAAATCTAAAGTAGCGCCATTCAGATTCTCATAGCTTTCCTGAGGTACTAGAACAGTCAGATCTCCAATTGTTGAGACATGATCACCTTCTTCGAATTCTTCAATATTTTCGAAAGAGAGATCATAAGAAAACTCTGGCCCATTAACTCCGATTATCTGGACGCGTAACCCAAGAGCATCNGGATTTTCTTCTTCGGAACGCACTTCCAGAACTTTTTCAACGGCAGCGTCAGTAACTAGCAGACCTGCAGGAGCATCGCCTTCTACTTCGATTTGGTCAATAGACATACAAGAATGTTACCCAACATTAGTCTTAACCATGGCAGCCCTAGATAATTTCATTCAAGATATCTCCTTATAGAGCATCGACGATCTACGGTGAATATCGTGCGGTTACTGAATCTTAATTCATCGAAGAATCTCAAATTAATTCGGCGGATCTCGCTCGTTCTATTACTAGTTCTTGCATTCACCCTACGTATCTGGAATATAGATTGGGATGAGGGCACCCATCAGCACCCCGATGAGCGCTACTGGAGTATGGTCACAGAAGATATCGGTTGGTCTGGAACAAGTAATTATTTTGACTCAAAGAGCTCAGATCTAAATCCATATAACCATCGAGATACCTGGGTTTATGGAACTTTTCCTCTGTTTCTAACCAAGGCAGTATCACATTATCTAGAGAAAGATAGTTCAATCCCAAACTTGATAGTTGATAGCGCGCAAAATTTGGGTATTGACCTGAAAGACCAGATAACTTCAGACACTGGACAAATTGAACAAAGCAAAGCCTTCGATAGCGGATACAAGGCAAACCTGATAGGCCGCCTCCTTTCTGCAGCGGTAGATACAGGAACAATACTTCTCGTTTATCTACTTGGTCGGGAGTTGTTCAATAGAAGAAGCGGATTTCTTTCCGCAATCCTTCAGACTTTTACCGTTCTCCATATCCAATACAGTCATTTCTATGGGGCAGAACCATGGGTAGCTTTTTTCGCAACTCTCACAGTACTTCTCTCAGTAAAACTTTTTAAACGCCTCCGGTTGCTCGATACTTCAGCAGTAGTGTTGAGTCCGAAGACAGTATCTCTTCTAGTCTTCACAGGTTTAGTATTTGGACTTGCAGCCGCTTCGAAACTTATTGGAATTGCTGTGGGAATAGTGCCAGTACTTGTATTGTTCCTGTGCTTTAGCAGTAGGTTCAAATCGAAGGATCAAAACGAGAAAGTAAGAGAGTTATCCGCATTCTTTGGATCCGCAGCGCTATTACTGTTCATTGCATTTTGGGTATTCCGAATTTTCCAACCGTACGCCTTTGATGGGCTTATTTCATTTGATCCAAGATTTCTTTCCGATATTGACTACATCTCGTCTATCAATGCAGGTGCTGACGTGCCATGGGTCCTTCAATGGGTCGGGATCACTCCACTCTGGTACCCCATAAAATCAGTTTTCTGGCATGGTATGGGTCCCGCTTTAGCAACTACCGTTCTTTTCGGAACCTGTTTAACAATCTATGAAGCTACAAAAAAGCGCAAACAGCTTCTACTAGTTCCACTTAGTTTTGTTTTTATAATGATTGGACTTGTTAGCCAGCAGTTCAATCCACTGATCCGGTACCTACTCCCTGCGTATCCAGTAGCGATAACTTTCGGAGGGTACGGAATTTATTTCTTGTGGGAATGGGGGAAAACACAGAAAAAACTTCCAGAGAAGAAAAAGGCGATCGGCCGAGCAAGCCAAACTTGCGCTGCGGTTCTAGTTGGAGGGACATTAATTTGGGGAGCAGCGTTTGTGAATGGGATTTACAACAACACTCACCCCCGCCTAGAAGCATCGGAGTGGATCAATGAAAACATCGATTCAGGATCAACTATTACTCGTCAAATATGGGATGACAGCTTGCCTTTGGCTATTCCTAGTGCATCAAAGCCAGAGTTAAATTATGTAGAACTAGATTTGTTCAGGTCAGATAGTTTGGAAGACCCCAGATCAGGCAAACCAAAACTAGAAACCTTGCTCGATAGTCTTGACGAGACAGACTACATCATAGAAGCTAGCAACCGACTTTACGGTTCAATCCCTAGAGCTCCTGCTGAATACCCAGGGACGTCCGCATATTACAAATCCTTATTCTCAGGTGACCTTGGATTTGAGCTTGTTGCCCGCTTTGAGAATTCTCCATCCTTATTCGGTATACATTTTTCTGATAACAATGGCGAAGAAACCTTCACTGTCTATGACCATCCACAAGTCTTGATTTGGTCTAAAACTGATCAATGGTCTAGAGATAATGCGTTAAGGATATTAAATCCGTTCCGCGCCACCCATGCACCAAACCTGATACCTAAAGATGCCGGCTCTAATGCACTGCAACTTAGACCAGCGGAGATATCTGCCTTGGAAAATGATTTAACTTTCGACCAAACCTTTACTGAAAAAAGTTATTTCGGGATTCCAGATTGGCTTTGGTGGTTATTATGGCTTCAAATAGCCGCTTTTGCTGTTTTACCTTGGTCAACACTACTTTTCAGACAATTAGCCGACAGCGGATACGCGTTGACCAAGGCTATAGGCTTTCTTTCTACCGGATTACTTGTTTGGATTTGTGTAGCTTGGGATTTTTGCCAATTTAATCAAAGGCTGACAGTGCTATGCATGCTTGCACTAGCCTGCATAGGGATCTCACTATGGTGGAAGCATCGTGTGAGGTTACGAGATCTGATCAGTCAACATCGTTTTGTTTGGTTAGCTTCTGAAATCATTTTTTTAGCAACCTTTTTCTTTTTCCTATTAATCCGATATCGAAATCCTGATCTATGGGAGTCATACCTCGGAGGTGAGAAACCCATGGAACTTGGGTACCTTACTGCGGTAGGACGATCTCCAGAACTACCTCCATATGACCCGTGGTTCGCTGGTGGATCCATGAACTACTATTACTTTGGGTGGTTTCTCCTAGCTGTTCCTATGAGAGCCCTGAAGCTACTCCCAGAGATCACATTCCAGTTGGGAGTTGCCACCTTTGCTGCTTTAGCAGGGGTTATAGTCTTTAGCCTTGTCTACAACCTCTCGAAGATTAATAGGCCATTAAGAGTAAGGAAAATAACTCCAATAGCAACCGCAACGATGTCTGGGGTTCTCGGCGTATTCTTTCTTCTAGGCTCGGGGACTTTTGATGCAGTTCGCGTACACTTTGCCCGACTTCGATCAGTCAACACATGGACGCTGGTAGAAGATTGGCCTGTTCTAGGAGCTTTCTCTGAGTTAATTGGGGGGACATGGTTATGGATCTCGGGCGCTTCCCTCCCAAGTTTTGACTGGTGGGCTTCCAGCCGAGTGAATTCAGGGAATTTTGATATTACTGAATTTCCATATTTCACATTTCTCTTCGGCGATCTTCATCCGCACATGATGGGGATACCTGTAACTCTCCTATCTCTTTCATTAGGGTTAACCTACCTACTCTCATGCCGTCAGGAAATACCCAAGAACAGAACTTATTTGGCTATTTGCATCGGACTTGCAAGTGGCGTTGCACGAATGACTAACACATGGGATTATCCAACTTCAATATTAACTCTGGCTATCATTTTCTTGCTCGGCGCGTGTTTGGCAACAAACAAATCTTTAGAGACGAGCACTGACAATAAAGCTTCCTTGTTTGGAGTTGCCGGGTTAGCTATATGTCTGAGCGCTTTAGGTTCAGGCGGAAATATTCTCTTGATCATATTTTTNGGCTAACAGGTATTTTGGGGGCACTATCCGTCTTCTGTACCCCGATAAATCGCGGTCGCGTCCTGCAATTTATTTGCCATTTCTTCATCGCTATTGTTTCGCATATTGGGCTGACATGGCCCTACCTTCGTAACTCAAAAAATTTCAACGTTGGAATCCATCGATCAGAATGGACATCTCCTTTAAGTGACTTCCTATCCCATTGGGGAATTTTCCTTTCAATAGCCATAATTTTCTTTGCCGTAATTCTCATCGAAGGAAGAAAAGAAGATGGAAAACATAACATAACAATCCATTTCCTTCCTGCAGTTTTAAGAAAGAACATTTGGACTAGAACCTTTCTTGCAGGCTTACTAATAGGCCTTCTTGGACTTTGCGTGTGGTGGGTAAGTGCTGCTTTCGCAATCACAATACTAGGAGGGCTTAGTACGTTACTTTTATCGGAGTACGAGTTTAGAAAACCACACCCAAAAATTGGAAATCTTTTTGCCTTAATTATGTTTATGTTAGGTTTCGCAGTCGTTGGCGGACCTGAAATTATTACCGTTAACAACGATGTAGCCAGAATGAATACAGTCTTTAAGTTCTGGCTACAGGGTTGGATTTTCTTTGCAGTTGGTTCGGCTTTCGCCGTGTACCAAATTGGAGCATATGTAAGAAGTTTGACGGCTGAAAATACAGTAAGGCCACCAATATCTTGGATCACTGCAAAGCGTGTATGGGGCTTATTAACCGTCGTAATCATCTTGATCGGAATTACCTACCCGCTCTTAGCGACTAAACCGCGATTATCCACCCGATTTAATCCGCAATACAAAGGCCTAAACGGCATAGCATATCTCAACTACGAGCCGAGCATTACTCGTCGTGATTCAGGCTCAGGAGGACAAATATCAGAAGTAGTAATTTCAGACGACCTACCACTTATCCAATGGCTGCGATCAAACGTCCCTGGGAGCCCAACTATCGTTGAATGGTCAGGCGAAAGTTATGACTGGAACGGTCGCATAGCAAACCACACTGGCCTGCCGACCGTCCTTGGCTGGTCGTCGCATCAGTACCAACAACGCCAAGAGTACATCGGGCTAATCAACAAAAGACGCTCCGACGTTCAGCTGTTCTTCACCGAATCTACCTTAGAAAGCATCTCCGACTTCCTCCTCACATACGAAGCAAAATACGTAATCCTAGGGACACAGGAACACCGTTTCGGAAATCCAGATATTCTAAAATCCATAGAAAATCATCCCGGTTTGCGAACGGTATTCAAATCTGGGAGGAATATAATTTTAGCTGTAGAAACAGAAGCGTTATGGGCCTACTCAAGCTATGTAAATTGAAAAAAGTCAAATGTGCTATTGGTCCCCGCGAAGAAAGTTACTTACCGTGGCACAGGCTTTGCCATAGGATGGTTTCTCCCCCCGACTGGGGAACGACTCTTTGAAATACTCTTTCCCCAATTCATAAATTTCTTTTTTGATGTACACCGAACCACTAAGTGAAGCTGGGCATTTACCGGATTTACTATCCCACGGCTCCCTATCCCAGATCCAGCTACCCCACGATGAAATTAGATCACCAAGTTCGCGAGGGCCGTTGATCCCTGAATCAAATTCCGGAACCCACCACCATCGATGCTCGTATGGAATTTCCTCATATGTCCTAAACTCTCCTTCTAGAGCTATCCGGTCCCAATGAGGAACAAAGATAATGTCAGCAGTAGATGGGAAACTATCTTTACTGATAACCGCATATGACGACGTAGGGAAATCTCGAAGATACCACCCATAGGGCCAATAGACATCGCTATCTATCCTTACTTCCAAATGCCTGCCAAAGTGCGTAAGAGAAAGTCGGTCAAGAGCTTCAAGATGGCCAGCCCACTCCGGAACTTCTGGAGTTGCTTGTCCTGCTTGGACGAACAATTCTTGTGGTTCTCCTCCTCGGAAATATGAACTATAGATACTTGTTACGGTGGAGTAACCTAAACCCAAAACAATAAAGATCCCGAGGAAAAAAGTTGTCAGCCCTTTTCTTTTCCGATCCCAAATTGATTGAGCACCTATTGCCGCAAGAATAATTAACGGGAGAAGTATGTGAATCATAAGCCACGGCATACGCTCGCCTGCCCAAGAATAGATAAGCAAACTTGCACATGCCCACCAAACGATTACCTGCCCAAAAAGATTAGGCTTACGAATCACCGAAACTATGCCAACGCCAGCGAGTGCAATCGCGAGCCACTCGTATGCGAAAAGGAGAACAAGATAATACTGCCATCGGGAATCACCACGAACTGTCGCCTGCTCTCCTAACCAATACTCGAAGCCCGAAGTTAGGCCATTACGAATCGCGCCATGCGGCGCAGTTATAGATCCGGGCCCACCGAAATGTTGGAAAAACTGGGTAAACAGCGCTGTGAATAAAAATCCGGCAACGACAACACCCAAAATCCATCCAGTTGTTCTAGGAACACACAAGGATCTCAAAGTCGGAATCTCCGAAAACTGCACCCGAGAACGAGCAGTAAAACCTGCACATACGAATATGACTATTGCCAACGACATTCCATATGCACCTAACTTCAATAAAGTGGGAACGTCTTTCTGCTCTCCAGGATTTGTTCCTATCCAGAGAAATACGGCGAACATCAATAAAATCCCACTAAGAAGAAATATCCGACGAATCGCTTCCTCTGGAATCTTTTTGTTACTTATAGGTTGTAAGACCTTTGACTGGACACTGATCGTCCGGCGATTCACTCCCTCTATCAAAATTTCTCGTTTGAATTCCTTATAGTCTGGCTGAATATTCTTCCTTCTGTACTGGGAAAACGATGCTATAAAAAAATCCTGTGCAAGCAGAACCATTCCAAATGAACCAAAAATGAATACGGTGAGGAAGACGGACTCCTTCACGGCTAATCCCAGTACAAGCAAAATAAGCAACACCGAAGGATGCCATCGCTTCGGAGTAGCAAGAAGAGAAAATATTACAATTACTGTCAAAAACGTAAGGAAAAGGAAGAAACTGTCTTCTCTTCCGAATCTGGAGAAATAGAGCATCGTCGGACTCACCAACAGCAGAGCCATAGCCATGGGCGTCCCTATGGGTCCAAGGTTTCGACGCCAGAACCATGGAAGCAGAACAACACCAATGCCCGATAAAGCGGGAAGCAGACGAGCAACACTATCGGATTGGCCAAACAACCAAAAGAAAGCTGCGTTTAGATAAAACCGAAGAGGCCCGTGATAAACGGGGTCATATCCTTTATAACTTCCGTCGAGGTATTGCAAAGAAAACCATGCATCAAGACTTTCGTCATGATGAAATGCTCTAATACCGAGATAAGACAATCGACTGAGAACAGCTACAGCAGAAAGAAAGACAGCGACATGCCGAATTCTTCTCCATATAGGAGAAAGGTGATCCTGCATTTCAGAAGTACTGTTCGTCACTTGTCATATTCTTTCAGCGTTTTATAGATTTGATAGTCGCCAATGTCATAAACCAACGTTCCGAAACGATCTGAATATGAATTGCCTCCATCGATTCCCGAAAAATCATTGATGGAGAATAGGTTTCGTTCATATGGGCCAAGCACTATGTAGTCAATACTATAACGATGAATAATTTCACCAGATTTCTCTTTATCTTCGTATAGGGTTCTCAGGTCCTGATCGCGCGCATACCAATTGACGCCGAGATCGTTAAGCCTTCCAGGAAAACCTGAAACAACGGACCGACCAGCCAAAGCTCGAACAGGATGGACATTCGTATTAGCACTAGCAAAAATTGCGTCAGGGTCGGTATTGTCTCTCACCCATTCACCTACCAAAACATCACTACCGGAGAGGTAATGAACTGGGTAGGGGTCTGAACTCCCTTCGAACGCCCGCCAAATATCTAATGTTCCGGATAATGAGAGAGTTATCACAAGTATTACTGAGAAAAATTTACCCATATTAGAGAAAAGAAACAAACGACTAAGAGTTTCGCCGACTAATGGAGCAGCCAGAAGAAGATAGAGAACTACATATTTGGCATTGTTTCCCGGCCAAAAGTGCCATATAGCTATATTCGGAATTATCAGAAATGCATAAATGGGAAAGAAGCGGTAACCAAAGCGTTTAAAGGTAACCCATGTCCCTACCATTGCTAGAGGGATAAAAACCCCTGTATTCAAAAACCAAAAGTGAACAAAATCAACTGGTGTTCTCTCCCATGATGACTTCCCTAACATCCAGAAAAAATGCCATTCATGGCCGTCACGCTGAGGAAGTTGCCAGATAAGCACAGGTAGACCTAGCAAAGTACTTGGCATAAAGAAGTAGATCCAAGTCTTTCTTCTCTCTAGAACCAACCACCCTAAAGCGACAAGAACAATCGCTCCGAAGGCGAATACATGAAAAACCGGAAGCAGTCCTGTAATGACCCCTGCAAATAAATATGTTCTTGGACTCTTTTTCTCTTTATTCATCCAAAGGAGCATTAGAACAATAAGTACAGAAGAGAATCCGATGAGCGAAGGGCGTTGAGGGTACAAGAACCCTGTAACAGGGTTGTCAACCCAGTTTCTATCAAATCCATCAAAGGCATAGCTTCGCGGCAAGTTCCCAAGAACGGAAAGTCCATGATCTGGAATATCTTCAACAAAGAACCTATAAAGCGCTGATGTTCCGCCAGCAGTAGTAAAGACCAAGACCGCAAAAGCGGCACTTAACCGATTCGAACACAGCTTTTCACAAGCGATGAACATAATCGGAGGGAAAACTATTGCTAGAACTGCAGTAGATACTTCTAAAGCCCCCAGCAAACTTGACCCGAGAGGAATAAACATCGAAGAGAACCAATCCACACCGAAGTGATACGAGAAGCTTTCTCCAGCAGCTGTGGGAAGATCAGGTGGAAAATTATCGGCGTAAGCAAACGAGGCAGCGTATGAAAGATGAGCTGACCAATCTCCATACACTGATAAGTGTCCGGCGGAAATCCCTCCATCTTGAGTCTCCCCGAATGCATTTTGCATGATCCTGATTGAAATAACTGAACTGATGGCTAGAAGGCCAAAGATGGGTTTGGGACTTTCACCATTCATAAATGGCAAAGAGGCCCGTCTTCGAAAATCAACAACGTCGTATTTAATACCGCCGATATTCGAAAAGAGTAAGGGGCCCGCTCCAGCGAAACCTAAAGCGAAAGTAATTAAGACCATAAGGCCGTTTACGCCCACAAGCCACGCAACTCCGAAACCTAGCAGCGAAACAACAACAGTCCCTATAACAACACCGAAGCATAATCTTTCTTCAAGCCGCAAAGGAGTACCTGTAACGTACGTGAGGGAGAATCCTATAGCTACAAACCCACAAATAAAAAAAACAATAAGAAGATTCACATTTATGCCTTCTAAATGTGGCTACAAGGGGCCATTATGCCAGCTATCGAAGATCATTGGGGTAGATACCTCCCGCATACCGGCCATGGGAACCAACTATTAAGGTGGTAGAGATACCTTGCTCGCGCATCTTGTTCTTCAGGAGGTGCTTTTGACGGATCCCCCTCACCTCCCACTCCTACCCAAGTAATTAGATCGAACTGATAGGCTCCGAAGTATCCGTTTCCTGTTGAAATGTCATATTGTTCCGTTGATTCACAGAAACGAAGCTTTCGCCATTGCTCATCTGTAGGTTCAACATAACCATTCTGCGCTTTCAACACGTTTGCAGATGCATGAATCTGCGCTATCTCAACAACATATTCAGCCCGACGGATCCCATCTTCAGCCTGGGAACGTTTCTGCTTCTCTACAAGAATGGCAACTAAAACATCGTCAATTTGAGTTACAAGCTCAAGCCCAGCAACTGATGCGTTATCTCTCATTTCTGCATAGACCTTTGACTGTTTTTCGACAGCATCAACTGTTTCCAAGAGAATTGCTCTACGAAAAGAAAGATCTCCAACACTGTCTGCTCCCAATAGATAGGCTGCGCTGCTCATCGGATCTCCACCCATATACGCTTCAATAGCGAGCTCTCTCGCCATATCTTCAGCTTCTTTCATTTCAAGGAGAAACGAAATTTCAAGCGCCTCTTCTTTATCTTCCGCCCGAAGAAGACTGCTCAATTCTCGTTCTTTTTCCTCGATCATCTCTTCAACTGATACAAATTTCGCTTCAGCTTCTGTCAATTCAAGTAATGCCGCCTCTAAGTCATCCCAAGGAGGCCCACCATTTTGTTTCATTGCAATTGATGCAGAAGACTGGGCAAGAAAAACTATGCATAGCAAGAGAGAAACGATCACAAACGACCGATTCCGGCGCGGCAACGGCCATTTCGAATATCCGAGGTCTTTCCCCATTGTCCAGTGGTAGCCGATGAACCCACATATTCGCAAATATAGAATCTGGCTATCTATAAGCAAGATGTTCCTGCTGCCGCTACCGTTCATTTTGTGCCAGAAGGACACACTATCCACCGTTTAGCCGCTGATCTAGAAAAAGATCTCTGCAATCAACAAGTGACGGCTTTTTCTCCACAAGGACGTTTCTCCGATGGGGCTTCACTAATAGATGGTATTCAGCTGCTTCAAAGCGCAGCGTGGGGTAAGCATCTCTTCTGTTGGTGGGAGAATGGATGCATCCTCCATATTCATCTCGGGCTAATTGGAAAGCTTCGCAGATTCGACGCCCAACATGAACCGTCTGACACAATAAGGCTTCGTCTGGAAACTACATCAATAGCTTGGCAACTTACTGGGCCCCAGACATGCGCAATTATAGATGAAGATGAGTGGTCGCACCGTATTTCAAAACTCGGCCCGGATCCACTACGACTTGGCAAACGAGGCAAGAAACAATTCAGGGAAAAAATCTTGAATACGTCAACCTCACTTGGCGTTGCTCTTTTGAATCAACAAATTATTGCTGGAATTGGTAATGTCTATCGTTCAGAAATTCTGTTTATGACGGGTATACGACCTGATGTGACAGGAAAAGAATTAACCCCCTCTAAAGCGGACGAAATTTGGGATACAGCCGTCGTTCTTCTTCGTAAAGGGAAGGACTGGAACCGGATTGTGACCATAACTCCTAAAGATCATGGCGGAAATGTAACGAGAAAAACACTAAAGGAGAACGCCTTATACGCATACAAACGAAGCAGCTTGCCTTGTAGGAGGTGCAGTGGATTAATTACTCAGAGTACTTCTGCTGGAAGATCCATTTGGTACTGTCCTTCATGTCAGAAAGGGCCAAATGCCTGAATACGAAGCGATCCTATTGTTTTCTTTCGGAGGACCAGAATCGAAAGAAGATGTCATACCTTTCCTTCAAAATGTTACTGCCGGGAAACCAGTACCACTAGAGCGGCTGAAAGAAGTGCAAGCTCAATATGACCTATTCGATGGTATCAGCCCTCTAAATCAGCAAAACAGGGAGTTAATCATTGCCATCGAAGAAGAATTGACTAGACATGGCCTAGAACTGCCCATCTATTTCGGAAATCGAAATTGGGTGCCATTTCTTCAGGACACAGTTAACCAAATCGTTGAGGATGGGCATCGGAAAGTTCTAGCACTCGTCACTAGCGCCTTTGGTTCTTACTCCGGGTGCAAACAATACCAGCAGGACATTGGTACGGCGGTAAAGAACGCTCAAGCCGATGACTTAGTAATTGACAAGGTCCGGTTATTTTGGAATCACCCTAAATTTTTCTCCGCTGTAGCGGCTCAAATTGAAAAAGTGCTGTCTTCTATAGAAACGCCAAGGAGAGAAAAAACAAAGCTCGTCTTCACTGCACATTCAATACCTGAGGCATGGGCAGAAACAAGCCCATATACCTCCCAATTGACATCCATATCCCAAGAACTAAGTACCCGAATTGCACCAGATCTGAACTGGGATCTTGTTTACCAAAGTAGAAGTGGCCCCCCATCAGTTCCTTGGCTTGAACCTGACATCGTCGATTATATAGATCTTCTAGATACAAATAAAGTAGATACTTTGGTGGTAGTACCTATAGGTTTTCTCTCCGACCACATGGAAGTAAAGTTCGATCTCGATATGCAGGCGGCAGGAAGTGCTAGAGACAGAGGTATAGAAATGCTTCGAGTATCAACGGTTGGCGTTAATAAAACTTTTGTTTCGATGATCAGAGAACTCATACAGGAAGCAATATTTGAAGATGAACCAGCTGTGGAATTTGGCGAACCTTGGAAATGTACTCCAACATGTTGCGCAATTACTGAAAGTTCAAATGCACGAATCAGAGGCTCGGAGAATTAGGCTATGGGCACAGCATTAGCTGATTTGGCTGTTGTTATACCCGTATACAACGAACAAGAGAACATTAAAAGCTGCGTCGATACATGGAGTAGCGTTCTCTCTAGTCTAGAAATCAGCTACAAACTTATTATTCTGAACGATGGATCATGGGATGAAACGGAACGAGTCCTTTCCGAACTTCCTCGGGTGGAGTCGATTACCATCATCCACAAACGTAATGAGGGACACGGCCCAACAATACTTCAGGGATACATCCATGCTACTGAAACAGCGGAGTGGGTATTACAGGTGGATAGCGACAACGAAATACCTGCAGAGGTTTTTCGAAATTTTTGGAATTCACGCCACGGCCAAGAAGCTGTCCTTGGTTTTCGAACCGACCGGCAACAATCATTTGTCAGAGGTATTATTAGCCGCGTAGCAAAGAGCATCACGGGCCCCCTCTATAATTGCCATCTGAAAGATGTAAATATTCCCTTCAGGTTGATCCGCTGCGATGTTCTAGCACCTATTATCGCCAGAATCCCTCGTAATACTTTTGCCCCAAATATTATTATCAGTGGAGCCCTTTCTCGGATTGGGGCGACGATCACTGAACTACCTGTTCCATTTCAGCCTCGGACCCATGGCGCAGCCTCCCTAAATGACATATCTGCTTCCACAAACGCCATTCGGGCTTTCTTTCAGGTCACTCGCAACTCTCGGTCTTTCCCATGACCGACCAGCGTATAGTGATCATCGGTGGTGGCCCTACAGGCCTCGGCGCTGGGAATAGACTTAAGGAACTTGGACACGAAAATTGGATCCTCTTAGAACGTTCAGAGAGTTTTGGTGGACTTGCATCAACAATCACTGACCAACAGGGATTTCTTTGGGATCTGGGAGGCCATGTACTTTTCTCACATTATGAATATTTCGACGCATTGCTAAACGACCTTCTCGATGACAGCTGGCTCCACCACATCCGTGAGGCGTGGATCTGGACTCACAACCGATGGATTCCTTATCCATTCCAGAACAACCTTTGGAGATTACCCAAANATGAACTTAGAAAATGTCTCGATGGACTGACTTCGCTTAAAGAACAACCCCGAAGAGGTGAAATAAAGACGTTCGACGATTGGATTATGCAGTCCCTCGGAGAAGGAATCGCCGACATTTTTATGCGCCCATACAATTTTAAAGTATGGGCTTACCCTCCTCAAGACCTTTCAGCGGGTTGGGTTGGGGATCGTGTCGCTATAAGTGACTTGGAGCAACTAATCTCAAACACAGAATCAAAAAAGGATGATGTTGGCTGGGGGCCAAATTCCACTTTTCGGTTTCCTGCTTTCGGCGGCACAGGGAGAATATGGTCTGAGCTTGCTTCGCGATTACCAAAAGAAAAACTACTCACATCNAAAACCGTCACATCTATAGACCCGCACAGCAAAACCGTTTCATGCCATAGCGGCGATGAATTTGAATATGACGCTCTAATCTCCACACTTCCGATGAACGAACTGCTCAAATGCCTAACTGACACAAGACTATTCCCCGGAAAAAGTGAAGAATTCCAGTGGTCAAGCACACACATTATCGGAGTCGGTATCGAAGGCAAACCCCCCGAGCAATTACAAAAAAAATGTTGGATGTATTTCCCCGAAACCAATGTCCCTTTTTATCGAGTCACGGTATTCTCAAACTATTCCCCATCAAACGTTCCCGTACCCGGAGAACAATGGTCTTTACTGTGCGAGGTTTCTGAATCCGGAAAAAAAGTAGTCGACCACGACAACATACTCCAAGAAACTATCGACGGATTACAAAGAGTTGGACTCGTAAGTACAACTGAAAAAATCATAAGCGAATGGGCTAAGTATCTCCCGTATGGCTACCCAACGCCATTTATTGGCCGAGATGAACTCCTTTCAGAAATTGAGCCCCTCTTACGCTCAATGGGAATCTATTCACGCGGTCGTTTTGGAGGATGGAAGTATGAAGTATCAAACCAAGATCATTCACTAATGCAAGGCGTAGAAGCAATCAACCATATTCTTCTAAACGAAGAAGAAATTACCTATTTTGCTCCAGAAATAGTGAATGGACGTTAAAAAAACCTCATAGAAGAGTTCCAGCATAAGACTTTTCTGGTCCACACCGACAGCTTCTGAGGGATTGCCACAATATCACCGGATAGATCGATTATTTTCATAGAAGGGCCAACATTAAGAATCGAGCGCCCCATCCACATATCACTACCTAGCATCAACAGAAAGGCACATAATGGCTCGACAGGAACAGCTTCCGTTACAACCATTTGCTAGAGAAATACGTGAAGTCCCAGTCGCAGCAGAAATGTCAGAATCTTTTCTTGCCTACTCCCTGTCCGTCATCACCGCCCGAGCCATCCCAGATATCCGTGATGGACTTAAACCAGTACAAAGACGCATCCTATACTCCATGCTTGGCATGGGTCTGCGACCCACTAATCCACACCGGAAATGCGCTCGGGTTGTCGGTGATACTATGGGGAAATACCACCCGCATGGAGATATGGCGATATATGAAGCGCTAGTTCGTATGGGTCAAGACTTTGCTCGTATGGTAACCCTCGTTGATCCTCATGGAAATTTCGGATCGCTCGATGATCCTCCTGCTGCTGCCCGATACACCGAATGTCGATTGACTGACGCAGCCATGGAAATGGTCAGAGAGATAGAGGAGGATACGGTTGATTTCAGGCCAACCTATGACGGAGAGAGTAACGAACCGATCTGCTTACCCGGCCTCATGCCCAACCTACTCGTAAATGGCACTTCGGGTATTGCCGTAGGGATGGCGACAAATATGCCGANACATAACTTACGAGAAGTTTTCGCCGCTATTGAGTTGGTCATGAAAAAACGCCGACCAAAGCCAACTATAAAAGAACTTCAAGCTCTACTCCCTGGCCCTGACTTCCCATCTGGTGGAATTATCATCAACGACGACTTGGAGGAGGCATACAAAACAGGTCGAGGAAGTTTCAGAATAAGAGCAAAAGTCGAATTCGAAAAAATCACACGTTCGCGGCAAGGAATCGTCGTTACCGAACTTCCTTACATGGTCGGACCAGAAAAAGCAGTAAAGCGAATAAACGAGCTTGTTGTTGCTGAAAAACTTGATGGCGTAGTCGATGCCAAGAACCTTTCCGATAGAAAATCCGGATTACGCATACTTATAACTCTCAAACCAAACGTAAACCCCGAAGCCGTTCTCGGAGAACTTTTCAAACAAACACCTTTAGAGGAATCATTCGGCATCAACAACGTCGTTCTCGTGAACGGAATTCCAGAAACTTTAGGGATATATGACCTCTGCAAACACTATATTGAGCACAGACTGAACGTTGTCATCAGACGAACACAGTTCCGCCTCGATCGAGCTCAAGAACGACTCCATATTGTTAAAGGCCTAATCGTAGCTTTAGAAAATATTGATCAGGTTGTAGCTATTATTCGAGGTTCAGAAGACGCAGAAGAAGCAAAAGCAGCTCTCAGGAAAGAGCTTAAACTCTCGGAAATCCAAGCTACACATATCCTCGATATGCAACTTCGCCGATTAACAGCACTAGAAATGCAAAAGATTCTCGATGAACAAGATGAACTAAAAGGCCGAATCACCGANTACAAAAAAATTCTTGGATCCGAACAGCGACAAAGAACAACAGTCCTTAAAGAACTTAAGGAAATCGTCGATATCTACGGTGTTGACCGTAAGACAGAGATCATTTCCATATCAGACATCCCCGTTTATGATGACATTCCTCTCGTAGACGAAAAGGAAGTTCCAGACGAAGCGTGCCTTGTAACCCTATCAACCTCTGGAAAAATAGGCAGAATGCCNATAGAAGGCAGTACCAGAACTACCCCTGGCCAACACGACGTGCTCATTTCATCGACACTAAGCAGCACTCATAAACCTGTATTCGCCATAACTTCTGAAGGGCGAGCGCTTAGCCTTAGATCCTTAGATATTGGAGAAGTCAAAGGGCGTAGTCGTGGAATCGCAGCAACAAAGGCTTTTGCAACTGGTAAAGGTGAAGTAATCCTGACCGCTATCTCACCAGGAGAAGAAAACATTGTTCTGATAACCACAAATGGTGTCGCTAAGCGGATCTCTCCAGAAGAACTTGCCGGAACAACCAGTGGTAAGCCAGTAATCAAACTTAAACCAAGCGACAAGCTTGCCGCAGCATTTCCTTGCCCAGATGGTGTAGATATCATCATCGTTGCCTCTGATGCACAAACTCTACGAACTCCAGTAGACAGCATAAGCACCCAAGGAAGAAATGCCGCTGGCGTTATTGGAATGAAACTTCGAGAAGGAGTAAAAGTTATAGGCGCCGGCGCGGCTCTCGGAGACGGAGCAGTAATAACAGTAACTGATACTGGGAGTGCAAAAGCAACACCTTTCGAGGAATTAACTACTAAAGGAAGAGGAGGGACAGGGATACGAATTACTAAATTCACTAAAGAAAAATCTATTACGCTCGCAAAAGTAGTTGGACCAGATGTTGTGTTGGCTGTAATGGCAACTGATGACGACCCCAAAAAAGCCGATCCTGTACCCGTTGATCTTCCACTGGAACCTTCAAAACGCGATTTAGTCAGCTCTAAAACCGAACGGATAATACTCGATATTGGACCTGCAAGATGGTAGGCAACCCTTATAGCTGCAGCTATTGCCAACTTCTCCCTAACCACACTGGAAACCTATGACCACAAAAACCAAAACAAATAAGAACAAGGTCAAATACGATGCAGATGCAATACAAACCTTAGAAGGCCTAGAAGCCGTTCGAAAAAGACCTGGGATGTACATTGGTGGAACTGGAAGCGACGGGCTCATGCATCTTCTTTGGGAACTCATAGACAACGCTGTGGATGAAGCAGCGGCTGGGCATTGTGACAAAATAGACGTGATTCTTCACCGCGACGGTTCAATGGAAGTTCAAGATAATGGACGCGGTATTCCTGTTGGGAAACACAAAAAACGGAGTGTGTCTGCCCTTGAAGTCGTCCTCACTGAACTCCATGCTGGAGGAAAGTTTGGCGGGGGTGCCTATTCAGCGTCTGGCGGACTCCATGGAGTCGGAGCTTCAGTTGTCAATGCTCTTTCATCAAAGTTAGTTGCTGAAGTTGATCGATCTGGAAACACCCATCGCTTGTGCTTCCAGGATCGAGTTGCAGGACAATACAACTCAAATGGGAAATTCCGTGCCAGTCATACTTTAACTAAACCTAAGAAAACAAAAAAGACAGGTTCTCGAATTCGGTTTTGGCCAGATATGGAGATATTCGACAAAGAAGCAGCAATAGATTTTGATCTTGTATGCGAACGTGTTGCTCGCACGTGCTTTATCGTACCTGGCTTAAAAGTCCGTGTTGAAGATAAACGAACCGGCCAAAAGAATGAACCTTTCGAATACGTTAGTAGAGGTGGGTTATCAGATCTCGTCGAATCACTAAGTCAAAGCTCCCCTGTTTCTGATGTTATTAAAATTAGTGGGATTGATAACTTCGAAGAAAAAGTACCTATCGACGGAAAAATGAATCTTGTAGAAAGAGAATGCACAGTCGAAGTCGCATTTAGATGGGTCGAGGGTTACGAAAGCAAAATAGTTTCTTTCGTAAATACGATCCCAACGTCTGAGGGAGGTACTCACCTTTCTGGGTTTGAGCGAGCAATGACCCGAGCAGTTAACGATGTCTTATTAGCCGGATCCAAGAAGTTGGCAAAACTAGTAAAAACAGGAAATGACCGGGCTTCCAAAGACGATGTCCAAGAAGGGCTAATTGCCGGCTTAAAAGTAACATTTCCTGAGCCACAATTTCGAGGACAAACAAAGCAAGAATTAGGAACCCCCGCTATTCAAGGAATCGTCTATGAAATCGTAAAACAAAGCTTGTCAGACTGGTTCGATGGCAATGGTAAAAAAACCCACATCAATGCTGTGCGAGAAAAAATAGCCAATGCTGTACTCAATCGGGTTGCATCCAAGGAAGTCCTAGATGCGAAAAGAAAAGCCGCAAATCTCGGGAGTACTGGAATGCCCGACAAACTTGCGGACTGTCGGTCTCATGGAGAGGACAGTGAGTTACTTATTGTCGAAGGTGATTCTGCAGCTGGTCCAGCAAAAGCGGGAAGAGATGCCGAGTACATGGCGATCCTCCCTTTGCGCGGAAAAGTAGTTAATGCAGGAAAGGCAACTATGAAACAAGTCATAGATAACGCTGAGGCCCAAGCATTAATTACAGCAATAGGGGCTGGAAGTGGGAAAGACTTCAAAATTGATGATGCGAGGTATGGGCGCATTATAATTCTGTGCGATGCAGACGTCGATGGTAGCCATATTCGCTGCCTCCTGTTGACGCTCATCTTTCATTACATGCGCCCACTCTTAGAACAGGGCCGAGTCTTTGCAGCGCTTCCTCCTTTGTATTCCTCTAAATGGCGAGGAGAAACATACTACGCCTTTAGTGATAAAGAGAAGGACGCTATAGCTAAAAAGAAAAAAGTGCCGCTCGACAAATGGGTAAGGTTTAAGGGCCTTGGGGAAATGGATGTTGATGAGCTAGCGGAAACAACTCTTAACCCTGAAACACGAATTCTTAAACGTCTTACAATGGACGATGCTAAACAAGCCAAGCTAGCAACGACTATGTTTGAGACTCTAATGGGGTCAGATGTTTCAAAAAGAAGAGCTTTCGTGCTTAAGGAAAGCGCTCTATTTGATAGAGATGCCTTAGACGTTTGAGCACTAAAGATTAATAACCGGGTTTCCACACCATCACGACAAGCATGATTGCAAGTGAAAGGTGTAAGACTCCTCCAAGAAGCGGGTGATACTTCTTCAAGTCGGGAAGAGTAAGAAATGGTGGCTTATACAAAATCGTTGCAGCGCCAAGTGAAGTCAACCAAAAGATACCAGCGAAGGTAAGCCACATCTGCGAGAAGTCGTAGACATTATCAGACATACCGACTAGCGCCCCACCAAAAACTCCTCCAAGAAGTAAGGAAGGTGACATAACAGTGGCTATAAGTGCCGAAGTTGAATTAGAGCTCAACTTCGAATCCCTTTGCGCTCGTGAAAGAAGAGCAGGCGCAAGAAACGCAGCTCCAGTTCCAACAATTACGGAAAGAAGATGCAAAAGAAACACAACGTTATCCCCATTATCATTTACAGCTGCTACGACCATATAACCTCTCTTAACACGGTCTCTCAATAACGATAATGACTCACAACGACTTACCATCGGTCGAGCAAAGAAATAACCAAAATTGACGAAGAGGTTAAAATCGGAAGCGATTTATCGCAGAACATGTCACAACGATCTGATAGACAAGTGGTATGGAAGAAATAGACGTTCGAGCTACTGAGTTACAGGAGACTACCCACCTCTCGGCCATGGAACATATCTCAGCTTTCTCTCCTTCAAGTTCATCTACCTTCCAACAATGCCCAAAGCAATGGTACTTCAAATACATAGCGAAGCTTCCCGACCCTAAAGGGATAGATGCTGTCTTGGGAACTTTCACCCATAGCGTTCTGGAGCTACTGCTTCAAGAATCAGGCAACAACCGAACCAAAGATAAGGCTAAGGTCATAGCCCGCGAAATTTGGCCAGAGGTTGAAGAAGATCCTGATTTCATAGCTTTAAACCTCAGTGACACCGAGGCTCTAGAGTTTCGTAAACGAAGTTGGATAGCCATTGAGGGGTTATGGGATCTTGAAGAACCTCAAGATGTTCTAGTTGACTCGACTGAACTTGAGGTCAAAGTTGATATTAAAAACATTCCTTTTCGTGGCTACATCGACAGAGTCGAAAAAGAAGACGACGGTCTAGTCATTACAGACTACAAATCAGGGAAAGCCCCAAACAAAAGATTTGAAGATGGCAAACTTCAACAAGTTCTCTTATATGCGGCGGCGCTGGAACAACTTGATGGAACTCGACCCCAAAGGGCAAGATTACTCTTTTTAAATAACCGTAATAGGAGCAACCCTCAAAACCGAAGAATCGTTCAGGTAGAAGTAACCGAAACAAACTTAATGCAAGCGACAACGAAATTTGAGCGCACTTGGGAAGATCTCAACACTGCTTGCGCTTCAGGGACCTTTCACGCGAAGCCTCAAATACTTTGCAAGTGGTGCTCATTTCTTCAAAACTGCCCCCAAGGACAACAATGGGTATCACCTTCGAGATAGCAATTCGCTTTACAGTATCGTATTTTGAAATAACCAAGCCACAAGGTGCATTATCTATTAATGCCTGAATTACCAGAAGTTGAATCGATTCGCCGACAACTTGAGCCACTTTTGTGTGGACGTCATGTGATCCGGTGTGACAGTCATCCCTCTGTAAAATTCCTGCCAGCAAGAGAGATCATTGGGATGGGCTTCGAATCTGTTAATAGAAGGGGGAAATATCTCCTCTTTGGCCTTGACGACGGAAATGAAATGGTAATCCATTTAGGAATGACCGGCCAGCTATTACCAGTATCTGACCTTTCAGACCCTCATTTACGAGCATGGTGGGAATTCGATAATGAACTGATCCTCGGCTACAGAGATATCCGGCGCTTTGGTCGTATTCGTATCTGCAAGCCTAATCAATACGATGGGACCTTGAAAACGATGGGTCCAGAGCCACTATCTGACGACTTCACTGTTGAGCAATTCCATTCGACGTTGAAAAAAAGCAGTAGAAAAATAAAAACACAATTGTTAAGTCAGAGGCCTGTTGCTGGGGTTGGAAATATCTACGCAGATGAAGCGTGTTTTCGAGCTGGTATTTATCCAGGAGTGAGAAGGTTAACAAAGGCACAGGCGAGAGATCTACATGAAAGCATCCGCTATGTTCTTTCTATTGCTGTTGAGAATGGTGGGACTACTTTACGTGATTACGTAAATGTAGAAGGCAAAGAAGGCACTAACCAACATTTTCTTACTTGCTATGGCCGGTGGGACCAGCCCTGCTTGAATTGTGGAGAGCCTCTACGAAGAACCGTTATTGACAACCGTGGAACAACATTCTGCGGCAACTGCCAGCGAAGATAGCGGCGCTAAAGCATTGAANGTCTTTCGTACATAAGCTCGAAGAATCCCGAGTCATTCACGCCAGAAACCCAGAAACAATTAGGCTCTTTTCTTCGCGCTCCCCAGTAATCGACAACCGTCATTCCCATAGTCAAACTAGAGCGGGTTTCTACCTCAACGTAGACATCTTTTCCGTTGTATAAATCGGGTTCTATAAGGTAGGCGATAGTCGCTGGATCATGCACGGGACTTCCTGCCATTCCATATCTCTCAAGATCAAACCGGTTGTAGAAAGTTAGCATCTGAGCTGATTTCTCACCCACTTCTGTCCCAAGGTCTGAAAGAGTACTAATCCATTCTTCAGTCATCAATGCTTTGTGGGTCACATCCAATGGCATTGCCACGATTGGGATCCCTGATCGATAAACGACATCGGCGGCATGTGGATCAACATATATATTGAATTCTGCTGCAGGAGTAATGTTTCCACCTACAAAGTAGCCGCCTCCCATGGTGACAATCATTTGAATCTTTGAGGCAATAGATGGTTCTCGAACTAGTGCCATCCCAATATTTGTAAGAGGGCCAACCGGACAGATTGTGATTGACCGATCTTCAGCAGCCATCAACGTCTCCACTAACCAATCAACTGCGTGATCGGACTGTAGTTGCATGTTGGGTTCTTCCCAATCAGGGCCATCGAGGCCTGTCTCACCATGAACTGCTTCAGCAGTTACAAGTTTACGGACCATAGGCCGATCGCAACCAGAGAAAACTTTAATGTCTTCCCTACCAGCCAATTCACAAACTCGCAGAGCATTCTTCGCAGTTAAACTGAGGGGCACATTTCCGGCTACACATGTAATACCGAGCACTTCGAGCTCCGGTGAAGCAAGAGCCAGAAGTATTGCGATCGCATCATCATGCCCCGGATCAGTATCAATAATTATCTTCTTTTGTTCCACGTCTGCAACATAGCCCAGTTCGGGCATAATGTGAACATATGACTACAGACTTTCGAGAACTGCAAAAGAAGAACAAAAGGTCAACACGATTGCTACTGGTAGCAAGTTTCTTTCTGGTTTTTATCGTTTCTTTTGTAGCTGGTCTTGCCTTAACAGGGTTTTTAGGTTTCGGGATTATCGCTCTGTTGTTTTCGGGGGCTTTAACTTTCTATCAATACCGAAATTCATCAAGCTTGGCTTTGCGGGCTACCGGTGCAATTGCAGCAGACCCAGATGAATACGCGCAACTTCATAATCTGGTCGAAGAAATGGCCCTTGCTTCAGGACTCCCGAAACCTGATGTATACATAGTTGTCGATCCCGCACCAAATGCTTTCGCGACTGGACGAGATCCGGAAAATGCAGCTGTTGCTGCGACTACAGGGCTTCTCGAGAAATTAGATAGAAACGAACTGCAGGGTGTGATAGCCCATGAAATGGCCCACATACGGAATTACGATATTCGTGTGATGACTGTTGCAGCAGCGACAGCTGGAGCTATTGCGATACTGGCTGACATGTTTTGGCGAGTAGCATTTTGGGGAGGGCTCGGCGGTAACCGTCGAGGCGGCAANAACCGAGGCGGTGGACCTCAGATGGTTATTGTCTTGTTCGCTTTCATATTCGTAACTGTTCTAGCGCCGATTGGTGCTGGTTTGCTAAAAGCGGCAGTAAGTCGAAGCAGAGAGGAACTTGCTGATGCGACTGCAGTTGAAATCACGAGAAATCCTTCTGGGATTCGAATGGCGCTTGAAAAACTTGACAGCGATGTTACAGTCGTCCGCAAAACGTCCCATGCAACAAGTCACTTGTGGATTGAATCTCCGGACGACCATGTGAAAGGGCACAGAGGTAGAAGAATAAATGACATGTTCAACACCCATCCGCCGCTAGCTGAGCGAATTAATCTTCTCCGAAAAATGGAAGGCCTACCCCCCTACGTCAGCGACCAAGAGANTCAGCTAGGATCTCGAGATCCTGAATCTCCTCCACCTCCAAGGGTGCGCTAACCATGGGTCTGTTAGATGGTCGGGTTGCAATAATTTCTGGCATTGGGCCTGGAATGGGCCGCGATGCAGCGCTTTCTTGCGCTCGAGAGGGAGCGAAAGTTGTACTTGCAGCTAGAACCGCTTCAACAGTTGAGGAAGTAGCAGAGGAAGTTGAAGCATTGGGAAATAGCGCTTTAGCTATACCTACGGATGTTACAGACGTAGACCAGATCAACCATCTAGTTTCATCGGCTCTAAATGAATTTGGCGGGATCGATATTCTTGTTAATAACGCTTTTGTCCAACCCCCATTTGAGACTCTCGAAGAAATGGAACTTAGCTCCTGGTATGCGAGCTTCGAAATTAACTGTACTTCTGCTTTGAAAATGAGTAGGGCTGTGCTCCCAATCATGAGGTCGCGTGGTCGTGGATCGATCATTAACATTTCAACGATGTCGATACGCAACAACAAACCGATGTTTGGCGCCTACGCTGCAGCGAAATCAGCTATGACGTCAATGACCAGAACGATGGCAAAAGAAGTGGGGCCGGACGGTATACGCGTTAATGCGGTATGTCCCGGTTTTATTTTTGGGGAATCTGTCAAGTGGTACTTCGAAAGCCTTGCTAAACAGAATGGAACCACCTATCAGGACGAATATGACAAAGTCGCAGACGAAATAGCATTACGTTTTATCCCAGATTCAAAGCAAATTTGCGGATCAGTTCTTTTCTTCGCTTCTGATCTTTCAGAAGCATGTACGGGCACAAGTCTTGATGTCAATGGGGGTCATTTCACGACCTTTTAGGACTCCTCGCATTTGATAATCGGGAAAAGAGGGTGGTCCATGGGCTCCCCGACCCTAAGTTCATTCTCTAAGCCCGGAAATGGTGGCGAAGTTGGACCAGGTCTTTGCGCATAAACCGCATCATCCCCTAACCATCTCGCAGCAAAAGCTCTTCTTCGTGCCCTGCTGCCACCCGCTGCGTGAAGCGTTCGCATGTGAAAGAGTAGAACGTCTCCTGGTTGCATATCCCAAGAACGGATCCTTAAGGATTCCTTTACTTCGTCAATTTTAGGTAGCTGGGGAAATCCTTCATATTCGTAAGCGGTGTGATCTTCGAAACGGCGAGGGGCATACATCGGACCATTGTGAGAACCAGCCAAAAACCTCATTGCAGTGTGTCTGGGAACATAGTCGAGCGGAACCCATGTCGAAACTAATTTGTCGCCATCGACACAGTAATAGGGCTGGTCATGATGCCAGGGCGTTAATTCGTTTGTTTGCTCTTCCTTAACTAAAACGTGTTCATGGAAAAGACGTATCTGACTTGACTGCGTTACTTCCCGAGCAATTGTCGCTAATGGCGACTCAAAAAGAACTTCTTTATATTCCTCAAATCTTTGCCAGTTACAATAGTCATCCCAAAATTCTCCTGGACCTTCAGGTTGGCTGTAGTCGCAGGACCATGGTCCGCGATCGCTCTTATTTCGATCAATCCCCTTTTCTAGAAGGTTTATCCATTTTTTATCGAGCACATTCGAAACGTGAACCACGCCGTCGATACTAAATTGAGCGATCTCGTTTTCGGTCAGCATATCTCCACTTTAGAAGCTCTAACCCGTTAGCCCCCGCTTCCTAGGGGTCTTCATTGGTGGCAAATGGGAGACCAGCTAGATGGGCGTGATCGTTATAACGGATTAACGTCCAACGACCACGTTTCGCTTCAGTATCATCAACAACAAATTCGGTGAGTGACGTATTGAGTGTCCAGAGATCAAATTGGCCTCTTCGGGGTAAATCCAATAACTGCCTAATGGCNACATCAATGACCCCACCATGGCAGACAACCATAATCACCTCACTCACATGTTTCGCAATCAGGTTCTCTAACGCTAACGACACGCGAAAATGAAAACCCTGTAGGCTTTCGGCATCAGGTGCGAAAGAGACATGCGGTCGGCCGTAGTAGTCGTTGAGTCCAAAAATTTGTTCTAGTTCATCGTAAGGCTTACCATCGGCATCACCAGGTCGATGTTCAACGAGTTCGGAATCCAAGAGCAAATCTTCTACTTTTAGAGCTGGCTTAATTATTTCGGCTGTTTCAATTGCGCGTGGCATGGTACTTGCGTACAAAACGTCAACACCAACAGCTTCCTTTTCTAGTCGTTCTCGAAGAGCACTCGCTTGATCCCTGCCGAGATCACTTAGTCCTGTGCAGCTCTTCTCCCCTCCAAGAATTCTTTCTACAGTTACGTTCGATTCTCCATGCCGTATGAGAATGAGTCGTGTTTTGTTCTCGTGGACCATCTATCTATGTAAGCCTTTTATTCACTTTTTTTACAACCCGTGCTACTGGTTACTTCTTAGGAGAAGTATTCAGCTGGGATAGTCCCGGATGCTGTTTGAGTGAGGATTTCATAACCATCGTCTGTCACAACAAGCGTATGTTCAAATTGGGCTGACCGTCGTCCATCTATTGTCACGACTGTCCACGTGTCATCCCACATTCGTAAACTATGCCCACCAAGATTTAGCATCGGTTCAATAGTGAAAGTCATTCCGGTAAGAAGTTCTGTTGTTGCCCGACGATCAAAATAATGAGGAATCGCCAGCGAGCTATGGAACTCAGGACCGACACCGTGACCTATAAACTCCCTAACAACACTCAATTGACTGGAATGAGCATACTTTTCTATAGCTTGTCCAATGTCACAAACCCGAGAACCGTTATGAACCGTTTCCATTCCTTTCGTAAGCGCGTTTCTGGTCGTCTGCACTAACTGCCTACTGTAATCATCTACCTCCCCTACTAGAAAGGTAACTGACGTGTCTCCGTGCACACCTTCATAAAACACAGTCACATCAATGTTTATAATGTCCCCGTCTAGTAGTTGGCGGCTATCAGGGATTCCATGACAAACCACCTCATTGACTGATGTGCACACAGATTTTGGGAATCCGCGATAATTGAGTGGGCTAGGGTATGCCCCGAGACGAATGATTTCGTCATGGGCAATTTGGTCAAGGTTGTCAGTCGTAATCCCTGGCCGAACCTTTTCTCCAACATATAAAAGAACTTCTGCAGCTATTGATCCGGCTTTACGCATGGATTTAATTTCGTCTTGCGTTCTCACCAACGGAAGAACCGAAGGGCCGGGATCCCCTGTTTGGGCATAGGGTGGGCGGGCTATAGAACTTGGAACGTTTCGCCGAGGACTCACAAGCCCTTGTTGCACTGGCGGAAAAGATGCAGGGACCTTGGAGGTTTTAGTCTTTCGTTTTGCCATGGTCTAAGGGTATCTGAATTGATGGCCTGATTGAGGGCCGCCTAATTGAGGAATCTACTTATGCTTTCAACAACGCATGCAGGTTTAGGGGCATTCTCAATTTCTACGATTAACGAAACAACCGCTTGAACACCCCCAGAGATTTCAGAAACTTCGATAATTGTTCCAGATGCTCTAAGACGAGAACCTACGACCACAGGGCTAGGAAAACGAACTTTGTTAACCCCATAATTCACTCCCATGGAGATTTGCTCAACTTGGAGCAATTCAGGAAGAAAAAGATTAGTCATTGAAAGAGTTAAATAACCATGGGCTATTGTGGCCCCGAATGGACCTTCTTTGGCTTTCTCAGGATCAATATGTATCCATTGGTGATCACCTGTAGCTTCAGCGAAGAGATCAATACGATCCTGCGTAACCTCTCGCCAATTAGTAGAGCCTAGGTTCATTCCTTCTGACCCGACAAGATCCTGAGGCGAATTGAAAGTCATCGGCATGAGAGGCAGGATAGCCGAATACACTCCCATTTAGAGAAATATAAAAGCATAGAACCAAAGATAGGAGATTTGGGATGGCGGCTACAGGCGGAACCAGAACTGTCATCACTGCATTAATTGCGAATTTCACAATTTCAATAGCCAAGTTCATAGGTTTTGTAATAACAAGCTCTTCGGCAATGCTTGCTGAAGCGGTTCACAGTCTCGCTGATACAAGCAACCAAGCTCTGCTCCTTCTAGGGAAAAAACGCTCTCAAAAATCACCCTCATCAGAACGACAATTTGGGTTCGGCAGAGAACGCTTCTTCTGGGCTTTCGTCGTTTCATTAGTCCTATTTTCTCTGGGGTCCATGTATGCCATATATGAAGGAATTGAGAAGATTCGTCACCCTCATGACATTGAATCTTTGTGGTGGGCCCTAGTAATTCTCTTATTCGCCATGGTTATGGAGGCTTACGCCTTCCAAACAGCGATTAAGGAATCACGCTATTACAAAGGTGACCACTCATGGAAAAGCTTTATCCGTAGGTCTCGAATACCCGAACTGCCAGTTGTCCTTCTCGAGGATTTCGGAGCTCTCATGGGCCTAGTTTTCGCGTTTGTTTGTGTTCTAATCGCTGATCTCACAGGAAACGCAGTCTGGGACGGTATAGGCACACTGTCAATTGGTATTTTACTGGGGGTGATCGCAATCATCCTTGCAATTGAAACGAAAAGCCTGCTCATTGGCGAAGGGGCCCTACCTGAGCAAACTTCGAGGATCGAATCGGCTATCACAAACTCACCCCACGTCGTCCGCCTTATTGATATGCGGACTGAATATTTAGGACCTGAGACTCTTCTCATAGCTGCGAAAATAGAATTCAGGGACGATTCTTCTTCATTTGGCATCAGTGACGCAGTTGATGCCGTTGAAAAGCAAATACGTGACGTTGAGCCTCTTGCAAAGATAATTTACCTCGAACCAGACACTTTCGACGAAAATGTTTCCTAGCCCTTTGTCAATGGTTTTATGTTTTCTTTTCCATTAGTGTGCCTTCAAACCCATTGAGCCTCTAGGCTCTTGACATGTTTAAAGCAATTTACTTAACACAGGATGAAGAGAAAAACGTATCTGCTGAAATCGCAGATCTTGATGAAGCCGACTTGCCAGAACACAATGTTGCAGTCGACGTTGAATACTCAACGATTAACTATAAAGACGGGTTAGCAATAATGGGTAAACCCGGTGTTGTCCGCACTTACCCGATGATCCCCGGAATAGATTTATCGGGCACTGTGGCGTCTAGCGACAGTCCGGACTATAAAGCAGGAGACAAAATCGTGCTTAATGGTTGGGAAGTCGGTGAAATGCATTGGGGTGGCCTTGCTCAAAAATCCCATCTACAAGATGGATGGCTAGTTCCACTGCCTGAAGCTTTCACTACTCAACAAGCTATGGCTATAGGAACTGCCGGCTACACAGCGATGTTATGCGTGTTAGCCCTTGAGGAACATGGGATTACTCCAGATGCCGGACCTATTCTCGTTACTGGATCTTCTGGTGGTGTAGGGAGTACTGCTATTGCTATTTTATCGAAACTTGGGTTCGAAGTTGTAGCATCAACAGGCCGACCTGAAGAGTCAAGCTATCTAAGCGACTTAGGGGCAAATGAAATTATTGACCGAAGTGAACTAGGAGAAGAGAATTCTCGTCCACTTCAAAAAACGCGCTGGGCTGGGGTCGTTGACGCTGTGGGAAGCCATACTTTGGCAAATGCTATCGCACAGACAAACGCTAACGGTTGCGTGGCTGCGTGTGGATTAGCTCAAGGAGCTGACTTACCAACGTCAGTGATGCCTTTCATACTTCGTGGGGTGACTCTTGTTGGAGTGAATTCTGTTTATGAATCCTTTGCTCGAAGAAAGCTGGCATGGGACAGGATGGCAGCTGATTTAGATCCTGGGAAACTAGAACAAATGACTGAAGTTGTTGGCCTCGAAGGTGCCATCAACGTCGCTAGTCAAATTCTACAAGGTCAAGTTCGTGGAAGAGTCGTCGTAGACGTCAACAGTTAACTCTGAATTTAATCGTCATTCGCAGTTTG
Organism: Acidimicrobiaceae bacterium; assembly: GCA_002715405.1. GTDB lineage: Bacteria > Actinomycetota > Acidimicrobiia > Acidimicrobiales > UBA8592 > UBA8592. The sequence continues at coordinate 43,149 of PAZD01000017.1, forward strand.
CTGAATACACAAAATCTGCCACACTTACTTTCGAAGGCAAGGAGGTGAATAGTGGAACGTCCACTTGCAGGGTTACGAGTCGTTGACACAACCAACAATCGTGGAGAATTGTGCGGGAGGCTCCTATCAGATCTAGGGGCTGATGTTGTTCTTGTAGAGCCTGAACATGGATCTGACCTTCGCAAAGTGGCCCCCTTCTCCCCTAACGGTCAAAGTCTGGGATTTCTTTGGCGAAATGCGAACAAGTCAGGTATTGCATTAGATTTCGAAACAGAAAATGGGTCCGATCATCTTTTGGAACTTCTAGGAGAAGCCGATATTTGGATAGAGAGTTGTTCGAATCTTGGTGCAGTAACACCGGAGCTTGTTAGAACACAATTCCCTCATTTAATAATCACGTCTATAACTCCTTTTGGGTATACCGGCCCTTACGCAGGCTATACCGCAAACGACGATGTCCTTGAAGCAATGAGTGGCATGATGTTTAAAGCCGGAATTGCAACGAAACCCCCACTTCTACCTCCAACAACACTCGCGACTGATGTAGCGTCTATTTCTGCTGCCGTTGCCACTGTCTTGGCATTCTTCCAAAAATTACGAACTGGCATAGGTCAACACATAGACCTTGCAATCATGACAGCAGCCTGCGCTACAACCGATTGGTCCTACTCGAACGCTTCGGTTTTGCGTAAAGCGGGACATCCATACAATGAAGTTCGACAGGGTGGCGGATTCATGTACCCTATCTTCCAATGCCTTGATGGTTGGGTCCGCATGGTAATCCTGAGCCCTAGACAGTGGGAGTCACTATGGGATTGGATGGGGAAACCTGAAGCATTCCACGACTTTGATTTTTGGTCGCAAGTAGGCAATCGAATAATGAATGCCGATGTTCTCAACCCTGCATACGAAGAATTCTTCTCTGATAAAAAAATGCTTGAAATCTGCATTGAAGGTCAGAACAGAGGGATAGTACTCACACCTCTATTAAAACCCAGTGAAGTTCTGAATGAGTCCCATCTGAGAGACCGAGGAACATTTAAGAAAACAAATATTTCGAAAGATGAAATTGCCCATATCACCACAGGTTTCTTCGAAATCGATGGGACTCGTCACGGATTCTCCCAGAGGGCCCCAGAGCTAAATGAACATAACGGATTTACCTTTACGAAAAAACGTATTTTGCGTACCGCAACCAAAGACTCTGCAAAACACCCGCTATCTGGCGTCCGCGTGCTTGATTTCGGCATTGGTGGAGTAGGCGTTGAGACATCACGTTTACTTGGTGAATACGGTGCAGACGTTATCAAAGTTGAAACAAGGACTTACCCCGACTTTATTCGGCTAGTAGCACTAAGTGAAACCTCGCCATCTTTTGCTTCTTCTTCTCGGAGTAAACGCAGTTTCGGCTGTAATGTTAAAACCGAAGAAGGTTTGGAGATTGTTAGAAAACTCATAGCAGAATCCGATGTACTCGTCGAAAATAGTGCTACAGGCGTAATGGAAGCTCTTGGTTTAGGTTTCGATAATCTTAAAGAAATCAATCCGAACATCGTGATGATCAGCAGTCAACTGGTTGGCTCACGAGGACCTAATAGCCATTGGACTGGATATGGCCCCACCACGCAGACTTATGGAGGGCTACTGCACCTTTGGGATTACGAAGATGATGATCCTCCAGCAACAAATAGCACAATTTTCCCCGATCATGCGGCAGGCCGTTTATGCGCACTCGCCGGCGTATCTGCTCTTATTGGCCGAGATGTCTCAGGTGAGTCAAGCCACACAGAAGTAGCCCAAGTTGAAGTTGTAATTAATATGATTACAGAAAAACTCCTGCAGGAAAGTTTAATAGCGGGGTCTACTGGCCCAAACGGAAACCGGCATGAGCAACGTTCTCCGCGCGGGCCATTCCAATGCGAAGGTGATGAACAGTGGGTAGTCATCTCTGTTGAGAACGATGATCAATGGCGATCTTTGGTAAAAGCTATTGGAGAACCTGACTGGGCAAAAGTAATTGATTACAGCACTCACCACGGACGCTTAAAGAACCGAACAGAACTAGAGGAGAGTCTTGCGACTTGGATTCGAGATAAGGATAGAGATGAGGTATTTAAGCTATTACAAAATGCCGGCGTCCCATGCGGTCCGATGGTAATTGGAATGGAAATGCTCAAGGATCCCCACCTCGAAGCTCGAGGGTGGAACCTTGAAATTGAACAACCTGGGGTGGGCTACATGAAACTGGAAGGTCCTGCTTGGGTCAGCGAGTTCATGGGAGGACCTATAACATTTCCATCACCAGATTTAGCCGAACATACTCAAGAGATAGCTGAGGAGATTCTCGGATTTTCAGTTGAACAGATCCGTGATTTAGTTGAACGAAATATTCTTGAGGAATAACCAGAATCTGTGATAGGCAAAAACAGAAAGTATTAGCGAGGAATGACTAAAACAAAAGAAGGGACAATAGAGATCAGCACCGATGGTGAGATCGGATATTTGACTATCAAGAACCCCGAAAATCGAAACGCCATGAATCTGTCAATGTACAAACAGTTCCCAGACTCCGTAACGAAACTTCTTAACGCAAATATCCGAGTAATTATCGTCCGCGGATATGGAGAAGAAGCCTTTGGAGCTGGCTCAGACATCTCAGAGTTTAATGAATTACGTTCGAGCGGGAACGCCCACATATACGACCATGCTGAAGTTAAAGCTCATACGGCATTAACTGATGTTCCCGTTCCCACATTGGCCATGATTCATGGAGCATGCCGCGGCGGAGGACTCGCTATCGCGCTGGCATGTGATCTTCGATTCGCCAGTGATGACGCTAGTTTTGCAGCACCGCCTGCAAAACTTGGAATCGCTTTCCCAGACTCAGCAGTGGAATTGCTCACAGTCACCGTAGGCGATTCTCATGCTCGTCATCTTCTCCTCACTGCGAGCACGATCAACTCCAACGAGGCATACCGCATAGGTTTAATCCACAGAATTAACAAAAAGTTGGAGCTGGGTGAGGTCGTTAATTCAACAGCTTCTCAGATATCTAAACTAGCTCCGCTATCACTAGCAGCAGCGAAAACAAGCTTGGCGCAACTAAAAGGACAAGCTACTGCTGAACAAGTTCAGAAAGCAATCGATAACTGTTATAGAAGCAACGACTACCAAGAAGGTATATCAGCTTTCATAGCAAAGCGTAAGCCGAACTTTGACGGCACGTAACCAAAGAATCTGATACACCATGAAAAGAATACATACGAAGGAGAACCTATGAATGAGTACCCCGTCCGCGCAGGGAGTATGTTGTACACACTCGTTGACCCGGATAAAGGCCACGAGGTTGCTTATAACCGGTGGTATGAAAGAGATCATTTCTACGCTGGCTGCCTAATCGGCCCTTGGCTCTTTGCGGGAAAACGCTGGGTAGCTACCAGACAATTAAAAAACCTTCGTTTCCCTGATGATGGGAATGTGACAATCCCAGTCGATCGAGGATCATACTTAGCAACATACTTTGTGCTTGAAGGAAAACATGATGAGCATTTTAAATGGGCGGCCGAGCAGGTGTGGGAACTCTATGCAAATGACCGAGGCTTTCCAGATCGCCAGCATGCCCACACAGTCATGTTTGACGCCCCATGGGCTGTATACCGTGATGAGGACCACGTCCCCATTGAGCTCTCCTTTGACCATCCATATCAGGGACTCGGGAATGTGTTTCTTGATCGCTCAGAAGGAACCACTGAAGAAGAGTTACGCTATTTCCTCGAAAATGAAGCCTTGCCAGGACTTCTCTCTTCAGGTTCTCCCATCGCATCGTGCGTAAATTGGAAACCAATTCCTCGAAATGACGACATCGATGGAAATGCGCCTATGGATTTAGGTTCTCCTACAGGAAACGAAGAGCGAATTAACCAGATGTTTTTTCTTGAAGATAACCCT
>PAZD01000018.1 GCA_002715405.1 Acidimicrobiaceae bacterium
AAACCATTTGGATAGTCTTGGGGCCACTGCTGCACAAATTATGGTCTCTGGAGACCTAGATGAATACAAAATAAAGAAACTAAGTGATTGTCCGATAGATGCTTTCGAATCTGGCCATCGGCTTGTTACAGGTTCTGGTGCACCTTCAGCGGGTTTCGTGTTCAAACTCGTTGAGATCGGAGATTCCTCAAATGCTTTAGACCATATGCGGCCTGTAGCGAAAAACTCAACAGGGAAAGAATCCATTGGTGGGAAAAAACATGCTAAGCGTCTACTTTCCAATGATTTAATTGCCCAAGAAGAAATTCTTACCATAGGGCAAGATGCATTTGAAATAGCACCCCTACCGAATGAGAGATACTTGCAAACTCCTTTGTGTACGAAAGGGAACTTCATTTCCGATTGGACTATAGAGAATGCCAGAGATCACTTTAAAAAAGTGATTGAGGAGATCCCTAAAGATATCCGCCTCAGGCGAGATAGCCCGCCAGCTATACCTACCAAAGTCATAGAAAGGTTGTGAGTTTCATGACTATCAAATCAAAGATCGCATTGTTGGTAGTTGACGTCCAACCAACATTTTGCGAAGGAGGTTCTTTGCCAGTAAATGGTGGAAATTCTGTCGCCCAGAGAATAAGTCAGCTCCTAAGTGGTGGGCATGGGTATGACATGATCATTACCACACAAGATTGGCATATCGACCCTGGTGAGCACTTTCATGAAAATCCTGATTATATCGATAACTGGCCAAAGCATGGTGTCGCTGGAACAGCTGAAGCAGAGCTGCATCCCGCTCTAAAACCATTCCTAGATCAAATAACATTTCAGGTTAAGAAAGGGGAATATGACGCAGCATATTCTGGATTTGAGGGCGTTGATGAGAGGGGGGTAACTCTAGATGAGCTACTAACATCTGGAAATATCACCCGAATAGAAACTGCTGGTCTGGCATTTGATTATTGTGTCAAGGAGACTGCTCTTGATGGGGTAAAACTAGGCTATGAAGTTATCGTTTTGAAACCCCTTACAGCTCCAGTTTCAAAAGAGTCAGCCAATATAGCTGAACAAGAACTTCTATCTGCCGGAGTCCAAATAAGCGAAGAGTTAGAAGAAAGAAAATGGTAACTCTATCTAACGCCGATATAGATTTTGTGAAGAACTACGATCCGACTCTATTCCCTCCGAACGCGGTCACTGCAGATGTGATTCTTTTGACTATTAGATCTGGGAGGCTTGCGGTACTTTTAGTGGAGAGAGACAAACCCCCTCAACAGGGTAGTTGGGCACTACCAGGTGGCCATCTCGACCCACACGAATCAATTACACAAACCGCTTTTAGAGAGCTTTCTGAAAAAACTGGACTTTCAGCAGAACCCACCCATCTTGAACAATTGCAGACCTACTCAACCCCTGGAAGAGACGCAAGAGATGAAATAATGAGGGTAACGTCTGTTGCTTATCTGGCATTCATGCCTGATCCTGGAACGCCGCGTGCGGGAGCTGGCGCTCGTTCAGCGCGTTTTTGGGCAGTAGATGATCTTCCTGAATTTAATGCTTCCCTAGGAAGCGAAGAGGGGCCGATCCTAGCATTTGACCATTCTGCGATGCTTCTGGACGGACTCGAAAGAGCAGCATCAAAGCTTGAATATACAACGCTAGCTACTGCTTTTGTTGATGAACAATTTACTATTTCTGATTTACGGCGTGTTTATGAGGCAGTATGGAGGAGTCAAATAGACCCCGCAAATTTTTCGCGTAAGGTTAAAGCAACCCCAGGTTTTATTGAATCTACAGGAGATAAAAGAGCGACAGGTCGAGCTCCAGCTGGACTGTATGTAAAAGGTGATGCTGCTATCATTTCGCCTCCATTCTTTCGACCTTCCCTTTAAAGGAATCCTATTTATAAGGTTTAATTCTTGAAAATGTAGTACGAGTTAAAAGCTCGGATACCCTAACTCATGCTGCGCCGGTGGCGGAATTGGCAGACGCGCAGGGTTTAGGTCCCTGTGTCCATTAGGATGTGTGGGTTCAAGTCCCACCCGGCGCACATCATGGTTTTTGATGAAGGATTTACCTTGGTTGCGGCTACGCTAGACAGCGATGAAATAATGACCGGTCTCAACGGTTACTAATCGAAAAGTTGACCTTAGGAGCTTAGAAAATTATGTCCTTTCCTACTAAACCTGTTGCCTCCGAAGGAGGATCGCATATGCCAGGACAATTCGATGTGTATTCACAACTATTGAAGAATCGAATCGTGATGCTTTGGGACACAGTTGACGATGATATAGCGAAATCGATTACCGCCCAATTGCTTTACCTGGAGGGTGAAAATCCTGATCAAGATATCTGGTTATACATCAATTCACCGGGCGGTTCAGTTACTGCTGGAATGGCCATATATGACACCATGCAGTTTATTAAGCCAGATGTAGCAACTATTTGTCTGGGCTTAGGAGCGTCTATGGGTCAATTTCTCCTTGGAGCTGGAGCGCCAGGAAAAAGGTATTCTTTAAAGCATGCTCGAATTATGATGCATCAGCCATCAGGAGGCATACAAGGCCAAGCCTCCGATATTGCGATTCAAGCTGAACAGCTGAACTACATCAAGAGGTTGATGGCTGAGCTCATTGCTGGCCATACAGGTCAAGACGTTGAACAGATACAGGAAGATTCTGATAGAGACCGATGGTTCACTGCGGAACAAGCAATGGAATATGGAATCGTCGATCATGTTATTACCAGCCGAGGCGAAGTCAATTAATTCTTAAGGTCCTTTAATTATTCATCTTGGATTTCTGACGGCGTTGGAACAGTCGAAGGTTCAAACGGTGACGTGAATACAAGTCCGCATTCTATCTCTCCGTAGGATTCGAGTGCGCGAGCTGCGGTTGTAACATTGTCCAGTTCATTTTGAAACTTTCTTAATTCATTGGTGCGTTGATTAGGTGAAACAGAAACTAGTTTCAGGAGGATGTCTTCATACAAAGAAGCGACTGATTGGGTATCATCGGCGATGCTCGCTGGAGCTATTTCTCCTAATTCAATTAGATCAGCTACGGTCTGATTAACAGATTTTGGATTATCGAAGTCAAGATTTCCTAATGATGAATTTGGATTTGCCAAGATTTCAAGAGCTCTGCAGAAGCTAGATGAATTTTCTTCAACTGAGTCGGTGGAACAAGCGAAACCGGTCATAGAGATTAACAATACAAAAAGAGAAGTAGAGAATTTCCGCAGGTTCACTGTGCAGCAGCAGCTGTCTCGCGAAGTTCCGAAATGGCGATCTCAGCTCCATCTGGGTGAGAGAAGACAGCACTTCCCGCAACAAATACATTTGCTCCAGCTTGCGTTGCCTGAGCAATAGTAGCGGCAGAAATCCCTCCGTCTACTTCAATGTCTACATCTAGACTCTGTTCAGAAATCCATTTTCCAACTCTTTCGATTTTTGCTTCCTGCGATGCGAGGTACTTTTGTCCTCCAAAACCTGGATTTACAGACATGATGAGAATCTGATCAACGAGATGTAGGACATGTTTGACGTTTTCTATGGGTGTTGCAGGATTTAGAGTCACCCCAGCTTTCACTCCGAGTTCAAGAATCCCGTTCAATGACCGATCTAGATGTTTAGTTGATTCGACATGGAGCATTATTAGCTCGCATCCAGCTTTGATATAGAGAGGTGCAAGAAGGTCGGGGTCTTCTACCATCAGATGCGCTTCAAAAGGTAACTTGACAGTTTCCCTACATGATGAAACAACATCGGGTCCGATAGTCAGATTAGGAACAAAATTACCGTCCATAACGTCCCAATGAATTCTGTCAGCTCCTGCCATCTCGAGCATTTGAAGTTCTTCACCAAGTCGGCTGAAATTAGCGGGGAGAATCGAGGGGCAAATCTCGATAGGGCGCTTTATGTTGTCACTTTGTGTTCCCATAATTTTCCAAATCTATATTTCCTTCATCTATAAAGGAATCCAGACATATCCATTATTCCCATTATCCACTATTACTGAAAGGATGGTGACTGATTTATTTGATAACTTGCTATTCGGGCATTATAGAAATACGCGTAATTGAATCGGTCGTTGTTAGTTATTGATAATTGCGCCGGGATTCAAAATTCCTGCAGGGTCGAATACTTCCTTTATCTTTTTAAATAGTTTTATTTCGGTGTCCGTTCTATTGAGTTGCAGATAATCTGCTTTTGCTCTGCCAATGCCATGTTCAGCAGAGATGCTCCCGCCGATAGAAGCTACATAATCCAGAACGGTTTCATCAACTGCTAAGTTTTCAGGTTCTGGGCCCAGAATATTCACATGGATATTCCCATCACCTGCATGTCCGAAAAGAAAGAGTTGGGCATTGCTATCCACTGAACTGACAATTTCTGGGACTTGATTACAGAAATTATGCAATTGGTCGTGAGGGATAGTGACATCGAGCTTATGGGGGATACCAATCGCTGAGATCGCCTCGGTGTGAAGTTCGCGATAACTCCAAAGTTTTTTTCGACTTGAGTAGTCCGTGCCAAATGCTGCAGACGTGGATGATTCGAGAAAGTCTCTAAGCGGACTCTTACTGATTCGGTCTATTACGCCCGCTTGTCCAGCGGCGTCAATTAATAGATAAACATTTGACGGACAATCAAAAGGAGGCTCAATATTAAATTCCTCACATACAAGAGAAAGACCATTATGGAAAAACATCTCACACGCTTGGATTTCATACAGGTGTTTTTTCGCTAACTCAACAAATCTTATAGCTTCCATAAGTGATTGGAATCCAAGCAAAATCGATATTTCTTCTTCAGGGGCTCTTACGAGCCGAAGCTTTGCCTTTGTTACAACTGCAAGAGTTCCTTCGCTTCCGCAAAGCAGGCTGGGGAGATGATAACCCGTATTATCCTTTATGAGGCCGCGTAGATCACCAACTATGTCACCAGTTCCTGTGACCGCCTCTAATCCGAGAATTTGCCGGCGAGTATTTCCATAACGAAGCACCTGTGAACCACCGGCGTTTGTCGATATCGTCCCGCCTATCGAAGCGCTGTCACGAGCGCTTAAATCTACGCCGTATTTCCAGCCAATATCCCTTGCCGTTTGCTGGATGCGCCCTAGATCTACACCTGCTTGTGTGGTTAGTTGACCGGAGGCTTTGTCTATTTTCTCGATCTTGTCCATTCTCTTCAATGAGAGAACTAGTTCGTTATTCATCGGAGTAGCTCCGCCAACCATACTTGTATTGCCACCTTGGGGAATAACTGCGACGGAATTTGAGAAACACCACTGTAATACTTGTGAAACCTGCAGCGTATCCTTCGGGAAAAGTACCGCTGGTGTCGATCCGACATAGCGCCGAGTCCAGTCAGTCGTGTAACTAGCGTGCAGGTCCTGATCAGTAACAACCCCTTCAGGGCCAATAATGTTTCTGAGGTGTTGTAGTTCCATTTTTAGAGAGCGTAACAGTGGTTTCTCTGTTTCTGAAGAAAAGAAGTAACTTAGTGTGGTTCGTAAGTCAGGGCTTCGCTCTGTTTACTCCTAGACTTTTATTTAATGAACACTAAAGCATTAAATAACTCCGACGACCAAACTGCCGCAATGTATGCCTTCTGTCTCCGTTTCTTCTCGGAGCTAAAAGCTTTGGGTACAAATAGCGTAGTTATCTCTCCGGGATCTAGAAGCACCCCTCTAGCGCTCTCGGCAAAATCTGTTGGATTAGAAACAACGGTTCAACTTGATGAACGAGTAGCGGCATTCCACGCGCTAGGAGCTTCAAAAATCTCCGGAATTCCGACAGTGCTCATCTGTAGTTCAGGGACTGCGGCCGCAAATTATCTTCCAGCAATTATTGAAGCGAGCTATTCCCAAATTCCTATGATTATTTGCACAGCTGATCGCCCACCAGAACTTCGTCAGTGGGGTGCAGGTCAAACAGTCAACCAAGTAGGAATTTATGGAAACAATGTTCGTTGGAGCTATGATCTGCCTGTTGCTTCAGAGGTGGAGCAAAATCTTGCGAGGTCTACCGCTTTGCGTGCATGGTCAATGTCCACAGGAGACATCAAAGGCCCAGTTCATTTAAATTGGCCGTTTCGCAAGCCACTTGAGCCCGTCAAGGATTTAGAACCTCCCGAACCTACTCTGACTTCCGGGATAACGCATGGCAACGTCACCGTTGATGACGCTCTGCTGGGAAATCTTGCCGAACAATATGATCGTGGACTCATTGCCCTAGGTCCAAACAATTTTCCGATAGAAGAATTTGAAAACCTTCTTATGTTTAGCGCAAACAATGGGTGGCCAATAATAGCTGATCCATGCTCGCAGATCAGGACTATAGATAACAAGATGGATGCGCCGATTATCACTTCCAGCGAACTCTTGTTGACATCTGAAAGGTTTTTATCGCTTCTTCCACCTNCCGNAGTTATTGTTCATGTTGGATTGCCTGTCACTTCAAAGGGATATCACCTATGGAAGAAAGATAACCCTCCGATTAGATATGTTCTTGTCTCTCCCGGTGTCGATTGGCCTGATTCTGCTTCTGAAGTAACTGATGTTGTGGAAGGAAGTCCTCTTCGGTCTTTCCCAGACTATTCAACTAGACGCGGAATGGATACAGATTGGTGCCAGCTTTGGGTCCAGCACGATACGTTGGCGGTTGAAACTATCTTGAGGCATGTCGCAGAAGGGAAATGCGAGTTATCAGCAATCTCCCGAATACTCTCATGCGTGCCTTTAGGGGCTTCTATCATGTTGTCGAATTCTATGATTGTTCGAGACGCAGATATTTCCCTGCAGACACTTAAGAAGGGCATTTCAGTAGTTAGTAACCGCGGGGCTAATGGTATTGACGGTGTTATTTCAACCGGAGTTGGTGTTTCTATGGCAGGGGATGGTCCCTGTCTCGTGTTGGTGGGGGATGTTGCAGCCGCACATGATGTCGGCGGGCTGATAGCGGCAGGACGACTCCAGACTGACGTTATTATTGTGGTAATAGATAACGGTGGTGGAGCGATTTTCTCGTTTTTGCCCGTAGCTGAAAAAATTGAGTTTGGAAATTTTACAGATCTTTTCACGACTCCTCACGGAACAAACCTTCATGGGATAGCTGAATCCGTAGGAATAGAATCTGCCGTGATGGAATCCATGCCAGAAATCGAACAGCTATTGACCAAAGCGTTCTCATCAAAGGGTCCCAAACTTTTCACATATGTGACGAGCATCGAGGAGACGGTCAAAACATATGGGGATATTAAAGCAGATTTTCAGAGGTCCTTTCACGAGGAATGATGTCGAATATAAATGCCAAACAAACGATTGACCTACATACCCGTGATGAAGGGGAGGGTAATCCGCTAGTACTTTTACATGGCTTCACTGGAAGTGGAGAATCCATGTCTCAGATAGCAAAATCTCTACCGAGTCGAGTTATAAGCCCAGATTTAATCGGACATGGACTGAGCCCTTCACCAGAAGCCCTTGAATATTATCGGGTTGAATCAATGGTTGAGCAGATTCGCCGGATAGCGGAAAGTCGAGTTGACGGCCCAATCTCTATTTGCGGGTATTCTATGGGAGCCCGCCTTGCTCTGTCTTACGCTTCACGTTACCAAGATGATATTAATGCGTTAATTATGATCGGCGGTACCCCAGGAATTGAAGATAAACACGAAGCCGACGAACGAGCAAGGCTAGATGCTCAACTGGCGGCACGCATCGAAAGTGAAGGAATAGCTAAGTTTGCTAGCTATTGGGAAGCCCTACCAATGTTTGCTTCGCAGCTTCAACTCTCCTCAGATCTGAGAATAAATATTCGCCGCATTCGATTATCGCAACGCCCTCACGCTATAGCTAACGCTCTCAGAATGGGTAGCACAGGGATGATGAGTCCAATGTGGGAAATGCTGCCAGAGCTTTGGATCCCGACTCTTCTTATAACCGGAGAATACGATGTTAAATTCACAGGAATAGCGAAACGGATGGAGCATATTCTTCCACGCGGAAAGCATGTCATTATTTCTGGAGTTGGTCATGCTGCTCATACTGAAGATCCCAAAAAGGTGGCTGAATGCATAAAAGAATTCTTGAGGACCCATGAATAGCTTAACCATAGAAATAATTGATCTAGATTTCGCCATGATTAAACCGATCGCTACTGCTCAGGGCAAAATATCTAGGAGAAAAGGCCAAGAGGTCTATCTTACTGATGGTGGTCTAACTGGCGTAGGAGAGGTATTACCTCTTCCGAATTGGTCTAAAAGTTCTTATTTAGAAACTAAAGATGAACTTAGGGCAATACAACTCAACCCTAAAGAGGCTCTTGGGAATGTTCAAAAATTCTCACCTGAAGTTCAAGCTGGACTTGGAACCGCAATGTGGGCGCATAGGGCAGCGCAATCTGATCAGCAACTGTATGAAGCTCTGGGAGGAANTACCAATCGGGTATTTGTAAACGCGCTAGTAGGTGGTGGAAGTGAAATTGAGTTACGAAGCTCTATCAAAAATGCTCTAGAGCAAGGATACGAAACTCTCAAAGTGAAGATGGGATTTGGATCTACGGAAGATCAGAAAAGGCTTCAGATAATCGCAGCTGAAATCGCACAAGAGACTAAAGTACGTCTTGACGCCAACGGTGCATGGACTCAACAAGAAGCATTAGATCTAACACAATTAGCCTTTAAATTCCTTGGAGAAAGACTTGAGTACGTTGAAGATCCCGTTTCTACTGTTGAAGAGCTTTGCGAAATTCGACCTGCTCTCACAGTTGATATAGCAGCTGACGCCCTTATAGGAGGCAGTCAAGATATTGAGCACATGATCTTTGAAGGCGGGGCTTCCTTCATAATCTTAAAACCGACTCTACTCGGTGGAATTGACCCTGTTTTGGTGCTGTCGAAGCAGGTTCGAAAGCTTGGTGCATATCCAGTCTTGTCATCCGTTTATGATGGGCCAGTCGGTCTTTGTACTTGGTGCCATTTAGCTGCCGCCGTTAGTCCCGGCATCACTCATGGGTTAGGCACTGCAGAATTAATTGATGACAGCCGGATGGAGTCACTAATTCCTAGAAACGGGTTCATTGAACTTCCAAATTTTTGAGTAGCTGCTCCTTTATGACTTTCCCAGATGTGGTTTTTGGGAGACGATCCACCAACTGAAGATTTCGAGGTAATGAGTATCGGGGGAGAACCGTATCTAATTCCTCTCTTGCCCGTTCCAAGGAGGGAATATCGCTGCCATCAGCTGCCACAACGAATGCGGTCACAAGTTCCCCCCATTCGCTATCTGGTTGTCCAAGCACAGAAGCGTCGTTAACCCATGAGAGAGCCTTCAAAGCTTTCTCTACCGTAATTGGCCAAATCTTCTCTCCACCCGAAACAATAACTTCTTCCAATCTTCCAAAGACCTTCAACTTCCCATTGGCCTCCAACTCTCCGCCATCTCCAGTGGGGAACCATCCTTCGTCGGAGAAAGGCGATGACCCATCTCGATAGCAGCNCAATAAGGTCGGAGTTTTCAGATAGATTTCCGTGTCATGAATTCTGACTTCGACACCTTCGAGAGGGTAGCCGTCATAGATCACTCCGCTACCTGTTTCAGTCATTCCATATGTAGCCACAACATTCTTTGGAAGCCCCGAGGGGATACTTGAACCGCCAACAAGGACTTTTCGGAAAAGTGAAACATCGACTCGCTGCATTGCTGTAACCACGAGCGAAACAAGGGAAGATCCTGAACGACCAAACTTCTCACATGCACTGGCTGAGAACTTGCTATGAACGTTAACTTCTGTTCCAGTGAGCAAAGCTCGAGTCACTACCGATAATCCGCCTATATGAGACACTGGGATGCAACAAAGCCAGCGATCACTTGATGTATCGACAGATAGAGCTTTGGAGGTAATACGTGCGGAAGCCAGAAGTGCGTCGTGGGTTAGAACGACCCCTTTTGGAATGCCTCCAGTTCCACTTGAAGTNACAATAAGTGCATCGCCATCTTCAACAGGACGACCAGTTAGTCTCTGTTCCGAATCAGCTGAAATCACCTTTGATGCACCCATGCGCTTTACAAGTTTGTGGCGTTCTTTTAGCGGAAGTCTTTGGTCGACCGGAAAGGCAGCATCACCTTGATCCCAAATTTTCTGCAGTGAGGAAACAAATAATTCACCGCCGGATAGGTCAAGGGCTACAAGCTTTGGCACTCTTCTACTTTGCCAGATCTGCGGGACTAAGGGTATTTACTGTTAAATCAACTAGATGGCCCATACCTCAGCAGAATTCAGGTAAGTTTCAGCAATGTCTCTACATAATATTTGTGTATTCTGTGCGTCGAGCTTGGGTGGAGATCCTTCGTATTCGAGATTGGCAACGGAGGTAGGAGAAATAATTGCCAAATCTGGAATGGGACTGGTCTATGGAGGTGCATCGATAGGTCTAATGGGAAAGGTAGCTGACGCTGCAATAGAAAATGGTGGACAAGTAACCGGCGTAATACCTGACGGTCTCCGCAGCCGCGAATTAAATCATAAAGGTTTAACTGAACTTCTCATCACGAAAGATATGCATGAACGNAAAAGAATCATGTACGAACGCTCGGATGGGTTCCTTGCTCTTCCCGGAGGGATGGGAACCTTGGAAGAAGTTTTTGAATCCGCTACATGGACAAAGCTGGGATTCCACAAAGGCAGAAAGAACAAGCCTGTCATCCTAGTTGGAAGCAGTTCTTTTTGGTCACCGTTAATATCCTTTCTAGACATGCTTGTCAACGAAGAACTTATGAAAGCTAGCGATAGAGAAATAGTCTCCCATGAGGAAAATCCAAAAGATGCTGTAGATCGGCTTCTCGGTNATTTCGGCGCCCTATAACGACTTAGAATAATAATTCGGAAAATTTAGATTCTGAGTCCTACACTTTCCATATGAATATCAAATGGGTNGGGGCNAAAAAAACTGTCTACGATGCTCTTGGCGGGAGTAGTTGGTTTGAGGAGCTGGTTGAACATTTTTATGCGAATGTTGAAAAAGATCAACGAATTCGCCACTTGTACCCAGATGACCTNACTCTTCCGAAAAAAAATACTTCAGATTTTCTAATCCAATACTGGGGAGGGCCATCAACGTATTCAGATAGACGAGGACACCCGCGCTTACGAATGCGGCACTCTCCATTTCAGATAGGTCTAGAAGAGCGAAATGCGTGGATGGAAAGCATGGTAAGTGCTCTGGAAACTATGCATCCGCCTAGTGAGATCATGGAAGCAATGTTGGAATATTTTGACATGGCTGCCACGCATATGGTGAATACTGAGATTTAAACAATGCTATGAAGATAACCTCATACCTTCAGAATTGATAGGCTGAAGGTGCCTTGGAGGATAGATGAGAACATTGGGATACACCCCGTTTGATTGCGACAATCATTACTACGAGGCTCTCGATGCCTTCACCCGCCATGTACCCCGAGAATGGCAAAAGCGATGCGTTCAATGGTGTGAGATCGATGGGAGAAAATACCACTTAGTTGGTGGTGAAGTTAGTAAGGCTGTTTCTAACCCGACATGGGATCCCATAGCAAAACCCGGTGCCCTGCATGAGTATTTTCGAGGGAACCCAACGGGTAAGTCTCCTCTTGAGATGCTAAAAGATCGTGAACCCTTACCCGGTGAATACATGGACAGAGATCTACGGGTAGCAAAAATTAAAGAGCAAGGGCTCCAAGGCGTTTGGCTCTTCCCGACGCTGGGGGTCCTTTACGAGGAGCTACTGAAGACTGACATTGAAGCAGTCAAAGTCCTTTTTAGGGCGTTTAATCGATGGTTAGATGAGGACTGGGGTTGTAATTACCAGGATACGATTTTTGCTGCTCCATATATTTCCCTTTGTGATGTTGATTTTGCTGTTGAGCAGCTGCTGTGGGCATTAGATCAAGGTGCCAGGGTTGTCTGCATACGGCCTGCTGCGGTCTGGACTGAGGAAGGACCGAAATCACCAGGAAATAAGATCTTTGACCCATTTTGGGCTCAATTAAACGAAGCAGGAATTCCTTTAGTTATCCATGCTGGAGATAGCGGATATTCGAGCCAGGGATACGCTGAAGATGGATTTGGAGCTAATTTCGGAGGATCTAGCTCCTATGTGCCGTCTATCAAAGCATTCAATATCGAACGAGCTGCTCTTGACTGGCTTATGACGATGTCTTTGGAGAAGATGTATGAGAGATTCCCAAATTTGCGGATAGCATCTGTCGAAAATGGGTCGACTTTTCTCCCTGACCTGTTTCGGAAATTACCTCAGCAGAAAAACAAATTGATGGGGTGGTTCAAAGAAGATCCCCTGGAGAAATTTAAAGAGCATGTTTGGATCAACCCATTTTGGGAAGATGACCCATCTGAAGTCGCTGACTATATGGGAAGTGAACGGGTTATTTTCGGATCTGACTGGCCCCATATTGAAGGGATGCCAACTCCACTCGGTTACGTCGATGAATTAAGTAGCTTTGACGAACATGACCGGAAATTGATCCTTCATGACAATGTACTCGAACTAAATCAGCCGAGGCCGGCGTAATCTATTTAGCCTCCGCTCACGGTAATATCTTCACCAGTTACCCATGATGAGGCATCCGACGCTAGGTACAAAACAGCTGAAGCGATATCTTGGGGGGTTCCAAGGCGCTGAAGGGGAATGCCAGAGTCTTTGGCATACGCTGGTAGGTCTTCGGGAGTGAGTTTCATAACTTCGTAAAAAATTTCAGTTGGTACGGCGCCGGGGCTAACGGAATTGACCCGGATATTTGGGGCAAGTTCATAGGCTAACGATGCGGTAAGAACGTTTACCCCTGCTTTTGAAGCAGCGTAGTGGGAATTATTTGGGACAGCCCCTGATGATGAACGGGAAGAAATGTTGATTATCGCTCCCGACGTCATATTTCGGGCAGCTGTTTGACAGCCAATAAAAGTAGACGTCAGTGTTTGCGCTATCGTTAGGTCCCAATCTAAGCGAGGTAGATCCTTTAACGGGCTGCGGCCTGAGCTTGAGCCAACATTATTTACCCAAATATCAATCTCGCCAAATTCTTTCATGGCTTTCTGAGCGAGCTCCTCTACCTGGGTACTTTCCGTGGCATCACATGGATGACATATTGCCAGACCACCATTATCGATGATTTGATCCCGGACGCGTTCAATGTCAGATGTTGTTCGAGCGGAGACGACGACATTCGCCCCAGCTTCTGAAAGAGCCATGGCAATGCCCTCGCCTATTCCCTTTCCACTGCCAGTCACAACTGCGGTCTTACCTGTTAAATCAAACAATTCCAGTGTGTTCATGATCGCCTCCACTAACTATCACTTTCCTACCATATATCTCTTATCTAGAGAGAATGCTCAGTCGGTTTTCGTATGCGGACTCATTACTGCGAGCGATGTGGTAATGCCAATTTCACGGGTTTTGATAGTCGTGATCTTCCGACCTTGCTGAACGGCTGGCTTAACCGGCGTGCATCTTTCACCTAAATAATCTGCTGTTGCTTGTAGATTCTCTGAGATAAGCGCGAGCCCCCAAAAGATTGCTTGTCCATTAGCTTCCGATTGATCAGGGCCGACGAGTTCAAGGATCACGTCACCTAGCCAGAAAAAAGTTTGGCGCATCTTTGCGCCATCATCTCCAAAAGTCCTTACATTACGGGAATGAATTCCACTTGCTTCTAAAGCAAGCGTGGTCCTATCACAATCTGCTGTAGTAACGACAAGATGATCAATACGCGTAACGCCATTTGGGTGAACAGAAGGAGGGTAAGCATTAATACCACTGGACGTAGAATTGGTGATCTCTCCAAATTCTAGCGAATCGATTGTCCCGCTCATCCCGTTAACAGCAGCACCTGCAATACCTCGCCTGTAGGTGGGGTCGAAGAGAAGCTGGACGCTACCGAGCTGGCATACTGATTCGCCACTTGGTAATTCCATGACCTCAAAACCTGCAGAAGACCATGCGGATGTTGAAACCCCTCCGATAGTTAATTGGAGGAGCTGAAATTCGTTATTGCCCATGAAAAGAAACTGTACATCGGTTTTTTCATAACGCTTACCTTCGATTAGCTCCCAAAGGTTGTCGCAGGTGGCTCCTAAGCCATAGAACTTTCCACTGAGGATTTCCCTCGTAACAGACGAGAGTGCAACACTTTGATGATGCTCGAAGAAGACCAACCCCGCTCCGTACTTATATTGTCGGCAGCTGTAGCTTCAGCGGTCCTTGTCGTAGCTAATATCTCATCACTTAATGTCGCTCTTCCAGAACTTTCCAGAGAATTAGGTGCAAGCCAATCTGATGTCCAATGGATGGTTGATATTTATGCTTTCTTTCTCGCTACCCTTTTACTGCCTGCCGGAGCGTTAGGGGATAGATATGGTCGCCGCAGAATGCTGCTCATGGGGATCTTTATCTTAGGAGTGGCGAATGCATCAACACTCCTTACCTCAGACGTTTCACTAGTGATCACAAGTCGAGCAGTCAGTGGAGTGGGAGCTGCCCTAATATTCCCTGCAACGCTATCGACGATTACGACAACGCTCCCAGAAGGCAAAAGAGTCAAAGGTGTCGCCATCTGGACAGCTTCTGTTTTTTTCGGTGGTCTCTCTGGGGTGCTTATTTCCGGAGCGCTTATGGAGAACTACTGGTGGGGAAGCGTCTTTCTAGCAATGTCAATCCTCGCAGGGGTGATCTTTCTCCTGTGCTGGGCCTATCTCCCTGACTCTTCCAATCCAGACGAAGCCAATATGGACCCATTAGGAGCTTTGCTATCCTTCCTCGCCGTCGGCGGTATTGTCTTCGGCGTTATGGAAGGACCAATAAAAGGTTGGTCATCGACCCTTATCTTAACCAGCTTTATTCTCGGGACATTAGCTTTATTGATCTTCGTGCTATGGGAAAGGTATACGCCACGACCATTGCTCGACGTGCGCATGTTCGCAGATAGGGGAGTGCGTTCTGGTTCATTTTCTTTGCTAGTCCAGTTCACGGTAGCTTTCGGATTTTTCTTTCTTAC
>PAZD01000019.1 GCA_002715405.1 Acidimicrobiaceae bacterium
GTTTGATTCTATTACATCAGCGAGCAAGTGACTTTGCCAAAATCCTGTTGAACACCCTCGCCCATACAAAGGATTAGTGCATATAAGTGCATCTCCCACAATATGAAAACCTTTTACCATCACCCCACTGCAATCCACCAAAGATCTTCTCCGGTTCAACAGTCCAGCCATAGAATGCACTTCGGTTATCGGCTCCGCGCCAAGAGTAAGCCATTCCGAAGCTGCGGGAATTTCTCGAATCACGTTGTCAAAGACTTTGGGGTCACGAACCCCCCAAAATGTTTTGTCCTTATCTGACGTAGCCAAGGTAATAGAAAAAGTCCTGTTGTCCCCCCAGAAAACCCCATACTTTAAATATCCCAAATCTCCAGCGATAAGCCGATCGCTTACCGGTAACTCTTGACTAGAGTCCATCCGATAGAAACGCGAATAGTAAATGATTCCGGTATCTTCAACTTCTTCTTGAAGGTCAACTCCTATTTTGCTTAACCACTCAGGGGCTTGAGACCTTCGACCATTAGCAGCAATCACCAGATCAAATAATTCAGAATTTCCATCTTCAAACTTCACTCCCTGAACTTCAGGTATACCGTCCGAAGTGGCTACGAGGCCATCAACACGCTCTCCTGTCCTGATTACAACATTCGGATTACTCATCACTACTTGCCGAAGGACCCATTCAAATGTTGTTCTTCTTGCAGCAATCATAAAGAGATCACTGTCATNAGGATGTGGACTTAGGTCATCAAGAGTGTCAGGCATCTGTTGGGCTAAATTAATTTCAGTTGCGCCGACATCCAATAGCATTTTGAGAACTTCTGGATGAAAGTCCCGCAGAAGATTATGAAGACGTCCCAGAAGTGCATGGGAATGTCGAACCTGTGGAGCCCCTCGTCTATCCCATCCGAATGCTTCATCAGGTGAGGAAGGCATAGGAGTCGCATCACTTTCAAAAACAGTAACGCGTAATCCGATTTTTGATAAAGAAAGAGCAGAAGCTAAACCTGTTACTCCACCGCCGATGATGCCAACATGACCCATTACTTATTACTTTCTTATTGGAATTAGGGACTTTCCCGCCACCACTCTAGACCGGATCGTATTCAATGAGGACCTGTAAAGGTGAACGTGTGCCACTCTTCATAACAAATGAAGTATCTGCGCCAGGAGCTAGACGTGGATTTTTCATTTTCTCTACTAGTAAAACTGAACCCATCACCGCTTCTAATCTCGCCATTTCATATCCAAGGCAGAAATGCTTCCCTAACCCGAATCCAAGATGGCCATATCGCCCCCCATCGCCANGATGACCTACCTTTCGTTCCTTACTCAAATGAAGATCATCGCGATTGATCTGAAATGAACGAGGGTCCTTGAAAATCGTTTCATCGTTATTTGCAGAAGCGAGCTGGATATACACCGCTTGATGAGGTGGTATCGTAACCCCACTAAAGGTCACTTCATTCACAGAATATCGAAGCTGTCCAGGGACAGGAGGTGAATGGCGCATCATTTCTGAGAAAGCGGCATCAAAAAGATNATGATTTTCAATAACTTCATCGAGTTGTTCAGGATTTAGAAGAAGCTGAGTCCACATATTCGCTATCCCTTTGTCCGTGGTCTCACCTCCAGCGACTAATAAAAGAGATATAAAGGCTTGGATTTCAGTCAAAGTNAACTTTTGGCCAGAAGCTTCAGCGTGCACAATTTTAGAAATAAGATCATCAACCGGACAAGATTTCCTATCTTCGATAATNGGAGTAACGTACTCAGCTAGTTCCTCATGAGCTAACACTCCAAGATTCTGCTTGCTGGAACTGAACTGACTTTCAAGTAAGTCCTTAACTGATAGACCCGCCATCATCGTGGTATACCAAGTGTGGAATCTATCATGATCGCTCTGGTCCATTCCCAACATATCCACAATTACATTCACCGGAAGACGGGTCGTAAATGCATTCACCAAATCAACGACTCCAGCATCAGGAAACTTTTCAATCAAACTTCTCGCATTACGGTCTATCGCTTCGTAATAAGGTTCAAACCGTTTCCCAACAAATTCAGGAGCAACGATTCTCCGATGAACTACATGCTCATGACCGTCCTTATCAAGCATCGTCGGCCCAAAAACAACACCGAGAGTTTTTGAATATAGCTGATTAGAGAAATCTTCATGGTTCGCGAACGCAGCAACACAGTCTTCATAACGAGTCAACAACCATGCATTTAGTCTCTCATCAAAAAAAACAGGTGCTTCATGACGCATACGTTCCCACAGTGGATATGGATCAGCGTAATGCTCTTCACTATAAAGAAGTTCGGGGATGCTCTTTGAACTATCCATATCAAAAACATACCGTATACGAGGTTTTCCACATATTTCTAAAGAACTAAACTGAAGTTTCCGCAGGTCAGAAGGCCCACGATGAAGTTTTTTAATGATCAACGCCAATAGTTATCGATCTATTGGCTAAACGCAGTACCCTTACCTCACGATGGCTGATTACACAATGGAACAACGAATCGAAGAACTTGAACGACGTAAACAAGAAGCTCTACACGCTGGAACTGAACGATCTATCGAACGTCAACATGAAAAAGGAAAGCTTCTTGCTAGGGAACGAATTGATTACCTCCTAGATCCTGGATCATTTCACGAACTAGACATGCTTGCCCGCCACCGCGCTCATGAAGCAGGTCTTGATACAAGACCCTACACAGATGGTGTCGTGACAGGTTGGGGAACTATCGATGGGCGCCAAGTCTTTGTTTTTAGTCAAGATTTCACAGTCATGGGANGGGCTCTTGGAGAAGTTTTCGCAGAAAAAATACACAAAGTAATGGATCTCGCCCTATCTACAGGAGCTCCGATGATTGGACTTAATGATGGAGCAGGTGCCCGAATCCAGGAAGGCGTGGTAAGTCTTGATAGTTATGGAGGCATTTTCCATAGAAATGTGCAATCTTCCGGAGTGATCCCACAAATAAGTGTCATATTGGGACCCTGCGCAGGCGGTGCTGTCTACAGCCCAGCAATGACAGACTTTATTTTTATGGTCCGAGAAAAATCTCACATGTTTATAACGGGACCCGATGTTGTAAAGACGGTAACAGGAGAGGAAGTCACACTTGAAGAACTTGGTGGTGCTACTAGCCACGCAAGTAAGTCAGGTGTAGCGACATTCGTAAGTGAAAGCGAAGAGGAAATACTCGATGCTGTTAAAACTCTTTTGTCATTCCTTCCATCAAATAATATGGAAAATCCGCCAAGCTTTGAACCTACAGATGATCCAGAAAGACTATGTCCTGAACTGTCCGACATTATGCCCGAAACCTCTAATCAGCCCTACGATATGAGGGAAATCATCGGGTCTATTCTTGACGATGGTAATTTCATGGAATACTTCCCATCTTGGGCGCAGAGCATTGTATGTGGATTTGGACATCTAGATGGCAAAGTCGTAGGAGTAGTGGGAAATCAGCCACTGGTTTTAGCAGGAGTACTTGATATAGAATCTTCTTCAAAAGCTGCAAGGTTTGTCAGAACTTGCGATGCATTCAACATCCCACTCCTAACTCTGGTAGATGTCCCCGGCTTTTTACCGGGCGTGGACCAAGANTACGGAGGTATTATTAGACACGGNGCAAAACTCCTTTACGCATACTGCGAAGCCTCCGTTCCAAGAATTCAAGTAATTACCAGAAAAGCATATGGTGGGGCATATGTGGTGATGGACTCGAAATCAGTAGGGTCAGATATCTCATTTGCTTGGCCGACAGCTGAGCTTGCCGTAATGGGTCCCCAAGGAGCAGTCGAAATCATTCATCGGCGAGAAATTCAGTCGGCTGCCGACCCCGAACAACGGAAAACTGAATTAGTCGATGATTACACTGAACGCTTCGCTAACCCATATATAGCTGCGGAGCGGGGGTACATTGATGACGTCATAAATCCCGCAGATACTCGGAAAAAAGTGATTGCCGGCTTCGCCGCGCTTGAAAGAAAACGAGAAGAGCTTCCTCAGCGAAAACACGGGGTTATCCCTCTCTAAGGTCGTCATGTCTGAAGAATTCCAAACACAAATTATCATTCAACCTCAACCTACAGAAGGTGAACGACAAGCCATTATTCTTGCAATGAATAAGCTATGGCCAGCCGATTCACCCAAGGTAATCTCCACCAAATGGCGCTTCAGTGGGCGACGGTGGGCTGAACAACAAGATTGGAAAACTGATCAAAACCGCTGGCGATAATGAAAGAGTATCTATCACATATTGATTACACGCTCGCAGCTATGACGGGCAGTTGTCTTTTATTGGGCCCTGTAGAGAATATTGATGGGACATTTCCCGCTGAAGTCACATCTATTACTGAATGGTATGAGTACCCCAATATAGATAGATCATTCGATACCTTTCTCTCAATNGAAAATCTTGCCAGCAGTAAAAATTTAGAGGAGACACTCCAAAATCTCCTACGAATTTCACATGACGGATCAATTCTTCTCTTTTGTGATCAAACTGCGATACCGAACCGAAAGAACAGGAGTGGACGGCAGGACATTACCNGTGCGTTATGGGATACTGGATGGTCAGTTATTGAATGTTCTCGGAACACAATCGGTGAAGGGAAGCGTTCTAGTANATATGTATTTGGGAAAGCAAGACCAAAGAGGTCCCCAAACCCCCAAAATTAGAAAATCTAACTATTTCTATACCTAAATATCACACGATTGGCACAAGGCGCGACTACCGTAAAAACCTGTGAGTTTGATTGTACAAAAATTCGGTGGTACCTCAGTAGCAAATCCTGACAGGATTCGTGAAGTCGCTGACCATGTTAAAAGAACTCGCGAGCATGGAGATGACGTGGTTCTTGTCGTCAGTGCCATGGGGAAAGAAACAGACGATCTCTTGCGGCTAGCAGAAGAAGTTTCAAAGACACGCCCTGCACGTGAAATGGACATGCTAATTACCGGAGGTGAAAGGAAAAGCATTGCACTCATGTGCATGGCCCTCCATGACATGGGAGTACCAGCCGATTCTTTTACTGGAAGTCAAGCAGGCTTTCTTACTGATACAAACCACCAGAATGCAAAGATACTAAATATAAACCCCCAAAGAATTCACGAAACTCTCGATAATGGAAGAGTCGCCGTTGTTGCTGGCTCTCAAGGCGTTTCTACCGATCACAATGTCACTTTTTTAGGCCGCGGCGGNTCAGATACCACAGCAGTAGCTCTCGCACATGGTTTAGGAGCTGACGCCTGTGAGCTTTACACGGACGTTCCAGGAGTCTTTACCACCGACCCTCGAGTTTGCTCACATGCAAAGAAAATCCCGCTAATAAGCTTCGATGAATTACTCGAAATGACAGCAGTTGGATGCCCCAAACCAGCAATGCGTTCAGTAGAAGTAGCAAGATCATATGATGTTCCATTGCATGTGCGATCAGCTTTCACTTGGGAGCCAGGAACATGGGTTTCAAAGGAGGAACCAAATATGGAAAAACCTATTATTTCAGCAGTAGTCCCTGATACTTCACAGTCAAAGGTCACCGTCTCCGGTGTGCCTGATAAGCCGGGGATTGCAGCTCTTCTTTTCCGGCCATTAGCCGATCAAGATGTAAACGTAGACATGATTGTTCAAAATACATCCGAACAAGGAGTAACAGATATTTCCTTTACGGTACCCACTGAACAGCTAGAGATAGGGAAGGAAATAACTGCTGAAACTGCAGATATCATTGGCGCTCAAGGAGTAAATACTGATAACACGATCGGACGTGTATCTGTTGTAGGGGCAGGAATGGCAAGTAACCCCGGAGTTGCTGCCACCATATTTGAAACCCTTTCAAATGAAAGTATAAATATTGGNATGATTTCTACATCAGCTATTCGCGTCTCCTGCGTCGTAGCAAAAGAAGATGTAGAACGAGCTACGGTTGCTCTTCATGAGGCATTTGAATTAGATAAGGGCTGAAGGTCAATCGTCGTTAAAACTCCAACAGCCTCTCTTCAAGTAACTTGGATCGGTAATAACGCAACCTTTTGGGGATGGGAAGAAGATCATGCCCTCTCAGGTAATAGCTTACGGCGCTTAGCAGGGTCATTTCTTGGGAATCAGTGGTCAACACGAGATTCAAAGATTGAATTAATCGATTTAGAAATACCTAGATACGGAAAAAAAACAATCGGAGCATTAGTTGCAGACCCTACCGAAGTTATTGAAATCCTCGCGAACAAACATGCCACTACTCGTTGGTCTCCGTCTTTAAGATGGTTACAAAGTGCGGTGGAAGCTAGCATCGACATGGTCGTAAATGGTTATGTCATTACACAAGTCGAAAACGACGGTTTGCATTGGAAAACCTCATGGAAATTTATCAATCACCCCCAGATTACGAACCAAATCGAACAATTAGAGATTCATAAACCTCCAGTCATCTCTCAATCACAGAACATTACAACAGAAGTTATCATCGAGAATTTAGTTGATGCTGCTTGCAGAACTGCCTTAAAATATTCCGGTTGGAAACCTACTTTTTCGCGTTCTAGAAAATCATCCGTAACTGCTTTGCGACGAATCATGGCTGGATTGTATGACCCAGTAGGACATATCGAAGCAGATATAGAACAACATGAGATGACATTTCTGCAACTTAGTTCAGATCTGGACGATGCCCGATCTCGCATAGAAGGGGCACCCGCAATCAAAAACAGAGGACGACTTGTCCCTTCAGATGATAAGAATCACTGGGAATTAGAATTTGAAGTCTATTCAACCAAAGATCCGTCTTTAATGGTTGCTTGGAATGAATTTTGGGAAGAAACTCCTCATGCTTTCGAAATAGGCGAAGGAGAGTCATTAGAGCCGATTCGGAAATACATCATCCAAACTTCGCAAAGAGTTACGAATACCGTTCCGGGCTTAGATTCATTAGAAGATCACGCTCACGATGGGAAACTAGAACTCAGTTTTAAAGACGTCTCCTTACTATTGCTAGACGGTTTGCATTTATCAGAATTAGCAGGACTTCCTATTCTCGTTCCCAAGGGATTAGTTAGACAACAATTCACATTAAAGGCGAATGCTTCTCCAAGTGAAAGGGGAGGAATCTCAGCAAATCTTGGGATAGCTATGGTTGATGTCGACTGGAATCTGGTTCTGGGTGATGATCAGTTAGATGAAAATGACCTACAAATTCTCGCGAATGCGAAAACAGGACTAGTCCAGTTAAAAGGCCAATGGATAAACATTGATGCAAATCAGGCACAGACAGCGTTAGAGGTTCTATCGCAAAGGAGAAGAAAATCGAACGTACTATCTCCTGCCGAGCTTCTCAGGTTCAGCATGGAAGAAACCTCAGAACTGTTTCAACATGAAAAAATTCAGCAAATTCCAATAACGGAAACAACAGCATCTGAAGAATGGATTGTTCAGCTTCTAGAAGGCTTACCAGATGAACGTCTTGAGGAAGCAACTGAACCAGAATCCTTTATTGGGAAACTCCGCCCTTATCAACGACGTGGATTAGCATGGCTGCAGTTTCTCAGCAAACTTGGGTTAGGAGGTTGTCTAGCCGATGATATGGGCTTAGGGAAAACACCAACAACGCTCGCTCACATCTTAGGGCGAAATAGAAATCAGCCTTCTCTCGTAATTTGCCCGCTTTCAGTAGTCCATAACTGGGAATCCGAAGCTAAAAAATTTACGCCGAATCTCCAAGTCCTTATTGCGCACGGTAGTAGTCGCCCAACGGGACAATCCCTCGTGCAATCAGCGAAAGAATCCGACATTGTCATCACCACTTATGCAACAGCGACCAGAGACATTGGACAATTAGCTGAAATTAATTGGGACCTTCTTATTTGTGATGAAGCGCAATTTATTAAAAATCACAATACAAATGCCGCTATGGCCGTCAGAGCAATCCAAGCCCAACAGAAAGTAGCGTTAACGGGAACGCCGGTAGAAAATAGGCTTTCAGAGCTATGGGCAATTCTAGACGCGGTAAACCCCGGAATGCTTGGGGGAATTTCATGGTTTCGAGAAGAATTTGCCACACCAATTGAAACACACAAAGACCAGCAAGCTTTAGAAAAAATGCGTCGCCTTACCGACCCATTTATCCTTCGAAGAACGAAAGATGATAAAAGCCTTGTTCCAGATCTACCTGAGAAAGTTGAACAGATAGCTTGGTCCAAATTAACCCAAGAACAAGCAGCGCTATACAAGGCTGTTCTAGATGATTTTCTCAACGAAGCTTCGAAAATGGATGGGATCAAAAGAAAGGGCCTCATTCTTGCTACGTTGACAAAGCTAAAGCAAATATGTAATCATCCTGCACAGTTTCTCGCTGATGGGAGCACAATTACGGGACGCTCTGGAAAACTTTCTCGTTTAGAAGAGCTTCTAGAAGAGGTGCTTGAGAGTGAACAACAAGTATTACTGTTTACCCAATATCGCGCAATGGGTGAGCTCTTAGCCGATCACCTAGTTGGGATACTAGGCCAACGCCCGCCATTCCTCCATGGAGGAGTATCAAGAACGAAACGTGAGAATATGATCTCTTCATTCCAAAATGGGCCGCAAGTCCCTATTCTCCTGATCTCGCTTAAAGCAGGAGGAACTGGACTAAATCTAACCGCTGCAAATAGGGTTATTCATTACGATCGATGGTGGAATCCAGCAGTAGAGGATCAGGCAACTGATAGAGCATGGAGAATTGGTCAAAACCAGACGGTTTTCGTCCATAAACTCGTCTGCCAAGGAACCTTAGAAGAAAAAATTGATCAGCTCCTCACCGATAAGAAGGAACTTGCCGAAAAAAGCGTTGGTACCGGAGACGATTGGTTTACCAACCTAGATACAGAACAACTTCGAGAAGTACTATCGCTCAATCTCGCCGAGGCGGTGGATGGATGATTAGACCGAAAACCGAAGCGGGTAAAGCAATGAAAAAACTAGTTTCTGCTCTCGCTGATTATCGCGATCCACTTGGCCCAGGGGTTGCAATTCAACGTAAAGGAGCTGTTCATGATATGTTTGTCGAGACAGGACAGGTCTCTTTCGAAGTAGAAGACGGACGTGAACGCGGATTTGAAGTAACTATTCACGCCAGTCCAGCAAACGAAAATATTCGATACGCAGTAAAAGATGGACGCTTTCATGAAGCTGTCCCCAAAGTAGGCGATGTACAAATTCACCACGTTTGCCCAGACTGGGCTTCTCCATGTAAACATGAAATAGCAGCTCTTCTAGAACTTACTAAAGCAATAGATGATGACCCCGATATTCTTTTAGTTTGGCGCGGTATTCAATCACCACGATCTCAACAAGCGAACGCTTATGAAAACGACTCCGGAGAGGAATGGAGCACTATTAGGCAGATTGATACGGAGAGGAGGAGCACCATTGCATCGATTCGTGATCAACTCCCGAATCAATTCGTTCAATTTCCAGAAAAAACAACTTTTGCTCCCAAAGAATCAGTTCCTGAACTTACTGAATTCTTCGGTGAAGGTGACCAAGAGCAAGCTAATTTTTCAATACCAAAAATCTCCAAGACTATNGATNANCCCTTAATCGATCTTCCCAACAATCCTGAAACCGGAACAAAATCCATCCTTGCTGAAGCGATCGAGACAATTTCAGAATATTGGCTATCTCGATAAGAAAGAAACAGCCTTATTGATTAATAATTCCACACCGTTTCCTGCCTCTAGTGTGTAGTCTCTGAGTATGCATATTGGAATTGTTGNAGCCACTGGACAAGTCGGAATGGTAATGAGGGAGATACTCGTTGAGCGAAATTTCCCTATATCCACTATTCGATTCTTTGCATCTGAACGAAGTGCAGGCAAAAAGATTTTATTTGACGGCAATGAAATCGTCGTTGAGAATGCTGCTACTGCAAACTGGGACGGCCTCGATATAGCGCTCTTTTCAGCAGGAGGTGAACTTTCAAAGAATTTAGCGCCCTCTGTTGCTTCCCAAGGAGTAACAGTTATTGATAATTCTTCAGCTTGGAGAATGGATCAAGATGTTCCACTTGTAGTACCNGAAGTTAATG
The DNA here is from genome assembly GCA_002715405.1 of Acidimicrobiaceae bacterium. Classification (GTDB taxonomy): domain Bacteria; phylum Actinomycetota; class Acidimicrobiia; order Acidimicrobiales; family UBA8592; genus UBA8592. The sequence continues at coordinate 10,076 of PAZD01000019.1, forward strand.
CACACGCCTTAGAAAATACGCCGAAGGGGATCATTGCAAATCCCAATTGCACAACCATGGTCGCTATGCCAGTACTTAAACCCCTAGATGTAGAAGGAGGTCTAGAAAGAGTAATTTTCTCTTCTTATCAGGCCACTTCTGGAGCAGGATTATCAGGAGTAGATGAGCTTGAACGGCAGATCAACTTTGCCGGCGTTCAAGCCAAAGAATTAACACATGATGGAAATGCTTTGACTTTCCCCGCTGCTGAAAACTTTGCTGAAACAATCGCATATAACGTTGTCCCCTTCTGTGGATCTTTCGTTGATGATGGGTTATATGAAACAAACGAAGAACAAAAGCTTCGTGATGAAAGCAGAAAGATCCTAGAAATCCCNNATTTAGCTGTTTCGGCAACCTGCGTCCGTGTCCCCGTCTATACGGGGCATTCGCTAGCAATAACGGCGGGGNTTACTAGGGCAATCACTAAAGAACGCGCCGAGGAGATCCTGAATCAAAGTAGTGGAGTTGCCTTAGATGAAATCCCCACTCCGTTGAAAACAGCTGGGATCGATTCAACATTCGTTGGAAGGATTCGCCCAGATTCTGTATTTGAGAACGGTTTAAGCTTATTCCTATCAGGAGATAACTTGCGAAAGGGAGCTGCGCTCAATGCCGTTCAAATCGCTGAAGCACTTATCTAGAGCTCATACTGACCTATGGCGGATTATCAACATAGCGTTTAATCGCTTCTTCCAAATCAACTTCTACCTGGTTAGCTAAAGAGAAAGTCCAAGCTATAACATCTCCGAATTCATGAACTCGTTGTTCGTGGCTTCCCTTACGGATAGCTTGAGCTAGCTCTCCAATCTCTTCAGCTAACCACGCCACACTCATAGCGATACCTCGCTCTCGATCGCGTTCTCCATAGGTCTCTTCTATATGATCCTGAAATTCCTTAAAATCCATATCGCTCCAAGTCGAATCGCCCAACACAACCTGCTTGGGATTACCAGAGAACACAGTAACTCTGATTGNGGTNTCCTGCTATGAGAAGTGCGTAATATTAGATGATTTAGTAATGGGGCCGTCAATAATCACGTCGGGGGTCATGTAGTTAACTTGAGAACTTATTTCTAAAAGCTCTATGTCGTTATCTTTCACGAAATTCTTCGTCGTGACCGCTAATTCATGGCAATCCAACGAGCTAAAGTAGCTACCACATCTTCCGGTCTCAATGAAAAGAACAGCATCTGCGAACAACTCATTCCTGACCTCCAGAGAATTTGTAGATTCATTCAGAAGAGAAGAGGAAAGTTGTTCTTGGATGAAGATGGAATGGAGTTTATCTTTCAGTGCNACCTCCCACGGAAAGTAGTTGTGCCGATCTGCCGCATGGGCTAACTCGTGAATAAATGTATTCGAATCGGCATGACGTTCGATGATGATGAGATCCTCCTGACCGAAATATAGACCTGCTACTTGATTACTTCCTAAAAAAACATACTCAGCTACTACCAGTTCGGTCACGGCTGACATATCTTCTACCCATATGGAATAGCTCTTATGGTCTCCTTCATTTCCCATGATTGCTTTGAAAGGAAGATAGACAGCTACTCCAAGAATAATAAGAACGAAGAAGCCCGTTAGAAACATCTCTTTGAGGGTTACTTTTCTTGGAAGTTTTGCCTCTAGAGCCTCTATCTCTCTTTCACGGACCCATTCAAGATATTCGAAATCTTCCCAAGAAGTATTTTCACCGCTGGNTTCTTCAGATGAAGATTGTCCTTTGTTGTTTTCCATAACTATTGCACCTTACTGCTCTTAGCCGTGATCTTCATTTTGTTTGGATTTGGGTATCATCGGATACTACCGACGAAGAAAACGGGTAGTGGCGCAGGTTGGTAGCGCGCCTCGTTCGGGACGAGGAGGTCGTGGGTTCAAATCCCGCCTACCCGACAGAATGCCGATACAGTCAGGTATCAAAAACAAGAGGTCAAATAGTTCCCAGTGGCACGCTTACATCCTTTGAACCAGCTGGAAGTTTCTCTTACGTAAAGTTTTTAGTTTGTTGTAATAACCGATAAGGAGCCTAAGGTAGACGGCTGTGTGAATAACGAAATGTCTATCCCTCTCCATAGGGTACGGACATGGCTGGAAACAGCTAACTATTTTCACCGGAACCGCCCTACCTCAGGCTTTAAGAGAACCTGTAGGTAGGGTATTTCCGAAATAGGTTAATTATTTCAACTATCCAGAAGCGAATCGGCTGCTTTACGAAGTTGCATAGCATCTATGGGCTTTACAATCTCAGCATCTACTTGTGCCTCGTTTGCAATCCATAAGTCAACCTCACGATCAAGCAACATTACAATCTTTACATCCTTCAATCGACCTGCCTGAGCTTCATGTCGCAAGTCAATGCTGGTCGCGACGCCTCCCATATTCCCTATTTGTAGATCAAGAATTACTAAATCAGGTTCAAGCTCTTTGACTACTGGTCGAACATCTTGACCTTTTCTAACCCGGCTTACAGTCGTCCCAGATGTTGCTAAGGCAGAGAAGGTTTCCTCTGCTGTATCGTCTGAGTCTGTTGCGACCAAAATATGAGGCATGAAATGAGCCTACTCGGGAAGAACCATGGCCTCCATTTATCTATCAACCTTTCAAGCCTCCTAATAATCTCAAGTTTCTAGTGTGTTCTGCTGTAAATGCGAGTACGATTCGCGCCATGAGATCTTTCTGGAGGCAATATGTTAGACATCCACGTAGAAGGTAGCGAAGAATTTAGTATCTGCCGTCCAGCGGGAGAAATAGATTCTTATACGGTTGATGCCTTTCGAGAAACTTTAGGGGATCTCGTGCAGGTCTCTCAATTAATAATCGACCTAAGCGAAGTTCCGTTTATGGATTCTGCCGGGCTTGGGGCTTTAATCGGAGCTATACGAAAATCTGGAGAGAATGATGGGGTAGTGGTTGTTTCGTGTGGACGAGCTTCGCTTTTAGGATTGTTACGGACAACCGGATTTGACCAAATTGTTACAGTTACTGAAACTTTTGAAGAGGCATTACAAGCCTTAGGTAGGGACGAACAGGAATAAGTTCTTTCGTAATGACCTATCACGAAGTTTTCTCTGCTGCCCGACGACCGATAGTTTGGACAATTTCTACATTANTCTTTCTTGTTTTCTTTTCCTTTATTCAGATTTCACAGTTGGATGCTCAAGAAACTCAGAGCGAAAATGCAGGTTTTGTAGAAGTATTCGAGGTAAGTGGATTATTGGACGAAGTTTTAGCTGATGCAGTATCAGAAGCTCTAACGGAAGTCCAACAAAATGGTGCAAGAGCCTTAATCTTGCAAGTTAATTCCAAACAAGCTGTCATCTCTGATGAAAAATTAAACCAGATAGCTAGCCAAATCATTGACTCTTCAGTGCCTATTGAAGTTTGGATCGGCCCATCAGGGTCCTCAGCACATGGGAAAGTTGCTCAACTTGTCAGCGTTGCTAATTCAATTGGGGTCTCAATAGGATCCAGTGTGGGAAATACGGGTGAGCAGGTCCTTGATATCGAGACTTTTGGTGAAGTTTGGGGAATCAATAACCAATTCCTTAAATCAAATACGTTTGATTGGGAGCAAGCAATCGATAGTGGAATTGTTCGTTGCGACAAGGTCGAAGTTGACGAACTGGGAAATCAACTTACCGAGCAGGACCAGATTGCTCGCTGCGCTAATCCAACGCTTGGAGATTTTCTTGTTTCCAGAGACGCTTTCCTTTCTGAGGTAATTACAACAGAACAAGGCCCTCGTTTATCACCGTTGACACAAACAAAGATTCGTGGCTTATCTCTTTTGGATCAGCTCATGCATACGGTTGCTAGTCCGCCGGTAGCATATCTGCTTTTAATCTCAGGCCTTGTGCTTGTGTTATTCGAGTTTTTCTCTATAGGTGTTGGGATCGCTGGAGCAATTGGTGCAGTAGTTATAGCTCTAGGAAGTTACGGCTTGTCGGCACTTCCCGTTCGTATATGGGCTCTTGTTCTCATACTGGTCTCCATGGTTGCTTTTGCTATTGATGTGCAAACTGTCGTACCTCGAATATGGACTCTCATCGGGCAAACCATTTTTACTCTCGGAACAATCTTTCTTTACCCCCAGCAGAATGTCCAAATGTCCTGGATTCCAATGGTCGTAGGGATTGTCGGGATTCTTATTCTAATGTTCCGTGGGATGCCCATTATGATCAGAGGCNGATTCGCTACAACAAAGATTTCCTCAGGAACGTAGATAGAAGAAATAGTTTAGCTTCAACTAAAATCGTCNCAAATAATGCTCTCTGAACATTCAATTGCGGAGATATTGGCCGATTTAGATCAAATATTCGCTAAATTGTCGTTTTTTTTGACGAAATGCTGATTTTTTCTTGCCACAAGCTATTAACGCTGACTAGGTTCCCATGGATAGGGGGTAAAGTGAGCGCACTGTTAGATGACTTAGGCTGGCAATTTAGAGCAGCGTGCCGGGGTCCTCAAATTCATGTGTTTTTTCCTCCGCCGCATTNTGAACGCAAAGAAGCAAAGCGAGCTCGCGAACGTCGAGCAAAATCCATTTGCAATTCATGCAGCGTGAAACAAGATTGTTTGTCATATGCGCTCCGCATCCGCGAACAGCATGGCATATGGGGTGGATTGAACGAAACAGAGCGGAAAGTGCTGATGCCTGAAAAGTCTTTAAGCTAGCTACAGCTTAAATCATTTGCTGACAATACNAAGAGCGATCTGGATCATTTCATGAAAGGTATTTTCTCNATCAGCAGAGCTCATTATTTCATTACGTACAATATCGTCACTCACTGTAAGTAACGCTAACGCTTGAATCCCTTCAATAGCTGCAATCGTGTACAGGCCTGCAACCTCCATTTCCACACCTAGGAATCCTCTTCGGCCTAATTGTTCAAAAATTGCAGTACTTGGGCCATAAAAAAGATCAGAGGTAAAAACAGGTCCGGTTACTACATCTATGCCTTTTTCTTCTGCAACCTTTATTGCTGAGGCTAAAAGTTTCCAATTTGGAAGAGATGGTAAATCCATGCCTTCATTTAGAGTTGAAATTGCTGCTGAATCTGTTCCAGCACCAGAAGCGCAAATAATGTCGCCTAATCGAACGGATTCAGATAAACCGCCACAGCTCCCAACGCGAATAAGGGTTTTCACGCCATAAAAACGGATCAGTTCTGTGTAATATATTGCAGCTGATGGAACTCCCATTCCAACTGCTTGGACTGAGATTGGTAATCCTTCATATAAACCGGTATACCCATCAGCGCCCCGAACACTGTTTACCTGACGAACATTATCAAGGTAGCTTTCTGCGATGAAGTGGGCCCGCTTGGGGTCGCCGGGTACGAGAGTAATTGCTGCATAATCCCCCCTTTTCCCTTCTAGATGGGGAGTTGGTCCATTTTCCATACTTAGATCCTTAATAAAGGGGAGGAAGCTCATTCTATGTTGAACGAACCCTTTTTATGCTTCAATTAAGGTCGGGCATTCGTTTCCCCGCCAACCGAACGTCACCTCGTCTGATTGTAATTCCGGAATTATCAAGATACCCCAGAAGTGGTAGAACATATTTTCTGGTGGAGTTAAGTTCCTCTCTGACCTCACCCACAGTAACTCCTTCGGGTTTTGCGATAAGCATTGACGCCAAAATACTCGTCGCTTTCTCGATAGCTTCAGGAGAGAAAAAGATTCCATCATTTTCTACAATTAATCCACGACGGACTAATTCTCGGAGCTCAGATTTATCTACAGAATCTGGCTCAGGAGGTTTAAACAAATTCTCTCTCAGCTCCTGAAGAAAAACATGCTCAGTGAGATCATCTCCGCCTTCCTTTCGAAGATAATTTCCCTCAATCGTAACATTAGAAAGTAAGCCCACAAGTTCCCGTTGGTGCTGATCCAATTGGGAAAGATTAACTCCTAATGTTCCACTTTCCTCAACCATTCTGAGTACTTCGTCAGATAGTTTCTGAACAAGATCGGGATCTGCAACCCAATTTTTCACTATGGGATTTCTTTTTTGTCCAGTTAATGCTTCCAAGTGGTCGACTGTAATCCATCCATGCTCATTGATTATGCGTTCGATACTCGAATCGGGTTTCGCTTTAGATGATTTCAACAAAGGTTGCGGATCTAGAATTATCCCTCCGCCGATAGTCTCCCCCCTTCCACTGTCCCGAAGAATGAACCGATCTCCCAACATAAGTGGAAGCTCCTCTTCGATAAAGATACGGATCTTACCTTGCCCACCCGAAGCGATACTGTCAGGTCCAAGAACGCGCAATTTTGCTGCATACTCTCCGGACCCCAAATATATTAAATACGCACCCCGTCTTGAAACTTCATGGTTAACCGCATCAAGGACAAAAAGATCTCCGTCGAATTTCGATGTGTGATACCACTGTTCGGCTTTCGTTAGAACTGAACCTCTATCGAGATCACTATGGTCCACACCGACTAAATTAACTGCGACTCTAGATCCTTGCTTTGCTATCTCTAGCTCTTCATGGTGAGACTGCAGAGCTCGGACGCGTACTTGCCGTTTCTCGGGTGAAAGTAATAATTCATCTCCGGTACTTATAGATCCTCCTCCCAGAGTTCCCGTCACGACCGTTCCAGATCCTTTCGCAGCAAAAACGCGATCAACCCACAATCGTGGTCGGCTATTGTCAGAGCTCGAGGGAGTACTCCCTAAGACTGACTGAATTTCCATGATCAGAGTTTCTATTCCTGTTCCTGAAAGCGCATCAACCCTTACAATCGGAGCTGAATCCAAAAAAGAGCCCTCAAGATGATCTGAAATTTCTAATTCAGCAATATCGCATAATTCCGTGTCTGCCAATCCAACCTTTGTCAGAACGACAATTCCTGACTGAACTCCTAGAAGATCAAGAATTCGGAGGTGTTCCTCAGATTGAGGTTTCCAGCCTTCATTTGCTGCCACTACAAATAGACATGAATCGACTGTTCCTACACCAGCTAACATATTCCGGATAAACCGTTCATGGCCTGGAACATCAATAAAAGAAACAGTNTTGCCATTAGGGAATTCACAATGGGCGAACCCTAGGTCGATCGTTAACCCCCGCTCTTTTTCCTCGGCCCATCGATCCGGATCAGTGCCACTCAAAGCATGAATTAGCGTAGATTTTCCATGATCTACATGACCGGCTGTACAAATAACATGATTAACCACTGATTAATCCAGACCTCCCAAAGCAGCTGCTACCACATCGTCATATTCAGGATGGATGGTACGAAAATCTAAAAAAGTATCTCCATCACGAACACGTGTGACAACAGGCAAGTCACCTTCAAATCCTCTCCGTAGATCCCAACTCCGATCACCTTCCAATTTGATCCCTATCGAAGGGATTATGACATTAGGTAATGTGCCTCCACCCGGAATAGATTCCAGATTTACGACCTCTCCAATTCCTATACTTTCTGCTCGTTCTCTAAGGCCTTCTAAATCTGCCAACGCCATTCTCCAAAAAGGTATTATCTCAGCATCCCGATGAAGGTAGAGCATTGCAAGTTCTTGAAGGGACATAAGTGTATGACCACCAGGCCTGAGCACGCGTGCTAAAGGATGTTGAAGGCACCTTTCAATCAGGTCAGAACTCCCAGCGATAATTCCAGCCTGAGGACCCCCAAGCAACTTATCGCANGAAAAAGTTACCAGACCAGCCCCACTTGAAAGNGTTTGCTTAGCTGCCGGTTCTCCTGATAACCAATCAGGAGGGCCAGCATTCAACCATGGGCACGAGGAATCCAATAACCCTGACCCAATATCGACCACTAGGGGAACATCCAAGGAAGCTAGTTCTTCTACATTTGCTTCTTCGGTAAATCCCACAATTTTGTAATTCGATTGATGGACTTTAAGTGTCATAGCAACGTCTCGATGGGCGTTGATTGCTTTTTGATAGTCGCCCAGACGNGTTCTATTCGTAGTCCCAACTTCAACAAGATACGCACCTGAAAGCTCAAGAATTTCTGGGACGCGAAAGGATCCGCCAATTTCCACGAGCTCACTTCTAGAAATTGCAACCCCTTGATCAGAAGCTAGGGCAGATAGAACAAGTAGAACCGCTGCGGAGCAGTTGTTGACAACCATTGCCGATTCTGCTCCACACAGTTGAGCAAAGAGATTTCCTATTCCTGTTTGTCGTGAACCTCGATTNCCGCTCTGTAGGTCGAATTCAAGATTGGAGGACAAGTCAGAAGATGGCATTTCCCATGGAGCTCTTCCGAGATTTGTATGGAGTAGTACCCCAGTTGCATTTATAACAGGCTGGATAAAGGACCTCTGAAGAACTTTTACTCGATCTTCCATATTATCCCAGTCGTGTTCATCAATAGCTCGTCGAGCTTCTTCAACTAGTAATGCATGAGGAATTCCTGAGTCTTCTATGGATAATGCCAAGTCATTTACTGAAGGAGGTTTCTTTCTCATACCTTGACTCTAGAACTGATTGCCCCATGATTCATCAAGGAAAGCTTCAGGATTTAATTTTTTTTCTTTTTCACCTTTCCTCAAAGGTCAAAGCAGACAGTTCAGCTCCTAGAATGGAAGGGATGTTTTTTCTCTTGCTTCTTTTATTTCTGGCGGTACCCTTAGCAGAAATTTTGGTCATTGTTGAGGTCGCGCAAAAGACCGGAATTCTAGAAACAATAGGTCTTCTATTGATTGTAAGTATTCTCGGAGCGTGGTTAGTCAAGTCCGAAGGAATGGGAGTCATAAGAAAGATTCAGTTTCAACTTGTGCAAGGACAGATTCCAAGTAAAGAACTGCTGGATGGTGGTTTGATACTTATCGCTGGAGTCATGATGCTCACACCAGGTTTTATCACTGATGCGTTGGGGCTACTACTTCTCTTTCCCCTAACTNGACCGATAATCCGGCGCTTGTTTTTCAAACGAATTGTTAATCAACCCATTAATTCAACTGGTTCTGGCTCAGGCCAGAACACGACTGGTTTCGGTCGTGGTTCATTTGTACATATGGACAGCAGTGATATTGAAATTGTTGATCTACGTCGAGAAAACGATATCCCCCATGACCCCCCTACATTGGAAAGTTGATCCCCATGGCAAAGAATGGCAGATCTGAACTTAGTGAAGAAGACGAACAAGAATTAGGCCCAGAGCCGATTGTCCCTGGCGTAGCTAGAGCCCTGAGCCCCCTTGTTCGTCGGATTCTGGGCTTGAATCCTAGTCTTAGGACCTCATATGGCACGAACACCTATCTGGTGGGGATTGATGAGATAGTAGTCATTGACCCGGGACCCGAAAACAGCTCTCACCTCGATTCTGTGGTTGGTTGTGGCGGTGATCGAATCCGCTGGGTTACCACGACATGCTCTGACCCCGCTCACGCTGGTGGTGTTGATGCCATGATTGAACGCACTGGAGCTGAATGGTTCGATCCCAAAGATGGAAATACAATCCTTGGCACGGAATTTCGGCTAACAGCTCATGAATTATCCGGACCGACTCAGGACCACCGAACTTTCCTACTAGAAGAAGAGCGAACACTCATTTGTGGTCAGTTAATTGCAGAAGAATGGGCCGTCCCACTTGTATCAGGCGAGTCAGATCTTTCGCTGACATTAGAAAGCATCAATAAGGCGTCAAAAATGAGGTTGCGTCGAATTGCACCTGCATTTGGACACGTTGTAGAAGATCCTAAACAAGCGATTTCCGCTACTCTGGAACGCTATTCCGCTACGGATAAACTAATCGTCAAGGCTCTTAAAGGTGGAGCGACAAGCTCTGAAGAAGTAGTTGCGATCCAATATGGAAATGAAGACGATCAGGCGAAGATCGACCTTCTTGTTAGCAACATCGAAGTCCATTTGGAAAAACTTGCATCTGAGAAGACAGTCAAACAACTGAAATCTGGTTGGAAGGTACGCTAAGCGTCAACCTTTATTTTTTCAGTTCAACAGCGGTTTCTTGCTCTATGTATGCAGAACAATCAGCGATTTGATTTAACGGAACAGCATCAGAAACGATGACATCAACGATTTGATTAAGAGACTCAGAAGCTTGCCCTTTAGCGAGGATAACTGGATTTCCTTGATCAGACCCCTCACTTACCTTTTCATCAATAGGAATTGACCCGAGTAAAGGTACACCTAATTCCTCTGCAAGCTGGTTCCCGCCGCCCTTACCAAAAATGTGGTATTTCTCTCCATCATCATTAACAAAAAAGGACATGTTCTCGATTACTCCGGCTATCCGTAAGTAATAGCTTCTTGCCATGTTGGCCACTCGAGCTGCGACATTTTGAACTGTTTTGGATGGAGTCGTAACAACAATCATGTCCGAGCGGGGTAACATTTTCGCCAAACCCATTTGAACATCACCGGTACCAGGTGGCATGTCGATGATCAAATAATCGAGATGCCCCCATTCGACATCTTCGAGAAAGTGTCGTACCGCCCGATTGAGTATAAGGCCTCGCCAATTTAGGGAGGAAGATTCCTGATCGATAAGAAACCCCATTGAAACAATTTTGAGAACGCCTTCGCCTCGTTTTTGTTCAATAGGTCGAATCATTCTTGTATCTTCGTCTCCTTCTAAACGGCCGGATAGACCAAGCATTTGTGGGATAGAGAATCCCCATATGTCTGCATCGAGTACTCCTACAGTGAAACCACGTTCAGCGAGACCGACGGCGATGTTTGCGCTTACTGAAGACTTTCCTACACCGCCTTTCCCAGATGCGATCATTATAGATTTTGCTGTTCTGGGAATCTGGGTCACTGTCTCTTCTTGGGAAATATTCAATCTTGCTTTAGCCATGACTTCAGATTTTTCTTCTTGAGAAAGCTCCGTCCAGTCAATTTTGACCTTCTTTATTTCAGNGATGTGAGCAAGTTTTGATCGAATATCTCTCTGGATTTGTGCACGTAAAGGGCAGCCTGCAGTTGTCAGCGCAACAGTGACTATGACATTCCCGTCATCCTGATGACGGACTGCTTTAACCATTCCCAAATCAACAATGTCTGATCCTAGTTCGGGGTCAACGACTCCTTGAAGCTGATTCAATACTTTTGACTCAACTACTGAAAGTGCTGATAGGTCCATATAGAAATAGTATCTGGAAAAATTTCAACCATTCACCTTCTCTCATAACCAGATTCGCAATATAATGGGTTTTATAGATTTAATGCAGGAGACTAACGATGATAACCCTTACTGATGCTGCGACAAGTAAAGTTGATGAGCTTATAAAAGATGAAGATGAAGCAGACCTTGCTTTACGTGTCGCTGTTCGACCTGGAGGTTGTTCAGGTTTCAGTTATGAGATGTTTTTTGATACTGATATAGCTGATGATGATCAAACCATTAGTTATGGCGATGTGAAAGTAGTCGTTGATCCATCCAGCTCGATGCTTCTTGAAGGAGCAACATTGGATTACAAAGATGGCCTAGACCAGTCTGGGTTCAGTATCGACAATCCAAATGCTCAAAAGACTTGCGGTTGCGGTCAAAGCTTTAGCTGAATCGCTCCTGATTTAATCACTTAGGTAACTGAACTTAGCGCCGCTCTGATCTCTTTTTTGTCAAAGGCGTAGTCGAGTCTCGCCTTCACCTTGTTAGCACTATCGGCGACAACTAAACACGGTTCAAAATCCATTCCATAAGTACGGACTACCGGCGCTAATAAGTCTTGGATGTTTTCACCTTCCGCAATTTTCTTCGGTTGTGTATAGACCTCAGCATGGATCACACTCCAGGTTGGGTCAGATGGAAGATCAATCAAAAGTTCAAGAACTGGCCCGCAAATACTCGTTTGGCAGAAGCCGGGAGTGGAGATCATTAGAACTGTCGGACGGTTACGCCTTAGAGCTTCTGAGAGATTTATTTGGTGGAATGGGCAGGGTTCATAACGGGTGCAGAGAGGATCGAAACCAGCAGAATCAGACCTAGTTGGGGTATCGATAACCCTCATGTTTTCTCCAATTTGAATCAAATCTGTTTCATCTTTTCCCACAACGCGAAATTCGACAACTTGCTCTGACCCGTCNATGTCTACCGTCAATTGGCACGTTCCCTTTCTTGAATCAGAAATTTCAAATTCTAGAAGAAAGTACGGGGTAGGAATTCCTTCGTTGTGCCGCTTTAATTTGACCTTTTGAACAGTTCCCGAAGGATCAACTAGCTTTCCAGTAAGTTCAGACTCCAAATCGTTGACAATTGGCAATCCATTTGAACCATACAAAAAAAATGGAGCCCGCTGAGGTTTCCCGACAATGAGAGAAGAAGGCATTGTAAATCCATCCGCAAAACCTGGCTGAAGGAACTTAACATCTTCGATAGGGACTCCGATGTCAGCCTTTTTTTGGGTACATGAGGAAAGTAGAAAAACACATCCAGCTCCAGCCAAAAAAGATCTTCTAGGAATAGACCGTCTTTGAAGTAAAGAATGGAATCGAGCCATAAAGCTAAACGTAACCCTTAACTGGCTCTTGGGCACAGTTATCTACTTCTATCCCTAAGTAGATTTAATTTTGGCCAGTACGCTGTATTCATGGAAAAAACAGCTGGTCCGTATACGCCAATAACTCGATCAGGAGATTGGCTCATTGTCTCTGGCCAGATTGGCCATCTCGATGGTGTCCTCGTTGAAGGTGGTTTAGAACCTCAGCTTCAGCAGCTTTTTATTAATCTTCGACGTTTACTAGCGACTGAAAATGCAGATTTGCAAAATATTGTTAAAACAACTGTTTTTTTAACGGACATAGCGGATTATGACCATATNAATGAAATATACATTCAAGAATTTCAAAACCACCGGCCCTCTAGGTCAGCAGTGGCCGTAGCAGCACTTCCTCTTGGTGCAATCGTAGAAATTGAAGCTTGGGCTAGAACCTGAATTAGACTATAAGTATGGAGAAATCATGACTGGGACTGTAATTATCATCATTCTGCTAGTAGCAGTTGTTCCTGTAGCAATTATTATGAGCGGGTTTTTCGCTTCGGCTTTACTCGGCCACCTTCTTAAGAAAGATGTTGATAGCTGCCATGAGGGCTCAGAGTTGTTAGAAATCAGTCAAAAAGATTTCACTAGTAACTCTTAGTTTCAATTATTGGATTTTCCAACGGGACTGACCGAAACTGTATCCGACAGAACGAACGGTTTGGATAAGGCCAGCGTGTTCTTCTCCAAGTTTGGATCTTAATCTTCGAACATGAACGTCAACTGTTCTGGCGCCGCCAAAATAGTCATAACCCCAAACGCGTGATAGCAAGACTTCTCGACTAAAGACTTTCCCTGGTTGAGCAACAAAAAACTTTAATAATTCGTACTCCATGTATGTCAGGTCGAGAGGCTGTCCTTGAATTGCGGCTTGGTATGTTTCAACGTTCAGAATTAAATCGCCGTAAGAGATAATATTCCCTCTGCTGCCTTGACCGCCTTTCCAGAAGAGATGATTAAGCCGTGCGTGAAGTTCTTGAGGGTGAAATGGGGTAAGACAGAAGTCGTCGTATAATTCGTCACGAAGTTCCAATTGATTCAACTGCCCTCCATTAATGAGGATCATAATATTCTGAATTGGATTGGTACGTTTCTTTAGTGCTCGAGCCAATGAAAAAGCAGTATCTGGATCTTTGTCGGCTGCGAGAATCGCTCCTCCCCATTCATCCTGAAGTTCATATTCTTCTGCAACCAGAGCATTAGCTACTGCTTTCCACGCGTATCCGGCCATATCGAGAGATTGAACCAGCTCCGGTGGGGGAGGATCTGGGAATACAAGGATGGGAGCCATAGAACCTTTAGCTTAGAGTGGAGAAGATCTGAAAACCGACGTTCGGTCCCCAATTCTCCATTGGGTCAGTTTGGTACTCAAAATATTTCTACCATATTGGAAGATATCTTTCTGTTTCGAAAGGAGTAACGTGTCGTTGATAGGTTTCCCATTCTTCGCGTTTATTTCTAAGAAACCACTCGAAGATATGTTCACCGAGAGCATTACGAACTAATTCTGATTCCTCCATCAAATCTAAAGCTTCTCGGAGATCTTGCGGCAATCTTTGTAAACCAGCAGCNTTAGCTTCTTCCCTATTGAGAGACCATAGATTCTCATCAGCTTCAGAAGGTAATTCGTACCCATCTTCGATTCCCTTTAGGCCCGCAGCAAGAATAACAGAATAGGCAAGATAAGGATTGGCTGCTGAGTCAAGAGCCCGATACTCAATTCTTGTTGAGGATGCCTTGCCTGCCTTATGTATAGGAACACGGATAAGAGCGGAACGGTTATTTCGGGCCCAACTTACATAAACTGGAGATTCATATCCCGAAACCATTCGTTTATAGCTATTAATAAGTTGATTGGTTACTGCGGTAAATTCTTGGGCGTGAAATAAAATACCCGCCATAAACTTTCGCGCTGTTTCTGATAACCCAAGTGCGTCACCGGGGTCATGGAAAGCATTCACATCTCCCTGGAAAAGAGACATATGTGTGTGCATGCCTGAACCCTGTCCTTCATCCATAGGTTTCGGCATAAAAGTTGCGTGAACATTGGAATCAAGAGCAATCTTTCTTACGACTAGCCTTAGCGTCATTATATTGTCGGCCATGTCAAGGGTTTCGGTATAGCGCAGATCTATTTCGTGCTGACTTGAATTGTCTTCATGGAATGAGTATTCGACAGGTATTCCCATAGCTTCCAACATGTGAAGCGTTTGGCGCCGAAGCCCACTACCTAGATCAAGGGTGGTTAGATCGAAGTAGCCCGCATTGTCTAGAGGTTTTCTATCGGAAACATTATTGAAGTAGAAAAATTCNATTTCCGGTGCTGTGAAGAATGTNAATCCTTTATCATGTGCAATCTTTAAATTACGGCGTAGGACTTGCCTAGGGTCACCTTGAAAAGCTGATCCATCCAAATTTTTGATATCACAAAATATCCGACCGGTGGGTTCAGATGGATCAACCCACGGTAGTAATTCAAAACTGTTCGCATCTGGAACGGCTAAGACGTCACTTTCTTGAACTCTGCTGTAGCCATCGATTGCCGAACCATCGAACTGGAGCCCTTCTTCGAAAGCTCCCTCGAGTTCAGCAGGTGAGATAGCAACAGATTTCAATTGCCCTAAAACATCGGTAAACCATAGACGGATGAGACGTACTCCGCGCTCTTCTACAGTCCGTAAGACATATTCTTTTTGTGGTTCCATACATTATTTGTAACGACAAAATTACAAATATTTTCTATTTGAGTATCGAATTAACACTCTGTTAACATATCTCGGCACACCTGCAACTAGAGTTCAGAAGCAGGAATTAAGTTGACGAGAACTGTTCCGGACTGGATCTGGCAGCTGGTCTCGTCTTGATCACAATGGAGAATGTAGTGACATATAGGGCAGAATACTTATGGATTGACGGAACTGAACCAACTGCGGAAATCCGATCCAAAACAAAAATCCTTGCAGATGGCGATGAACCAGGTATCTGGGGATATGACGGATCTTCAACGAATCAAGCTACTGGAGATAATTCTGATGTGGTGCTGAAGCCAGTTTTTCAGTGTCCTGATCCAATTCGTGGTGGTGACAACATACTTGTTATGTGCGAGACGTATCTAACTGATCAAGAGACCCCGCATCCTACGAATACAAGGGCACTAGCGCGAGCGGCTGAAGAAAAATATGGTGATCAAGATCCTTGGTTTGGGCTTGAACAGGAATACACAATGATCGACCCAGGAACTGGATGGCCAGCAGGGTTCCCACCAAACGGTTTTCCAGCTCCTCAAGGACCGTATTACTGTGGAGTGGGTGCTCTCAAAATCCATGGCCGAGCAGCTGTGGAACAACACACCACCCTCTGCATAGAAGCTGGGCTTAAGATCTCAGGGACCAATGCAGAAGTTATGCCTGGCCAATGGGAATTCCAGATTGGGCCTGCAGGAACAGTAGAGGTGGGTGACCATCTATGGATAGCCCGGTATCTGTTATACCGTGTGGGTGAAGACCACAATGTAGAAATCAGCATTGATGCTAAACCCATGAAAGGCGATTGGAATGGAGCAGGCATGCATACCAATTTCTCCACTAAGGCGATGCGTGAAGGGTTCGAACCAATAACTGCAGCATGTGAATCATTAGGTGCTCCTGGAGTCCCTGAAAAGCATCTTGCTGGCTATGGAATAGGAATTGAAGAGCGCTTAACCGGTGAGCATGAGACCCAACGATTCGACCAGTTCAGCTATGGAGTATCTGACCGTGGAGCTTCAATCCGAATTCCTTGGCAGGTTTCTCAAGACCAAAAAGGCTATATCGAAGATAGAAGGCCAAATGCCAATGCTGACCCTTATGTTGTTGCAGCCCTTATGACTTCAACAGTCGGAGCCGCTCTAGCGTAGATAAGGTGAATCTGGGTCGCAGGTTTTTATCGGTTAAAAAATTGAAGATCATTCGATGAAGTGATGCTTCTGTAGTAGCAGCTTGAACGAGTAGTTCCGTCTTCACGCGTTGTGTGGCATGCTCCTTGTCCTTCTGGTTGAACAAGGTAAAGAAGAGAATTTTGTTCACAGTTCACCCGAACGTCTATAAGCGCAAGGGTGTCCCCAGAAGTCGCTCCCTTATGCCAAATTTCGTTTCTCGAAGTGCTGTAGAACACTGCTTCCCTTCGTTTTAAGGTTTCCTGAAGGGCTTCCTCATTTGCGTATGCAACGATCAGGACTTCACCCGTCTCGTTATCTTGACCAACAACAGGTACAACTGGATGCCCGTCGTTTCCTATTTGGTTTAGCTTGGAAAAATCTAAATTTAGTGCTGTACCTTCTTCAAGGTCATCATGGTTACTCACCTATCCAGAATACCCAATTCGAACCAGTAGCGAATAAATTTAGTGTTGAATTCGCATGAATTAGCTACAAAAATCCACATATTCGGGTGTTTTCTCGGACTTCTCTCCATCCAAATTCTCAGGAAGGTCTCAATCGCTCTAACCTGCTCTTATGGCTTCATTACGAATAGCTGCATGTCAGCTGAATTTACTGGTAGGTGATTTGGATGGAAATAGAGAAAAAATCATCGCCGCATATAAAGAAGCTGAAGCTTTAACAGCTGATATTGCGGTCTTCACGGAACTAGCTGTATGTGGTTATCCGCCTGAAGATCTCCTTTTGAAGTCTGCATTCATTGAGGAAGTCCAAACAACTCTTAAAATCATCGCCGCAGAAATCCAGTCATGTGTCGCTGTCATCGGTTTTGTATCTGGTGAGGAAGTAGCTGCAGATCCAATCCAAAGAACTGCAAATGCTGCTGCAATATGTGCACAGGGGAAAAACTTTGGCGTGTATCAAAAAAGGGCTCTACCCGATTACGGGGTTTTTGATGAGGAGAGGTATTTCGCTCCCGGAACTGGAGAAGCTCCAGTTTTTGAAATTTGTGGTGTAAAAGTTGGAGTCACAATTTGCGAAGATATTTGGATGCCCGAAGGCGTCGTAGCAGATCTAGCTGCAAATGGAGCCCAAATAATTCTTAACCTCAATGCTTCCCCATATGAGCAAGGAAAGATAGAAATTCGACAAGAAGTGCTGCAACATCGTGTTATTGAATCCCAAATCCCAATTGTTTATGTTAATCAGGTCGGGGGGCAAGACGAACTGGTCTTTGACGGAGGATCTATGGCAATAGGCATAGACAAAAAAATTGTCGCTAGAGCTCCGCAGTTCAAAGAGACTGTAATGACCTTTGATATTGAACCAGCGCCATTGCGAAAATCCAATAGTGAATCAACTATTGAAATACCTTCATCACCCAAAGACTATCTTCCTCCGAAGGGGGAAGTAGAGGCACCTATTTCTTCACCTCATGAACCATTGGCTGAAGTGTGGCATGCTTTATGCCTAGCGACTCATGACTATCTTAAGAAAAATAAATTCACTGATGTTGTGATAGGTCTATCGGGGGGAATCGATTCAGCGATTGTTGCCACAATTGCTTGTGATGCGTTAGGTCCTGCTCATGTGCATACTGTTGCCCTCCCATCCCGTTTTTCAAGTGATCATTCCATCAAAGACGCCGCTCATCTAGCAGAAAATCTTGGATGCGATCATCGGGTAATACCTATCGAACAATCACATGCTGCATTTCTAGATACCCTCGCAGAGCCTTTCAGTGGTCTTTCCGAAGATATAACGGAGGAGAATCTCCAAGCGCGTATCCGTGGGACAATTCTTATGGCTCTATCAAACAAGTTCTCGTGGCTAGTACTTACTACAGGAAATAAGAGTGAGTTAGCTGTGGGGTACTCAACG
The DNA here is from genome assembly GCA_002715405.1 of Acidimicrobiaceae bacterium. Lineage (GTDB taxonomy): Bacteria > Actinomycetota > Acidimicrobiia > Acidimicrobiales > UBA8592 > UBA8592. The sequence goes on from PAZD01000019.1 coordinate 28,405, forward strand.
CTTTATGGTGATACCGCCGGTGCCTTTGCGGTGATAAAAGATTTATGGAAAACACAAGTTTATGATCTAGCTAGATGGAAAAATTCAACTATGGGCGAAGAGTATATCCCGCTTTCTATTATTGAAAAATCTCCTTCTGCTGAGTTACGCCCCAATCAACGAGACGAGGATTCTCTTCCGCCATACGACATTCTCGATGCTTTACTTCGTGGGATCGTAGAAAGAGACAAAGTGGTCGATGAACTAATTCAGGAAGGATATGAATCCGATATGGTTAGGCACATAAATCGATTAGTTGACCTAGCAGAATATAAACGGCGCCAGAATCCAATCGGTCCAAAGATATCCCCAAAAGCATTTGGGCGCGATAGAAGAGTTCCTATTGTTAATGCCTACAACCGAGATTTACGATAAATCGATCCGTAAAAGAAACTCACTTTCAAATCTAACTTTGTATAGTCGCTATTCGAAAAAGATTTTTTCTCAACAATCGAGATATCACGAGAATTTGGTAGGCGTGATGCGATCATCTCGGTAGGGTGAAGCATGCGGAGTGTGATGTAGCTAAGTAACATCACAACTATTGAAAAGAGCGGACCTTGCCTAAAGAGCGAGTAGAGCGAGATGAAGAAGACCTCGTACGGTTGTATCTCACCGATATCGGCCAGTATCCACTCCTGACAAAAGATGATGAAGTTCGTCTTGCTCAAGCTATTGAGAACGGAGTAGAGGCTCGCCAAAAACTCGAATCTGCAGATGAGATAACCGCAGTTGAGAAAAGAGAACTCAAACGGAATGCGCGAAATGGTGAGAAAGCGGAGCGCCAATTCGTCCAATCAAATTTACGCTTGGTCGTTTCCATCGCTAAGAAGTATCAAGCTTCAGGACTACCCCTTCTTGACCTTATTCAAGAAGGAAACCTCGGATTGATGCACGCTGTTGAGAAATTTGACTGGCGAAAAGGGTTCAAATTCTCTACTTATGCCACTTGGTGGATCCGACAAGCCATCACTCGCGGTATAGCTAATACCGGAAGAACTATTAGGCTTCCAGTTCATGCTGGTGACACCCTCGCTCGACTACAGAAAGCGAGATCGCGGCTCGAATTGAAATATGGTCGCCCTGCAACGTTGACTGAACTTGCTGCAGACGTTGAAATGCCGGAAGACAAAGTAATAGAGGCATTACGTTTCGCTAGTGAACCGATGAGCCTTTCCGAGCCTCTCCGCGAAGATGGTGATGCTGAGTTAGGAGACGTTGTTGAGGATCGGGGAGCTGCTTCGCCATTTGAAGTTGCTGCTACGTCGTTGCTCCCAGACGAAATTGCTCGTCTCTTAGCACCACTTGATGAACGCGAACGAGAAATTCTAAAATTGCGCTTTGGGCTTGACCGAGGAGAACCAAGAACCCTCGAAGAAGTTGGTGAACATTTCAACCTAACTCGTGAACGTATACGTCAGATTGAAGCGCGGGCAATGTCTAAACTCCGCCATCCAAGTAGCGACACCGGCGCAAGAGACCTTCTAGCCGTCTAACCCCATTTTCTTATTTCGCGGAGGTGGACGGGAATCGAACCCGCCGGACGAGGATCACTCGTCCCACCCGCTTTGAAGGCGGGGGAGCCCACCAGGTACTCGGACACCTCCATGGATATTTCACCAAGTAGCCATTATTACCAAACTTTTGATAGAAAGCGATTCCAATAAACGGTGTAATCGCTAAATAATCAGTTCTGTTTTTTATCCGTCACCTTTTTCACAATAAGGTATGTGACCGTGGCGGCTACAAGAAAAATTACAATAGTAACCATTACAGAATTATAACCTTATTCATGTTTAGTCTTGATCCCAGTAGGAATTGGGGTCTTCACTCATGAGCTTTTCAATATAATCTTCGTACCTTTCAGAAGTGTTCCCGTAACTTCCTAGATTTCTATAAACAGAATCCCAAATTTCATGTAAGCATTCAAGTGCTGTACCTACCCAGCCTTTTTTCTGGCATTCTGATTTGTAGTTGTTGTAGTCAAGGTTATCGATTCGATGATTCATGAAGGACTTGAACTGATCTCGAGATACATACATGCGGTATTCATAGTCGGTAACCGTGCTTTGTTCAATGGGTACGGTGGTTCCATCAAATTCAATAATATGATCTTGTAACTCCTCCAGGTCGCCAAGACGACGTCCTCTGGCGCATAGAATATCAGGGTTTTCAGGTAGCTCAGGGTCAGATTTCTGGACGACTGATAAAAAACCTGTTGTATTAAATATCCACATAAGTTATGCCTATCGTTTTAATACCGAGCTCATGTTTGAGTAGCCGGTTACCACTTTGTATATCACTGTGTTTGTGAATTGATTTGCTTATTTAAGAATTATAGCAATTCCCTATCGGGAGGAAATTTGATCGCAACTTGTAAGGAAACGATTGCCGGCTTCGTTGGAGGTTCAGAAAATCCTACATCTATTGGTTGGGAGAAGTTTGAAGGTTCCCCTAAGTCATTTCCGTCCAGAACGACGCTACCTGATCTAACCCATCGCCATTGTCTCGCTTGGTACCATTCGGACACACCGCGAGAGCTAGTACCAAAGGTCTCTACTCCCATTAGACATTTAGCAATAGGCCTTTCAAAAAATTTGGTAAAGAAGAGAGGCCGCCCAAAGGGGATATAACGTGCACGACCTCCTGATAAGCGAATATCTACTCCCAGACCCATGGCCGAAGTATCACGCCCATTAGATTCGGTTCGGAGATCTCCTATTCGCACTTCATCGAAATTATAAATAGATGTAATAAAGTCAGCAGCCTTCTGACTCCCGACTAGTAAAACTCTCTTTCCTTCGGGGGTCCCCCACATCACATCTCCGAACGGGCCTATCGGTGAATTCCGCCAATGACCCACAACAAATCTATGACCCTGTTCAAAACCTACGGAACTGATAACACCCTTAATGCGAATAATTTGCACGATTTATACGGTAGAGGTCAATCAATATCCGCGCATACTCGCAAGCTGGTATTCTCAAAGACGATGACAGAAGAACTAGAGCCGAAACGAACCTCACGTGATCTCAGTGAGGTACAAACACAACTATCAAAATGGTTACAAGAAAAAGTCGGGGATAGGCATGCATCGATCACGAATATTCGAAGGCCTACAGGGTCAGGTATGTCGAGTGAAACGCTTCTCTTCACTGCATATTTTCAGAACGGTGGTGTTAGAGACGAACATTCTCTGGTTGCCCGTTTAGCACCAGCCGCTGAAGATATTCCTGTTTTCCCTTCATATGATCTCGACCTGCAAGTTCAAACAATGAAGATAGTGGAACAAGAAACGACCATACCGGTTCCTCGCGTCCTTTGGTTGGAAACAAATGCCAAAATTATCGGTGTTCCTTTCTTCGTCATGGAGCAAGTAGAAGGAAGAGTCCCTCCGGATATTCCTCCGTATGTTTTTGGTGGATGGCTATTAGAAGCCTCTCCAGAAAATCTGCAGACGGTAGAAAAACATTCTGTTCACGTGATCAGCGAACTTACGAAAATAGATTTGGCTTCTTTAAATACTCAGTTTCTCGAAACAGAATTTCTAGGAGAGACCCACCTAAGGAGGCATTTTTCTGCGCAGCAGAATTATTACCAATGGGTTATAGGCAATAATCGAGAACATCCCGTGATCGAAAGCGCGTTCACATGGTTAGAAGAAAATTGGCCTGAGGAAAGCGCAACTGTTTTGAGTTGGGGTGATTCCAGAATTGGTAACATCATGTTCAGCAACGAATCCTTCACTCCTGTAGCGGTCTTCGATTGGGAAATGGCCGGCTTGGCGCCAGTAGAGGTGGATCTAGGTTGGATAGTTTTTCTCCATAGTTTCTTTCAAGACATAGCTGAAACATATGAATTTCCGGGTTTACCTGACTTCATGAAAGCTGAAACTGTAAAAGAAATCTATAAAGAACAAACAGGGCATACCTCAAAAGATCTTCAATGGTTCATGGTGTATGCAGGATTACGCCATGCAATTATCATGAGCAGAATCAATGATAGATCTGTCCGTTTCGGGCAGGCTATTTGGACAGAAGATGTTGATGATGCAATTCCGCACAGCAATTTACTCTGGTCGATGATTAGATAATTCAAACTACAAGCGATACCTATTGCTGGTTTTGAGCTAAGGAACTCTCTTTTCTAGTTTTTATATCTAGCTCTGTCTTCTTTCGATACTGGCAGCGATAAGCTCCTCAATCCCATAACCTATAGGTATGATGCTTTCCCTCTCACACTCCCAAATAGGTGAATGGAATATTATTCATATTGTTGGCGAGCTAGATATGGCTACCGGTCCTCAACTTCGACAGGAAATAGTTCGACAAGTCACAGACGGAAATACCTACATAGTTGTTGACCTAGAAAACGTTGATTTTATTGACTCCACCGGTTTGGGCATATTAGTAGGGGGGCTCAAAAGAACGAAAAGTATCGGTGGTGATCTCTGCTGTACGGGGTTATCTGACAATCTTAAGGAAGTATTTAAATTAACTGGCCTCGATACTGTTCTAGTTAACGTTGATTTGAGTGAAGATCCAAATACCTGGAAACAAACAACATGAATAAAGGGATAATTCTAGAAATTCCTTCCCAAGTTGAATATCTTTCCCTCGTGCGAGCGGTCGTAGCTTCTGCTGCAAGCCTTGATCAAACATTAGGAGATCAACGTATAGATGATCTCCGGCTTGCAGTTTCTGAGGCGACTACAAATGCGATTCGTTCCCATGCCAACCTTGGCTCAAATGAGCGAATTACTATCCGTTTTGGTTTAGAAGGCGATCGAATCGAAGTAGAGGTGCAGGATCGCGGGTCAGGTTTCGATCCTGAAAATCTAAACCCTGCTGGCCCTCTAACAGAAAAAGGCAGATTGGACTACGAAGGGGGATTTGGAATCCCGCTTATGAAAATCCTTGCAGACGAAATAAAAATTGACTCAGCCGATGAAGGGACAACAGTTCAACTTGTGGTTTATGTTTCTCCAGCTAACGAAGAGTCAGATTAAATAATCTCTGAATAACTTTTCACAAAAAGTTTTCATTACCATCAAGGAATGGAAAACACCGATGAAGGTTCAGGAATTATTCCAAAGCCAGATGAATTACTTGCTCTTCATTCAGTATCTAAAAGACTATTTGAAACACTTAGAGATTGGTTTGACATAAGTAAAGAGGTCACGATCGACTTACAAGAAATCGATTCTGCAGTGATAGAGCTCAGCTCACCAGAGATGATCATGGCGATGGCAATGAGAAAACTACAGGCCCTACATCTGCTCGCAACTCCTGGCGTCCTTACGTCTACAGATATTGTGATCGCGATCGTAAATGATCTTGATAGAGCCTTATTACAAGCCCCAAGCATGTACTTAGAACGTGAAGCAGGTAGGACAAATTGGGATATAGCTTTTGCGCAGATGGGAGACAACGAAACCCACCCAGAGGATATTCCTACTACCGCATCTGAGCCCGACCCAATTATTGAAGAATTTCAGGTCCACCATGAAGCACTACATCACGCTGTGCACGCAATAGTCCAAGCATCTAATGGAGAAATTAGATATTTCCAATGAGATGATGGGGCAGAAACCCAATTACTCATAGACTTCTTGCGAGATTCGGTTCTTTAGAGCTATATGACCTCTAGGATAAGAGTCGGCAATTCATTGGATAAGTTGGAGAAATGGCAGAAAACACACCGTTACCAGATTTGCCCAAGTGGACTTGGCTTGGGGGCGATACTGGTTTAGCCCGCCGTGTCGGAAAACCGGTTCGTAATTTCTTAAATATCGAAGCAGCCGGAGGGGTGCTACTCCTTATCGCTACAGCAGTTGCCCTTCTTTGGGCCAATTCTCCATGGTCAGGAAGTTATAACGACCTTTGGAATACCGATTTTGAAGTAGTTGTGGGTAGCTACCATATGGGTGGTTCAGGTCATCATCTGGACTTGGGTACCCTCGTAAATGACGCATTGATGGTTATTTTCTTCTTCGTCGTTGGTCTTGAAATTAAAAGAGAACTTGTTACTGGACATCTAAAAAATCCTAAAGCAGCTGCTCTTCCAGCTATAGCGGCGATTGGTGGGATGGTGTTTCCGGCACTCATTTTTTTCGTATTCAACCCATCTGGCGACCCCTCTTCTGGTTGGGGTATTCCGATGGCAACAGATATCGCATTTGCAGTTGGAGTAGTTTCGCTTCTTGGAGACAGGGTCAGCCGGCCGCTAAAAGTATTCCTACTCAGCCTCGCTATTGTCGATGACATCGGCGCAATTCTTGTGATTGCAATTTTCTACACCTCGAGCGTTTCAGCATCATGGTCCATTGCCGCTATATCTATTTTAGGGTTGATACTTCTACTGAAATTCCTACGAATATGGTATATCCCGGTCTATATCTTTCTCGGTTTTGCATTTTGGTTANCGACCTTTGAATCTGGAATACATGCCACTATCGCAGGGGTACTTCTTGGCCTAATCGCGCCAGCGAAACCACAACAATCGAGAGAGGAAGGGATGCGGGCTCTCGAATGGTTACGTGACAAAGGAGAGAACATTTACCCTGTTGATGTCCGCATTACAGCTATGGAACTAAATGAATCATCCACATCTGTNGCTGAACGAATAGGTGTAGCACTTCATCCAATTTCAAGCTTCATCATCATCCCAATCTTTGCGTTAGCAAATGCTGGCGTTGATTTAGGTGGCGGTGTCTTAGGTGATGCGGCACAAAGCCCTATTACATGGGGGGTAGCGNTTGGGCTCGTAGTTGGAAAAACTCTGGGTATTTTCGTAACAACTTGGATAGGGATGAAGATGCCATTTACTGCTTCACCGAAAGATTTAAATTCCTTGTCTCTCTTAGGTTTATCTGCTGCAGCTGGTATTGGCTTTACCGTTGCGCTCTTTATCGGAAATCTTGCATATAAGGATAATGCGATATTTAATGATGAATCTAAAATAGGGATCTTATTTGNATCATTAGTAGCAGGGATTATTGGGTTAGTGTTCTTACATTATGGAACGAAATCAAAGCTGAAAACACGAGATGACAGCCTTAGTGAGACTTCAACGTAATAGGAAATACCCTCTGTAAAATTACTTGAAAATTACCTTTTGGGGCTCGAAAACTAATTTCTAAATTATTTTGCGAAAAATCTTTTTTTGCCGAATGCGTTGCAAACGCGAAAATTTAGGTTACTCTCACGCCCCGAAAGCAAACACAGTTTTTTCTGCTTTCAAAAAAACAGAAATGGATAAAATGTGCCTACAGCACTTGTCATAGTTGAATCACCTGCGAAAGCTAAAACCATTAAACGGTATCTTGGTGCCGATTACGCGGTTGAAGCTTCTGTCGGGCATATTCGAGACATCATTCAACCTAAAAATGTTAAAAATGATAAACGTTTCAACCTAGCAATCCATGAAGATAATTTAGAGCTCCAGAGTTACGGNATTGACGTTACTGGAGAAAATTCTCACCCGAATATTTGGGAGCCCTGGTACGTTGTCAGTGACAATAGCAAAAAAACTATAACCCAATTACGGAAGGCGCTAAAGAACGTTGACTCGCTATATCTTGCAACTGACGAAGATCGTGAAGGAGAAGCAATAGCGTGGCATTTGGTGGAAGTCCTTCAGCCAAAAATTCCCTATTACCGGATGGTCTTCCACGAGATTACTGAAAAAGCCATTGTTGAAGCTCTAGATCAAACGCGAGAAATAGATATGGATCTTGTAGCAGCTCAAGAAGCTCGAAGAATAATGGATCGAATGTCAGGATTCGGATGGTCGGACGTGATGCGTCAGGTAATAGGAGGTGGAGCCTCGGGAGGTCCAGTACAGAGCCCAACTACTCGTAGATTAGTTGAGCGAGAACGAGAACGTATTCGATTCATCAGTGCAGATTACTGCAGCCTTTCTGCAAATGTCTTTGCAAGTGATAACACTGCGTTCGATACCAAGCTGATAGATATCAATGGACGAAAAGTTGTATCAGGTAAGAACGACTTCGATGATAATGGTGATCTAAAGAAAAGCGGTGAAGTCGTAGTTCTATCAGAAGGACACGCGAGTTCCTTAAGAGACGTATTAGNAAACCAGACNCTCACGGTTATATCAGTTGAACGATCGCCGTACCAGAAAAAACCAAAGCCGCCATTCACAACATCAACATTCCANCAGGAAGTCATCAATAAACTCGGAGGATCAGCTAGCGCCGCAATGGGAATAGCTCAAAGTTTGTACCAAAATGGGTTTATAACCTACCACCGAACTGATAGCACAGCGCTCTCTGATCAAGCTATCGAAGCAGCTCGATCAACCATCGAAACAGTATGCGGGTTGGACTATCTACCAGCAGAACCTCGCGCATATGAAAATAAAACTGCCAGTGCCCAATTGGCCCATGAAGCTATTAGACCGGCAGGAGAAACCTTTCGCCATCCCGATGAACTTAAAGAAGAACTCAATAAAGACCAGATCAACGTCTATGAAATCATTTGGAAGAGAACAATCGCATCACAAATGACCGATGAAAAAGGTGAGACAGCACGGATGCTTCTTGAAGGAACAGTCCCAGAAGGCACTAGCTCAGAACCACAAATAGTAACTTTTAGCGCAAGTGGTCGAGTCATCACCCATGCGGGTTTCCGACACATATATGAAGAAATTGTGGAAAATAATGAAGACTCTGAAGAAGGAGGAGTCCTTCCAGGTCTTCCCGAAGGTGACACTGTTACTATCAATACGATTGAAGTGAAAAGCCACTCCACAAAACCACCAGCTAGATTCACTGAATCCTCAATCGTGAAATGGATGGAAGAAGAGGGAATCGGCCGACCTTCCACGTTCTCTGCGACGATCGGAAAAATTCGAGCACGTAACTATATGTTTAAGGACGGTCGCTCACTAGTCCCTACCGTGAAAGGAATAGTTGGGACTAATTTTCTTGAAAAAGAATTTAACGAAGAAGTTCAATATCACAACAGGGCAAATTTGGAACAGCGCCTTGATCAAATTGCGAATGGAAACGAACAAAGAATCGAAATGCTTGACCGCTGGTGGTTTGAACCCTTAGTTGGGTTTAATGACAAACTTGACGAAGTGAAGGGAAAGATCGATTTAGGTGAAACTTCTTCGCTTCGGCAACAAATAGCTCATCATGTCGGTTTCGATATCGAATCAAATCAAAATATTTTCGCTCGTTTCGCAAACCAAAAACCATATGTCCAATATGACATAGACGGTGAAACCGCCTCCGTTCCAGAGAGCCTCCCCCCCGACCAATTGACAGTTTCAAAGGCGAAAGAATATTTGAACGCAGCTGCAGAGCCGGATCAGGTGCTATGCGAAGATCCTGAGACTGGACTTGATGTAGTCCTGAGACAGGGAAGTTATGGATGGTATGTTTCGCNTGGGCATTTCCCTAAGTGGCCAAAAGCCTCATCTCCTGAGGGGGAATTGATGCGACTTCCGCATCACCTAAAACCCTTGAANGTAGCTTCCGCCTATCTTCGTGCGATAGTCGACCCATCTGATGATGAAGCAGTTCTCTATATTCTGAACTCACCGAAACGCGGAATAGGAAAGCGATCGATTGAACACTATCAAACTATTGCCGATCAGAACCAGAGTGTCTTCCTTGACGCGTTAGAGAAAGAAGGCATACTTAAAACGCAAAGTAAGGCGCAACTTTCCCTGAATAAATTCACTGCTCTAATCCGTCAATATCAGATGAAACACGAGAGTGAAAGGCCAAGCACACTTGTCCGCGAGGTGCTCCATGAATCCGGTTACTGGGATGAAGTTCTATCTCTCAAAGACCCTGAGACAAAGATTAAAAATTTGGAGTTATTTCTTGCTGCCNTATCGAAATTTGACAANTGTGAGGCAGTAGTTGATGTTCTTTTGGAACGAGNAAGGCTTAAAAACACTCCTCGGCCCAAAACGGCATCGCTTCTCGAAGGAATGGATGGAGAAACACTCACCAAAGAACAAGCTCTGCAGCTTCTTAGTCTTCCCAGAGTTCTCGAACCAGAAATCGATACACAAGGCCATGAGATGGAGATAGATCCGGGAACTGAAGAAGATTCCGGAGATTCACCAGAAACTCCCGATGAGATCACAGTACACAATGGCCCGTATGGACCGTACTTACGGGCAGGTGATGAAACAAGAAGCCTTGCCGATGATGATAACCCGTTCTACATCACTTATACCCGAGCCATTGAGCTGCTTTCTCAGCCAAAACAATACAAGCGCAGACAATCCAAAGAAATTCCATTAAAAGACAAAGATGGAAAGCCAATTATTGATCCAGTATCAGAAAAACCCATAGTTCTCAAAGAAGGAAGATTTGGCCCATATGTCTCAGATGGTGAAACAAACGCAAGCCTCCAACTTGGCGATTCCATTGAAGAAATGACCGGAGAACGCGCTAAAGAACTTCTTTCCGAAAAAAGAGCACAGCAGTAAAAAAATCCCATCTATCANCCCATGCTGATTTTGGATGAATTTTTTCTAATGTTTATGCCTTTTTGGACACTTCAAACTACTCTGATCGCGTGCCTACAGAACCACCTTCATCTTCACATCATGGAGATCTTGTAGCCGGCCATCAACGGCTGGCAGGAAACCTCTGGGTCGAAAAAATTTTCGGGAGCTACCAATACTTCCGCCTTTGGATAGTTCAAGCTATTGGATCTACAGGTGATTGGCTTGGTTTTCTCGCCATTGCTGCTGCCGCAACGGAACTTGGGGGAGGGACGCCAGAAACAGCTGTAGGTTTNGTTTTTTCTGTCCGGATTATTCCCGGTCTTTTCTTAGCTCCACTTGCAGGGGTACTAGTTGACAGATGGGATCGGAAAAAAGTCATGATCAACTGCGACTTGGCCAGAGTCTTCATTCTCCTGCTTCTTCCTTTCGCCTCAACTGTCTGGCATCTTGTGTTAGCTTCTCTTGCTTTAGAGATCTTCACGCTCCTTTGGATACCTGCCAAAGATTCCGTGGTGCCCAGCATTGTTCCCAAAGAAAGCCTCACCACAGTTAATTCGTTACAAATGGCGGCGACGTATGGGACCGTTCCCATAGCTGCAGCCATTTTTATTTTCTTAGGGCGTTTTGCAGACAAAATAGTTTCCTGGCCCGGAGCGTCTTCATTTAACGCTGACCAAATAGGTTTAGGTTTTTTTGCAGATTCTTTAACGTTTCTATTTTCTGCAGCGATGATTCTCTTCATAGCGATACCTCAACGAACTCCATTAGAAACGGTTCCACGAAAGAAAGCACGACTTGACTTATCTTCGACAATCGAAGAATTAAAAGAAGGTTGGGAATTTATCTTTGTAAACCCAGTTGTCCGAGCTGTTTGCGCTGCNCTTGGAGCAGGTCTGATAGGAGGCGGTATGCTCATTCCACTTGGACCGATATTTGCCAAAGATGTCCTCGGAGAAAATCCTGCCGATGGTATGTCCATACTCCAGACTGCCTTGGGTATTGGTGTTGGTGTCGGCGTTGCTTCCCTTGCAATGTCAAAAAATAGAATTGGACAGGTCAAACTCTTTGTATTCTCAGTTTTCGCAGCAGGAATTAGCCTGCTTGTGGCAGCATCAATGTCGTCGCTTTGGCCTGCAGCGGCCCTGATAGGCCTCCTTGGGGTATTTGCAGGCGCTATTTATGTTTTAGGATTCACCCTGCTNCAGNTCAGCGTAGCTGAAGATCTACGCGGACGAATTTTCTCCGCCGTATACACAATTGTGCGTCTTTCTTTGATCATTGCAATGTCTGTAGGGCCATTCGTTGCCGCTACTCTCAACGGACTTTCTGAAGAGTTTTTCGATAAACAGCCGAGTATCTTCGGTTGGGATGTTTATATTCCAGGTGTTCGCATCACGTTATGGATAGCTTCGATCATCATTATTGGTGCAGGTTTTCTCGCTTTCAATTCAGTAAGAAATTTACTAGAGGATGATCTACCCTTAGAAGAGGAGGAAGAAGCTCAGTGACAGGATATTTCATTGCTTTCGAAGGTGGAGATGCAAGTGGGAAAACAACACAAGCACGCCGGATATCGGAGCTTATCGGAGCAATATTTACTCGAGAGCCCGGGGGTACAGATGCAGGAGAATCACTTCGGGAACTTCTTCTTGACGCTAAAACTCCTCTTGCGTTTAGGACCGAAGCACTTCTCATGGCTGCATCGAGAGCCCAGCTAGTAGAAGAAATAATTCGACCCAATTTAGAACAGGGACTACATGTCGTTTCTGATCGGTTTCTAGCGTCCTCCATTGTTTATCAGGGCTTCGCAACTGGGCTGCCCGTGAACGAAGTTCGGGGCCTATCAGTATTTGCTACAAATGGGTTGCTTCCAGATCTCACGATTCTTATTGATGTACCGGTTGCTGAATCTATGCGTCGTCGAACCGATACACCTGATCGATTCGAGAGCGAAACCGTTGAATTTCATGAAAAAGTCCGCCAAGGATATTTGACATTAGCGGAAAATACTTCAGATGAATGGGCTGTGATAGATGGTTCAGGGTCTCTTAAACATGTCAGCGAAGCTATCGATGAAGCTATTCGTGACCGGTTAGGACTTTCTATAGGCAGCACAGGCTCGTGACTTTATCTGCACGAGCATCAGTTTTTGCAGATGTGCTAGAACAAGATGAAGCCGTCCAACAGCTTCAAATTTCTGCGCAGAGCCCACTACATGCATACTTTTTCGTCGGTCCTCGAGGCTCATGCCGATGGGAGGCAGCTAAAGGATTTGCTGCATTGGTTCTGAGCTCAGGTTTCGATTCATCAAATGCAGATAGGGCTATAAATTTAGTACTTCGCGGTGAACATCCAGATCTAGTTCGAGTTTCTCCAACCGGAAATCAATACCGAGATGAGGAAGTTCAAATACTTATCAATGAAGCCAGCCGAACCCCAATAGAAAGCAAAAAGAAAGTTATTGTCGCTGACCGATTCCATACAGCGAACGCGACTGCTGTGGGCCGCCTTCTCAAAACCCTTGAAGAACCTCCCCCATCGACAATAGTTATTCTTTTGGGCGAGAACATACCTGATGAGCAAGTTACTATCGCTTCAAGATGCATGACGCTAGAGTTCCAACCGTTGTCTTCTTCAGCGGTATCTACCTGGTTACTTGGAGAAGGTTTGGACGAAGAAAACGCAAAAGTGGTGGCACTAGCATCCGGAGGAGATTTGCACCGCGCAGCTGATCTAATGAATGACCCTCAAGTCAATGATCGATTCAACATGTGGCAAACAATTCCCGATCGCCTCGATAAACAAGGTCATATTGCAGCCCAAATCGTTGAAGAGATTCAGCATAGAATTGATGGCGCCCAAGTGGCGATAGATGAACGCCACCTTCAAGAAATAGAAGCGTTGCAGGAACGGGAAGAATCATTTGGTGTGCGAGGATCTGGAAGGAAAAACCTCGAAACCGAACACAAAAGAGAGATCCGACGATTCCGAATCGATGAACTACAATTTGGGTTGACGACTTTGGCGAATACATTTCGAAACAAGCTACATGAAAACCCCTCGGAAGCTGTCACTCGTTCTATCGAACATATTCGTCGAGCAAATACCGCCCTGAGAAGAAATCCAAATGAAAAACTCCTACTTCAAGCTCTTTTGATTTCGCTCTCTGATGAAGAAATATAGCTAGGGTCGTTAAGCTGATCTTGCGTTGCTACGGTAATGAGTTCTCGCCCGGGTAGCTCAGTTGGTAGAGCGATTCACTCGTAATGAATAGGTCAGGGGTTCAATTCCCCTCTCGGGCTCAGAAAAACAATGAAAAAATGCTGCAAATATAAGAAATAAAGACGTGGGGGAGTCCGTCATTTCTTTCGTCGGTAAACTAGAGGTATGGCAGATCAAGCTGAATTCGAATCTATGGCATTGCCATTCATGGATCAGCTTTACTCGCATGCTCTTCGTCTTACGCAGAATTCATCTGATGCTGAAGACCTAGTCCAAGAGACGTATCTCAAGGGCTATCGGGCATTTGCAAGTTTCGAAACAGGAACTAACCTTCGTGCGTGGTTATTTCGGATACTCACAAATAGCTTTATCAACAATTACCGGAAAAAGCAGCGAAGTTTCGAAGAAGAGGACCTCGATGAAGTTGAGGAAATGTACCTCTATCGTCGTTTAGGCAGCGCGTATACAGGTGCGTTAGGGATGAGTGCTGAAGATATGCTTTTCGAATATTTGACTGCGGATGAGGTAAAAGATGCTGTTGAGGCTCTTCCTACTCGCTACCGAGAAGTTGTCCTGCTTGCAGATGTCCAAGGGTTCTCATACAAAGAAATCGCTGAGATACTCGAAATTCCCGACGGAACTGTCATGTCGCGTCTTCATCGTGGAAGAGCAAAACTCCAACAAGACCTTTTAGAATTCGCCAGCACACGAGGACTCCTGAACGTCGAATCACAAGCATTGGGTCGCCAACCTGAACCGGTAGGGGTAGGTGGCAGAACATGATTAATTTCCAAGATAATAACGATGCCTTAGATGGCAAACCTGCAGAATCTCTTCAAGGTTCTTCAGATGAAACCCATAGGTGTGAAGAATCTCCCGCACTTATTACCCAAGCACTCGAGGGCGCCCCTAATCCGCAATTGATTCAGGCAGTACGAAACCATTTAGGTGGGTGCATGCAATGCCTCAATGCGCTTGATCTAGAAATCCGTTTCAAATTAGCTATGGCACAACGGGCAACAGACAAAGCGCCCCCATCACTTCAACTCCGAATAAGCGAATCACTTCAAAGAATAGATCTTGGGGATATCACGATCTCAGATCTTTGACAGTCAGCCTGATGAAAGTGCTACCAGCGACTAGATCGTTTATGAATTCTGTAATTCCACCTTTTAAGGTGTCAGAGAACCCCTTTTCGCGTCTACCATCAAACCATGGATATTCTCGCAGCAAATGAATGGCACTGGTGGATCGCCGTTGTACTCACTCCGGCTACCATCCTGCTCGTCCTCGGTGTCATTGGTGGTTACCTCCTTAAGGTAGTAAGGCCGAAGTATCCACCCCGCTATAAGAAACAAACACCGGATATTTAACGGTGTCAGTCAATTCGGTCGATTGGGATCTTGCTCGCCGAGTTGCTATCCGAATAAGCGAGCGCAAACCCTCCAGCTCTCCTTATCACTACGCTACTCTTGCTCCCGACTTTGAACGGTTCACCGCGCAAGCAGAAGAACTTGTAGCGGAAGAAACTGGGCTTTANTCCCAAATGGGAGAAGCAAGAGGACGAGTCGCTGACCGTCCAATGTGGATAGAAGCTAATATCGATTCTTTCCAGCGCCTCCTACGCCCTTTAGAAGGGAAACTTGCAAAAAAGGAAAAGTCAGTCTTGGGTGAACTCGGTATGAAGGCCAGTGGGGCAGAAATGGGCATGCTTCTAGGGTGGATGTCAGGACGTGTTTTAGGGCAATATGACCTTCTTATCGTTGAGGACGAAAATCCGGAAGATCAAGACATGGTTTACTATGTCGGACCGAACGTCATAGCTTTGGAAAAAAAATACGGGTTTCCCCCCGAGGAATTTCGCTTATGGTTAGCTCTTCACGAATGTACACATCGAGCGCAATTCACGGGTGTCCCTTGGCTCCGAGACCATTTTCTTGGTTTAGTAAACAAAACCCTCGATACTGTTGATCCCGATCCTGAAATTCTTCGAGAAGCAGTAAAACGGATTGTCGAAGCAAAGAAAAGTGGCGAAGACCCATTCGCTGATGGAGGAATCCCGAATCTCCTTACAACNCCGAAGCAACGTGAAACAATCAACCAGATTTCCGGCATGATGAGCCTTCTTGAAGGACACGGTGACGTTACTATGGACCGAGCTGGNGAAGACCATATTCCTAGCGCCGGTTACTTTGCAAAAACTCTCCGTGATCGAAGGAATTCAGCAAAAGGTTTCAGCAGAATATTTCAAAGAATTATTGGTTTGGAGGCAAAGTTAAACCAGTATCAGGCAGGAGAGGCTTTTATCGCGTCCGTAGAGCAAGCTGGGGGGAAGGAACTGCTGGACCTGGCGTGGGAACAACCCGATAATCTCCCCTCCATGGAAGAAATTCAACTACCAGATCTTTGGGTTAGCCGAATGAACGGCCAATCCGTGACTAACAGCGCCTCCGATGCTTAATCTGAAGACAGATTGGNGCCAAGGAAACCATGCAAGTGAAAAAGAAAATCCAAGACCTTCTTCAAAGGTGTTCTTTCCCTGATCGACCAGTTGATTGTGCTGTATCAGGNGGGGCGGATTCCATAGCGATGCTTGCCTTAGCNACATCGGCAGGGCTCGATGTCACTGCTATCCATGTTGACCATGGAATACGTGAAGGATCAGAGGACGAAGCAGAGATTGTTGCTACCGCAGCTGAACGCTTCGGGGCCAAATTTGAATCAAGAGCAGTCCATGTTGCAACAGGACCTAATTTGGAAGAACGCGCACGAAAAGCCAGATATGGCGTATTACCGGAAAATGTTTTAACTGGACACACCGCAGATGATCAAGCCGAAACAATACTTCTTGCTCTACTTCGGGGAAGTGCATGGCAAGGAATGAGCGGAATCATGCCATCAACTAGCCGGCCCATTCTTGAACTTCGACGATCTGAAACTGTTGATTTATGTTCCTCGCTTAAGATTCCCATAGTTACCGACCCAAGCAACATTGACCCGCAATTTCGCAGAAATCGAGTTCGTCACGATCTCCTTCCATTACTTTGCGATATCGCTGAACGAGATCTAGTTCCGATTCTGGTTCGCCAAGCTGAGTTGTTTCGTAGTGGAGGTAAGTTTATTTCAGAAGAAGCCAGAAAAATCGATCCTACCGACACTCGATCCCTCGCCGAAGCCCCCAAAATTATTTCACGAGAAGCTATTCGGAATTGGATTTGGGAAACACGCGGAGATGACCACCCTCCCGATCTTGCAACAATTGATCGTGTACTTGACGTAGCTTTCCTTGATGCTCTCGCGACAGATATAGGCAATGGGTGGCGTGTCGCGCGAACAGATAGAGTTCTTCGAATCGAGAAACCGGAAGCAAATTGAAACCATGCACACATCAGGTCCATATCTAGATTAGGGTGCCGAAGTTATGACTGAATCTCTCAAACCACCAGGCGAAATTCTTCTCAGTCGAGAAGAAATACATGACCGAATCCAAGAACTAGGTAAACAAATCACAGAAGACTATCAGGGGCGAACTCCATTATTAATATGTGTTCTCAAAGGGGCCTTCATATACATGGCCGATTTAGCCAGAGCTATCGACCTGCCCGTTGAATTTGACTTCATGGCCGTATCTTCGTANGGGAATTCGACAAAGACAAGCGGCGTTGTTCGAATTGTGAAAGACCTCGACATAGAACTAACAGGACGTGATGTCATTGTCGTCGAAGATATTATTGATAGCGGACTCACATTAAATTACCTGAGAAAAATATTGGAATCCCGGAATCCAGNCTCTCTCGAAGTTTGCGCTCTTTTGGTCCGATCCGGCAGACAAGAAGAAGATTTGGGCTTGAGATACACCGGATTTGAAATTCCACCCGATTTCGTCGTCGGATATGGACTCGACGTTGCACAACGATATAGAAATCTGTCTGACTTATGGAGCTATGATCAAAGTTAAGTGAATTCATAGCTTAAAGAAATTATTAAAAATCTTTCTGAAACTTACACATTCGGGCAATGAACAACACTAAGATCCGCCCTAGTCCTATTTTCTTTTGATTCGGGGTTTGATTTGGCGTTAATGAACATGAGAGGAAAGTGGGCCGAGGGCATCATGCCCAGAAATCTCATCTGGATCGTCAAAGATCGGCTCGCTGTCTGCGAGCGGCCAGGGGGATATGGACCGCAACATCGAAAAGTACGACGTATAGAGGAATTAATCTGGATACGAAGGAATGACTTCANGCGCGTGATTTCCATCATCCCNGCCACGCATAACCTTCACAATTACGAAGAATTCGATATTGATTATGTGCACCGTCCAATTGCTATCGGCGACCACCTTCAAGAGGTCCTAGGCGTGCTGTATGTGGACCTAAATAAGCTGATCGCGCATGGCGAACGACTTCTCATGCACCACGAGGACGTTGGTGACGACATTGGAGGAACCATGGCTGGCTACCTTGTGTGGAATGGGTTTGTGGATACACCACACAGGGCTATCACAGTTATAGAACGAATGATCAACCGCGTTATCGGATCTCACGGCCGCGAGATCGTAGCTGCAGCAATGGAATTGCCATCACCAGAAGAACTTACCCCTGAAGAAGAATCCGAAGATTCATTAAATGACGAAAGTTCCGAAATTCTTGATGGTTCAGATTTTGAAGAGATTATCTCCGAATAGAGTTNTTTATGCCACAAGCATTTCTTGGACTCGGATCGAATCTTGGGGATCGAATGAAATACCTTCAAGAAGCGGTCAAAAATATACCCGATCTTATTGCTGTTTCCGGAGTGTATGAAACCGACCCCGTTGGTGGCCCCGACCAGGGCCAGTTTCTAAATATTGTTGCTGAACTCGAAACAGACCTATCCCCTCGTTCCCTATTGGATCTAGCTCAGAAGCTAGAAAGACAAGCGAATAGATCACGAGAAGTACATTGGGGCCCCCGAACCTTAGATGTAGATGTTCTATGGATTGAAGGACAAGAAGTTCACGAATCCGACCTTGTAGTTCCACACCCGCGGATGCGAGATAGAGCATTCGTCATGGTGCCGTTAGGAGAATTAGCCCCAGTATTCTTGGAAGATTGGAATGACCCAGATGATGGCCAAGTCAATCGAATAGCGGACTGGTAACACATGCGTATCCGAATCGTAGGGCCAGGAAGGGCGGGCCTGAGCTTCTCAAACGCTTTCAATCAGATTGGATGGGACGTAATAGATGTTTTAGGGAAAGAAGACGACATCTCTGAAGCCGCGCAAGGNGTAGATCTAGTCTTATTGACGGTTCCCGATCACTCCGTAGCGCATACCGCATCTTGTATCCGAAGAAATGACTCTGCCGTTATTACCCATGTAGCTGGTTCACTTACCCTTACGCCTATTGATGGTCACAAAAGACGAGCATCCTGCCACCCGCTCCTTTCACTCCCAAATCCTTCCATAGGTGGTACCCGACTTCTCGATGAAGCATGGTTTGCCGTAGCAGGAGACCCTATTGCCGTCGAGATCGTNCAGGCATTTGGTGGGAGATCATTCCAAGTACCTGATGAGAAGCGGGTTCTCTACCACGCCACAGCATGTGTTGCAGCGAACCATCTAGTAGTTCTTCTGGCCCAAGTTCAACGACTATGCGAAATAGTGGACCTTCCATTTGAAGCCTTTGAGGACCTAATCCAAGGAACATTAGATTCTGTCATCGAAATAGGTCCCANAGGTTCCCTTACAGGCCCTGCAGTCAGAGGAGACTTCGCAACTATACAATCTCATCTAGATGCTCTTCCCGAATCTGAAACGAATCTGTACCGTTCACTCACAGAAGCTGCGCAAGAATTTGCAACAAATCTCAATAACTCCCAAAATATGAACCCATGAGGTTTATTTCACATACAGCAGAAGTTCATGAATACCTCGACGCAGTAAGAGCACAAAAACAATCAGTTGGTCTCGTGCCAACGATGGGATATCTACATGATGGCCATATCTCCCTAGTCGAGAGATCAACTGCAGAGAATGATATAACCATGGCAACTATTTTTGTTAATCCATTACAATTCGGGGAGAAAGAAGACCTATCAACATACCCTAGAGACCTTCAGAGTGATAAAGAACGGTGTGAAGCAGCCGGCACAGACATACTGTTTGCACCCTCCCTTGAAGAAATGTATCCGACCCCAATACTTACATCAGTACACGTAGATGGCTTGACGACAACGATGGAAGGCACCACACGGCCTACACACTTTACTGGCGTTGCTACAGTCGTNGCCAAACTTTTCAACATTGCTGGCCCATGTAATGCATACTTTGGAGAAAAAGATTGGCAACAACTTCAAGTCATCACAACAATGGCTCATGATCTATCCTTCCGGNTCAATGTGGTTGGATGCCCTACTGTACGTCATCAAGATGGCCTAGCTCTTTCAAGCAGAAACGCATATTTAACCACCGAAGAACGCCTATCAGCTTCAGTTCTTCCCCGCTCTCTTCAAAAAGCTTCTGACCTTATCCAATCTGGAGAAACCACAGCCTCAACGGTGAAATCTCTAATCACAGATGAAATAGCTTCTGAGCCCTTAGTTGAACTCGACTACGTCGAACTAATCGAAGGACGTTCATTAAAGGTAATAACAGAANTTACCCCTNNCACCAGAATCCTTGTAGCTGCAAAAATAGGAAAAGCAAGGTTGATTGACAATATTGACGCGTATATCGGAATCTCTTAAAGCCCTTCTTTACCGAGTTAAATTTCGATTACCACAAAGAGAATTGATGAATTCCAAGCAATAGGCCCCAACGCCTGCGACACTTAGTTTCTGATGGAACTCCCTTATCAATTTCATGTAAACGCCACAACTAAGCAGATTCGTGACGAACATAGTTCGTTAGAAGAAGGAACCAGCTCCGGAGTATCCGCATCTATTGCTGGAAGACTCATGTTACGCCGCAGCCAGGGGAAAGTAGCTTTTGGCGTCTTACAAGATATGACCGGAAGAATTCAACTTTTTGCACCTGCAAAAGTAACTCCCGAATACGACGCGTTTATTAGCCTCAGTATCGGTGACTGGGTAGGAGTCTCTGGAGAGATNATGAAAACAAAACGGGGAGAATTATCTGTCAAAGTTCAAGAATGGACTGTACTGGCCCCAGCACAAAGACCATTCCCTGACAAATGGCATGGAATTTCTGACCCAGATACTCGTTACCGCCAACGTTACGTCGACCTCTGGGTAACCGAAGAAACCCGGGAAACCTTCCTTACAAGAAGCCGCTTGCTTTCTCTCACACGACGCTGGTTGGAGAACAAAGACTTCCTAGAGGTTGAAACTCCTGTGTTCCACCCCATTCCTGGTGGGGCTCTAGCACGGCCATTTACAACGCACCATAATGCGCTCGATACGGAACTTTACCTACGAATTGCTCCTGAGCTTTATCTCAAAAGATTAATAGTTGGAGGCTTTGAGAAAGTTTTCGAGATCGCAAGAGTATTTAGAAACGAGGGGATCTCTTCTCGCCACAACCCAGAGTTCACCATGTTAGAGCTCTATCAGGCTTATGCGGATTGGAANGACATTATGGAGTTGGCTGAGAATCTTATTGAACATCTCGCAATAGAACTCACCGGATCGGCGACCATATCCTATGACGGAAAAGATATCGATTTAACTACCCCTTGGAGGAGAGCGACACTCATCGAACTCATTGAAGAACACGCTGGGCTACAAATTTCGTTAGAAACCCCATTGCAAAAACTTAAAGACATCTGTGAATCCTTAGATATCGAGGTCTTATCAACATACGGTGCAGGGAAATTACTTCTGGAAATTTACGAGAAAACAGTTGAACCAAATCTATGGGGCCCTTGTTTTGTAACTGAATATCCCCGAGAAGTATCCCCACTTTCAAGAGAGCACCGTGAAAATCCCGGATATACGGAAAGGTTCGAAGCAATTATTGCCGGCCGTGAGATACTCAATGGATTCTCAGAACTTATAGATGCCCAAGAACAACAAAGAAGATTTGAAGAACAATTAGCGCAAAATGAGGCAGGAGATGAAGAAGCGATGGTCGTTGACTTCGATTATGTCCGAGCTTTGGAATATGGTCTTCCTCCCACAGGTGGAATCGGAATAGGCATCGATCGTTTGATCATGTTGCTGGCGGATGTCCAAACTATCCGTGATGTGATCCTTTTCCCCACGTTACGGCCCGAGCAGTCAACTTCTGACTAGATCCCAAAATACAAGCACCGAGAAAAACGACTTAGCCTGCAGATTCTACTTGCNCAAGAAGATGGCTTGTTGCTGCAAGTAGAGCTTGAGTTGCCGGAGACGAAGGTAGTGTCTCTAATTCCACTCCGGCCTGATGCGCCCAATACTGTGCTCGGTCCAACGCCATTCCCACAGCATCAGTTGATCGAATAAGGTCACGAGCATGATCCCTTTCACTGATGCTTAATTCATTCCCGAGAAGTTCACGAAGTTCATGTCCCGAATCTGACTTCAAGGCAAACAGAACAGGTAGGGTGTAAACACCCTCAATGAGATCATTTCCCGCGGGTTTCCCCAACTGGTCATCTGTAGCGATGACATCAAGAATGTCATCTACGATTTGAAATGCCATCCCGTACGCATGCCCGAAACACGTTAGACGCTCGATATTTTCTCTTTGTAAACCTCCAGCTAGTCCGCCTATTCNGCAAGCAGTGGAAAGAAGAGAAGCTGTTTTCCCCGAAATAGATTTCTCGTAGCTTTCTTCCGTTCGGTCAGATTTGTAAGTTGACTGAAGTTCAAGGATTTGCCCTTCGCATAGTTCCCCAATAGTCCGTGCTAAAAGTCCTGCTATTTCAGTACCGAGAGACGCGGCAATTTCTGAAGCTCGTGCAAGGAGAAAATCACCTGCCAAAATAGCGGTATGGTTTCCCCACACTGCGTTGACTGAAGGAACACTCCGTCTCTTTTCNGCTTCATCCATTACATCGTCATGGTAGAGCGACCCAAGATGCACCAGTTCAACCGCTACTCCGCCCATAAGAACATCTTTCGTTGCCGGCGTAGCCGTTATATTCTCCACTCCAGCAGAAGCAATTGTGAAACCCGGCCGAACTCGTTTACCGCCAGCAGTAATCAAATGTTTCGCTATTTCCGTTAAATAAGGGTCCTTTGCTACAACCGAGCTCTCAAGATTTGTTTCAACGTGGCCAAGGTCATCTTCTAGTGTCGGAAGAGCCGCCAAATGTGAGATTAGAGCCATATCTGGGCAGTGTATGAGCCCTTTACCGATACGCCACTTCATAGAAAGAATTGTTCAAAGAACTATCTCCCATAAGAGAGAATTTAGCTTTGACAATCGATAAATCTGTCTAAAAATCTAGAAAGAAATACGGAAGGAAGATATTGGATACAGATAATTGTAATTTTTTGGAAGAAATACCATGTTTTTTGTGTTGTACATAGGTGACAAGGAAAAGTAGTGTCTTTAAAGTACGTTTATCGTATTGTTACGTGAAGCACTAGAATACGAATAATTCATGAAAGGGTGAGCTTTTGTTCGAAAGGTTTACAGATAGAGCACGGAGGGTCGTGGTTCTTGCACAGGAAGAAGCGCGCCTCCTTAATCACAANTACATCNGAACCGAACACATCCTCCTAGGACTCATCCATGAAGGCGAAGGTGTTGCGGCAAAAGCTCTCGAATCTTTGGGTATTTCACTCCAAGCAGTCCGCGATCAGGTTGAAGAAATTATCGGACAGGGAGGTTCATCACCAAGTGGACATATCCCGTTCACCCCTCGAGCAAAGAAAGTTCTAGAGCTAAGCCTTCGCGAAGCTCTTCAACTCGGTCNCAATTACATCGGNACCGAACACATCCTCTTAGGACTCATCCGAGAGGGTGAAGGCGTTGCCGCTCAAGTCCTTACAAAATTAGGAGCAGACTTGTCCCGAGTGCGCCAACAGGTCATTGAACTACTATCCGGCTACTCGGGTTCTGAAGGAACAGGGGCTGAAGGTGGAAGGAAAGAAAGAGCTTCAGCTACAACTGGAGGAGGAAGTGGTGATTCAGCATCAGGATCATTAGTTCTTGACCAGTTCGGACGAAACCTTACACAATTAGCCCGTGAGAAAAAATTAGATCCAGTTATCGGGAGAGTCCGAGAAACTGAACGAGTTATGCAAGTTTTAAGTCGAAGAACGAAAAATAATCCGGTACTTGTTGGCGAACCTGGAGTTGGAAAGACCGCAATCGTTGAAGGATTAGCGAGATCAATCGCGGCAGACGACGTCCCTGAGCCTTTAAGAGACAAGCAACTGTACACACTGGATCTTGGCGCTCTAGTTGCAGGATCTCGGTATCGGGGTGACTTTGAAGAACGGCTGAAGAAAGTTCTTAAGGAAATTAAAACGCGAGGCGACATCATCCTTTTTATTGATGAATTGCACACACTTGTTGGAGCAGGAGCGGCGGAAGGAGCTATAGATGCGGCTTCGATTCTTAAACCTATGCTCGCTAGAGGGGAGCTCCAAACCATCGGAGCGACAACTTTAGACGAATATCGCAAACACTTAGAAAAAGACGCAGCCCTTGAACGCCGCTTTCAAAAAATAGTTGTTGATGAGCCATCTGTGCCGCTTACCATCGAGATTCTCAAAGGTCTCCGCGATCGTTACGAGGACCACCATAAGGTCACAATCACTGACCAAGCTGTAGTAGCAGCCGCCAATTTAGCTGATAGGTATATTTCAGATCGACATCTTCCTGATAAAGCTATAGACCTTATCGACGAAGCAGGATCCCGACTTCGTCTTCGGAGAATGGAAACCCCCCCTGACTTTAAAGAAGTTGAAAACGAACTCGCCCAAGTAACACAGGAAAAGAAAGCAGCAGTTGAAACACAGGACTTTGAGGAAGCAGGACGTCTTCGCGACAGAGAAAAGGATCTTCTACAGAAGAAGGAAGACATGGAGACAGAAATGAAAGACTCCGGCGTTGACCTTTTTGATGAAGTAGATGAAGAAGCCATCGCCGAAGTCCTCTCAGTATGGACCGGTATTCCTGTCTACAAATTAACGGAAGAAGAAACCGCAAAACTTCTCCGAATGGAAACAGAACTCCACAAACGTGTAATTGGTCAAGAGGACAGCATCAAAGCAGTGAGCCAAGCAATCCGTCGAACTCGAGCCGGTTTGAAAGATCCTAAACGTCCTTCCGGCTCATTTATCTTCCTTGGACCATCCGGTGTCGGTAAAACCGAATTAGCCAAAACCTTGGCTGAGTTTCTTTTCGGAGATGAACAGGCCCTGATTAGCCTTGATATGTCTGAATACATGGAAAAACATACAGTGAGTCGGCTCGTAGGGTCACCCCCTGGATATGTAGGTTATGAAGAAGGGGGACAGTTAACTGAAGCTGTCCGGCGAAAACCATTTTCTGTTGTCCTATTCGATGAAATCGAAAAAGCGCACCCCGACGTTTTCAATACTCTTCTACAGATACTCGAAGAAGGAAGACTTACTGACAGCCAAGGACGCTCAGTTGACTTCCGTAATACAGTGCTAATTATGACATCGAATCTCGGAACTCGAGACCTTAGAAAAGCGAATCTAGGTTTCACCAAGAACGATGAATCAGTGACATACGATCGTATGAAAGAAAAAGTTACTGAATCTCTGAAAGAACATTTCCGTCCAGAGTTCCTCAATCGTGTTGATGAAGTCATCGTCTTCCATGAGTTATCTCGAAGTGAAGTAACCGAGATCGTAGATCTTATGGTTGCTCGCGTTGCTATTCAGCTCGAGTCACAAGGGATGGGCCTGGAAGTGACAGTTGACGCAAAGCATCACCTTGCTGACAAAGGTTATGACCCGGAACTTGGAGCCCGACCTCTGCGTCGAGCAATCCAACGTCTAGTCGAAGATCCACTTTCTGAAAGGCTCCTTCTTAAAGAATTTAAAGCTGGACAAATTATTGTTGTAGATGTAGAACCAGATCAAGATAACCCCAATCAAATGTCAATTGTGTTTAACGCCGTTGAAGGCTTTGAACCACCATCTGTAGAAGAATTTGTCATCGCAGAATAACTAATCTTTGAAACATTTCATCTCCCAAGTTTGAAGAAACATTCGGAGTCTTTGAAGGTTCGGGTTACGATGCATAGGTGGCTTTGCGAAAAATCCAAATAGTTTGCCTATCTCTTGTGCTTATGTTCTTGGTAGCTGCCTGTAATCTTCAGATCAAGATAACTATAAATGTTCAGGAAGATGGCACTGGATTAGTTTCTGCTGGTGTTGGCCTAGATCCTATCGCTCAGGATCAAGATATCTTCGCTGATCTTGAGACAATTTTGCGCACTACCGACCTCGCTGCAAGTGGATGGGATTTTGAAGCAACCGGGAAGGCAGCGGATGGTCGTGTCTGGTACGAAGCCTCGAAACCTTTTCTTAGCCCTGAAGACCTCCAAAATATTCTTGAAGAATTAACTGGTTCACCAACAGCGTTCAACGATTGGGAAATCTCAATAGATTCGACGAAACCTAAACGTACTTACGGGATCTCAGGGAAAGTAGATCTCCGAGAGGGATTTGACTTGTTCACGGACACTGAATTATCTGGCCTTCTTGAAGAACCGCCTTTAGGAATATCTCTTGAAAAGCTAGAAGCTGAACTTGGCCAGAAACCAGAAGACAGCGTAATGATGAAAGTAGTAGTTAATCTCCCAGGAGCGGGTGA
The DNA here is from genome assembly GCA_002715405.1 of Acidimicrobiaceae bacterium. Lineage (GTDB taxonomy): Bacteria > Actinomycetota > Acidimicrobiia > Acidimicrobiales > UBA8592 > UBA8592. The sequence goes on from PAZD01000019.1 coordinate 54,895, forward strand.
ACAGTCATATGACATTCCACTGGGCCAACAACGCTCTATAGACGCGAGCGGGGAGAACATACACAGAGGAAACCAGATTCTAGGTTGGGTGATATGGGCGCTTCTTGCACTACTTGGCTTGGCATTACTTATGACAGCTATGAACTGGCTCTTAGATATTCGACATGCAAAGAAGCAACCGCCACGCCGCCCTTCTCCGACGGCCTCAACTATTCCGGGAAGTTCACAATCTCCAACTCCCGCTGTCCCTCAACAATCATCGTCCGTCCGTCTACTCGTAGTAGATATGCATATAGTTCTTTTTCACCAAAGTAATGATCCAAAGGATCATCTCACAGAATTCATCTGCAGAAAAGGTGGAGATCTCGACGAGGAAGAAATCATTGAACTTTATCGCCAAGGGACGCTGGGTCGGCTTTCCTCAGAAGATTTTTGGAAACAAGTTGGAGTTGAGGGAGATTCCTTAGAGATTGACAAGGAATACGTCCGTAGTTTTGATTTACGACCTGGTGCTAAAGATTTCCTCCAGACGATGCATAAACGAGGAGTTCCCATAGGAGTGGTGACAAACGATTTCGCAGAATGGTCACATGCTCTTCGGGACCTTTATGGGCTCCATGGGATGCAACCTTGGGTAGTAAGTGCAGAATCTGGAGTCCGAAAACCTGATCCAGCAGCCTTCGAAATTCTCCGGAAAGCAGCTGCGATCCCATTTCAATCCTGCCTTGTCATTGATGGTTCAGAGAATGCCTTAGATTCTGCAGCAAACCTAGGGATGAAAACCGTTTATTTCAATACTGGAACCGACATTAACCCTTCTACATCGCATCCTGTTGTAAGAAAACTTTCAGAATTTACGCGACGGTAACCGACCTATAGCTTAGGTCGATCGTATTTCTAGTTGTTCTCGATCAAGAATGACGTACTTTTCGCCACTTTGTTCGAGCCAACCAAGCTTGATAAATGATGACAGCGACTTGTTCACACGTTCCCTTGAGGCCCCGATCATCCCAGCCAACTCTTCCTGAGTGACAGGAAGCTCAAACTCTTCACTTTCGCCCGCGAGTTCAAGAAGTCGCTTTGCCGTTCTTCCCGTAACATCTAAAAACATCGAATCAGCTAAAGCTATATCCATGGTTTTTAGCCGCTCCGTCAACATATCAACAATTTTCCATAGCAACTCAGGGTGTTCGCTATAGAGGGCTTTTACTGGAGCATAGGGAATAATCACTACTGAAGAGTTTTCAAGAACCCTCGCGTCGGCAGAACGCCCATCAGGACGGAAAAGTGGCATTTCTCCAAACAAGTCCCCAGATTCCATAAGGGCGACAACTGACTCGCGTCCATCAAATGATCTATTCGCTATAGCTACCCGTCCATCAAGGACAATGTATAGATCATTGGCGCTATCTCCTTCGCTGAATAAGATATCTCCTCGCTGAAGCTCACTTACTAAAGATTTCTCAACAATAGGTTTAAGCAAGTCGTGGTCTACTTCACTGAACAGGTCTATAGAGGAAAGAAAGTCAACGTCAATCATTGTGCCTATAAGCCTAATACGTTGAGGCACTTTGATCACCTTAAATCATAGGTAAGTTCTTCAGGTTTCTAGAAAAGAGTCATGTATGTTGATTAGTACAAACCGATTTGAATATCATGCCAAATCCCATCATGGTGGTATGGTTTCAGCCAAAGAGGGGAGCAAAGAATGATCAGAGTCGGCCATGGATATGATTCGCACGGCTATATTTCTGACCCTGATCGGGCCTTGGTTCTAGGTGGGGTAATTTTCGAATCAGAATATGCACTTGCAGGTCACTCGGATGCAGATGTAATCATTCATGCTTGCATAGATTCTCTTCTTAGTCCGATTGGGCTTGGTGATATCGGAACATTATTTCCGGACAGTGACCCAGAATATCTCAACGCTAGCAGCATTGATCTATTACGCCGCGTTGTGGAAAAGCTAAAAAATGAAGGATGGGGTGTTGTCAATATAGATTGTTCGATTATTGCAGACCACCCAAAAATACAGCCAAGACGAACAGAAATGGAATCAAATATTTCAGCCATAGTCCAAGCACCAGTGACACTTAAAGGTAAAACTGCGGAGGGTTATACAAACTTCAATGGAATTGCATGTTTTGCTATAAGCCTACTGAGCGATCAAGATGGCTAAGAACTCAAGAAACCGGAAGACAACCCGAAAGAACAATTCTCGCCAAAATCGGCAGGGGAACCGACACAGGCAGGATCGGGGTAAACAAATACACGAAAGAAGTAATCGGACCAGTCCTAACAAAGGCCTGGGAGGCGATGTTGTTGAAGGAAGGCAGGCAGTTCGCGAACTTCTCGCAGCCGGAAATCGTAGAGTTCGGGAAGTAGTGCTTATTACTGATCTTGATCCCTCTCCTATTCTTGCCCAAATTAAAGACCTTGCGTTGGAAAAAAGAGTTCCACTTCGCGAAGTAACACGATCAAAATTTGATTCACTCGCAGTAACTGAATCACCGCAGGGAGTTGTATCGTTCGCGGAACCTCTCCCAAATCTTGAAATTGAGGACCTTTTGTCATCCCCCATGGGGAAACCGTTCTTACTTGTCATGGACGGTATTATGGACCCTCGCAACTTGGGTGCAATGCTCAGAACAGCTGAATGTGCCGGAGTGACAGGCGTGCTACTTCCAAAACACGGTGCCACTAGAATCACACCCGCCGTGACCAAAACCGCACAAGGAGCGATAGAGCATCTTCCCATCGCTTCAGTGAGCAGCATACCGAAAGGGCTTAACTTACTTAAAGGACAGGGGGTTTGGACAGTCGGTCTTGACGCGGACTCGGTAACGGATATCTATGAATTAGAAGTAACTGATGAGCCTGTCGCTCTTGTACTAGGCAGTGAAGGGCAAGGGCTAGGTAGATTAAGTCGGGAAAGATGCGATTTGATCGCCAAGATTCCACTCATAGGTTCGATAGATTCTCTTAATGTTTCGGCAGCGGCAGCGGTAGCTTGTTTTGAAATCGCTAAAAAACGCCGCTTACAAAACATGTAATGGAATGTATTTTCGTAAACTAAAGACACGCCGGGTTAGCTCAGTTGGCAGAGCACTTCTCTTGTAAAGAAGATGTCGTCGGTTCGATTCCGACACCCGGCTCATTCTAAATTTCTTCAGAAATAAGATCAGTATTCTGATAATTCATCGTATCAATGAGATATCAATTGGTTGATCTTTCCATTTGAAGTCGAACATCCACAGATGCCTACTTCTACACGTCTACCATTATTCTGTGGCACTTAGCGATCGAGACATTGCAATTATTGATTTCGAAAGAACGGCTTGGCGGCTAGAAGACTCTAAAGAAGCTGCCATCAGGACAAATTTTGGCCTTTCTCCATCCAGATATTATCAGATACGGAATGCCATTTTAGATACGGAAGAAGCTCTCCAATACGACCCTCTCGTGATTCTCCGCTTACGCCGGTTACGTACTCAACGTCGTTCAACGCGATATGGAATCCCCTTGATTCAGTCTCCAATTCGCTAAAACTATCTGTAAGTTTTAGAATAGAAAGACGCTGCAGACAACATCTCAGGAGAACTTGCTATGAATATTGCCGGAAAAGGAGTTTTACTTCTTGGGGTTTTTGTTGCAATAGGAATCATTGTTCTCAGCGAAGGTTTCAATGACACCTCAAATTCATCTGGATCATTATCGGCAGTCCAAAATACTGAGTCAGCTAGTGAAACAAACACTGAGAGTGAAACGGAATCAACTGAAGAGGAAGAAGCTGTCACAGAAGAAAGCGAAACCCCTCAAAGTAATGCTCCGACACAAGCAGCCCCAGTTTCTAGTAGTGAATCAGTCCTCCACCCTCCAGCTGAGGTTCGTGTACTTGTTGCTAACGGAACGGAAGTCTCAGGTGCTGCGGGAGCAATCCGAGAAGTGCTCATTTCTGACCAAGGGTACAATGGTCTCCCTCCGGTAAATGCTACAAGTGAAGAAGTTCCTGAGTTCTCGTTCGTCTATTATGCGAATGGATATGAGCTTGATGCCCGAAATGTTGGCCTCATAATTAATGCTGACTCTGCAAATGTCATTCCGATGCCAGCAGCGCTACCAGTTACAGATCTGGCAGAAGCAAATATCTTGGTGCTATTAGGGTCTGACCTGTACCCCCCTGAAGAATAAAATGTAAAGCCTCTCATGAGGATCCTTGTAGCCCCAGACAAGTTTAAAGGAACGGCATCAGCTCAAGTAGTGGCTGAATCCATTCGCACCGCCCTAGGGAACGACGATACGGTCTACCTTCAGCCACTCGCGGATGGGGGAGAAGGAACGGTTCAAGCATTTGGGGGGCCAAACAGAAACGATACCGTTTTAGATCCCCATAACAATCCGGTAGAAGCCCAATGGAGGCTTCACGGGGACTTTGCTGTTATCGAAATGGCTGAAGCCTCAGGTCTCACCCTCGTAGGTGGGCCTGAAAATAATGATCCCATTGCTGCGACAACTTATGGGACAGGACAATTAATCGCAATAGCGATCGAAAGGGGGGCAAGAGAGATACTGGTGGGTGCTGGAGGTTCAGCAACCACAGATGGTGGTTTGGGTGCCCTTGAGGCGTTACATCCTCTTCAACGGCTCAGAGAAGTATCCATAACTATCGCATGTGATGTGAAAACACCCTTCAATCAGGCTGCTGAAACCTTTGGACCCCAAAAAGGCGCTTCTCCATCTCAAGTTCAGTTTCTCAAACGCCGACTTGAAAGAGTTGCGCAGATGTATCTAGAAGATAGAGGTAAGGATGTTTCAACGATGGAAATGGCAGGTGCAGCCGGAGGATTTGCGGGTGGACTTGCATCTGTTGGAGCCACTTTAGTAAACGGTTTTGATGCGGTTTCGGAGGCGGTAGAGCTTTTAGATTCTATTGAAAAAGCAGATCTTGTTATCACAGGGGAAGGTCATGTTGATGAATCTAGCTTCGGTGGGAAAGTTGTGGGTGGAGTATTAGAACTAGCCCGAGAAACTGGAACGCCAGCAATCATCATCGCAGGTGGATGGGAGAAATCGGTTACCCCCTCTGTTCCGATCTATGGGTTAGAAGAGGAGGTAGGGAGAGATAACGCCTATACAAAAACACAAAAATCCATAGCCTTAGTAGCAGAGAAGGCCATCTCGAACTGGAAAAAAGGCCGATAGTATTAAAAGGTGAGGGGGTATCTATGGCTGATCTAATCGAGTTAAAGGGTATAAAGGCTTTAGGGACAATAGGTGTTCTGCCAGAAGAACAAGAACGAGCTCAACCATTTGAAGTTGATATCTCTTTGGAAAGCGATCTAAGCAAATCCGGTCAAACCGACCAGTTAACCGATACTGTCAATTACGCTGAAATAGTTGAAGTTGTCGTAAACGTCATTTCAGGCGAGAGTAATCAACTACTTGAGCGGGTTGCGCAAAGAATTGCTGACGAAACTCTTCGCATTCATGCGGTCGATGCGGTTACCATCACCATTCGGAAACTTCGACCTCCAGTACCTCATCTGGTCGACCATTCTGCTGTCACTATTCGTCGTGAACGTTAACCGTTTAGCAAATACATTCACCATCTGAGGACTTATCAGGTTCCATCCAGTTCTCTTTGTGCTTCTAGAATCTGCTCAGGAATATGCGTTCGGCCATAGTCAAAACCAACATCGAGGAGAATATCCAGTAAGTCCCTTCGGCCATCCTCCATATTCTATGGAAGAGCAATATATATCGGAAGCTCAAAGACACGCAGACGTTCTAAATTCCTATAAATCTTTTCTTGAAATCTGAAACGGTCCTCCCAAGCCCAATCAGCAGGTCCGAAACCAGTTCCAGGATCTAAGATCAACTGCTCCTTGTTTACTCCTGCTTGATCTAACCTTTCAAGTGCATTCTCAAACCATAAAAGAATCGTTGCAAGCGGATCTCCAGTAACAAATTCGAGGCTTTTCGGGTCATCTCCGTTAAGAAAAGGGAGTATCACTGGTACACCACGATCAGCGGCGATTTCTACCATTGCTGGATCCTGGAGCCCATCGGACGCATTCATGAAATTTGCTCCAGCATCCAGTGCCCGCTCCATGATTTCTGGGTTCCAGGTGTCGATAGATAGCTCGATTTCCAGCTCCGCAAGAGCTTGTAATTTCCCATCGAGGCGCTGCCACTCTTCTTCAGTGCTAACACGATCAGCGTATTGGGTTGAACCGGCAGCACCAATATCAATTCCTATACAGCCTTGCTGCAACAAATCTTTCGCTCGAGCAATAGTTTCACCAACGGTAGTAGCGATAGAGAAGTCAGCTAAAGAGTCATGAGACGCATTAATTACACCGTGAAGTTTCACCTCGCCCACGGTAGAGCCGCAACAAGACAGATCCACCGCGAAACCGACGAACAAAAGTAAATTTCGGGTTATCTGAAGCAAAGGAACTTATTCCCGATAAATTCACAATATGTCCGTTAAGATCCGTATTCCCACAACCTTAAGAATCTTAACGTCTGGAGAATCTGAAGTCAGCGCCAGCGAAGGGACTGTTGCTGACATTGTTGCCGAGCTCTGCCAAAATTATCCTGATTTTGACGGCCGCCTAGTCGACGAAGATGGAAATTTATTGCGGTTCGTAAATATGTACCTTGAAGATGAAGACATTCGTTTTCTCCAGGGGTTAGAGACTTTGGTAACTAATGGACAAACAATCTCAATAATTCCTGCTGTCGCAGGTGGATCGCCGATACTTATCTATTAAGAAATAAAGATCTTTTCCTCTCAAGTCGGAATCATTTGGTCATTTCAGTACCATTACTATGCTGAAAAACATTTTATTTTTTGGTTTAAATGTAAAAAATAAATGGAATAAAAAAGCAAAACGTATTGTTCTTATAAATAGAAAGCCAAAGAGGAGATATTTTAATGGCAAAGATCATTTCATTTGATGAAGAAGCCCGACGAGGTCTTGAAGCAGGCATGAATACTCTTGCTGACGCTGTCCGTGTAACCCTTGGGCCTAAAGGGCGTAACGTCGTACTCGATAAGAAATGGGGGGCGCCTACAATCACAAATGATGGTGTCTCTATTGCAAAAGAGATTGATCTGGAAGACCCTTACGAACGTATCGGTGCGGAGTTGGTAAAAGAGGTTGCAAAGAAAACTGACGACGTCGCAGGTGATGGAACAACCAC